>NZ_JBPFDM010000010.1:0-179016 GCF_059414945.1 Arthrobacter sp. SAFR-179
AAGCTAAGACCCACAGCGCCGATGGTACTGCACCCGGGAGGGTGTGGGAGAGTAGGTCACCGCCGGACACACATTAAGTAGGACCCTGACAACGGAACGTCAGGGTCCTACTGCTTTAAGCACCCCAAGCCCCATGGCCCGTCCCAGGAAAACCTGCAGGATGTGAGCGGGCGTCCCAGGAAAACCTGCAGGATGTGAGCGGGCGTCCCAGGAAAACCCGCAGGATGTGAGCGGGCGTCCCGGGAAAACCTGCGGGAAGTGATGGGGCATCCCGGTAAACCTGCAGGATGTGATGGAGCGTCACGGGGGAGTCCCGGTAATAGGGTCATGGGATTGTTGAACAATCTTAGTTTTTAGGGCATTCTTGGATGAACAGCAATCCGAGACGGAGATCACAATGCCCAGCATCGACTTGAACAGCGACGTCGGCGAGTCCTTTGGGAACTGGTCCTTCGGCGATGACGCCGCCATTTTCGAGAGCGTATCCAGCGCCAACGTGGCATGCGGCTTCCACGCCGGTGACCCCATGGGCATCATGGCCACCTGCCAGGCCGCCGCGAAGGCAGGCGTCACCGTGGGAGCCCACCCTGGCTACCGGGACTTGGCCGGCTTCGGCCGCCGCTTCATGGACATGAGCCCGGCCGAACTGACCGCAGACGTGGTCTACCAGATCGGCGCCGTGCAGGCCATGGCCCTCGCCACCGGAACCGCCGTCCGCTACGTAAAGCCGCATGGCGCGCTGTACAACACCATTGTGAACCACCCCCAGCAGGCCGGTGCCGTGGTGGCCGCCATCGTCGCGGTGGACCCCAGCCTGCCGCTCATGGTGCTCCCCAACTCCGAGATCCAGCGCCAGGCCGAAGCGGCCGGGCTGCGGACAGTGGCGGAGGCCTTCGCTGACCGCGCCTACAACCCGGACGGCACCCTGGTCTCCCGCCGTGAACCCGGCGCCGTGCTGCACTCGGTGGAGGACGTCGTCGAACATGTCCTGCGTCTGGCCGGGGACGGTGTTGTCCGGGCCGTTGACGGATCGCTGGTCCCCGTCAAAGCCGAAAGCATCTGCCTGCACGGTGACACCCCCGGCGCCGTGGCCAAGGCCGCCGCCGTCCGTTCCGCGCTGGTGGACGCCGGCATCCGGATCCAAAGCTTCGCCTAGCATGGCCGCCATGCAACTGCAGCGTACAGGTACTGACCCCCACGCGGAACTGACCGGGATCCGGCCCGCCGGTGACCGCGCCATCCTGGTGGAGCTGCCCTCCCTGGAAGCGGTCCTCAGCCTCCAAGCGCAACTCACAGCGCATCCGCAACCGGGCCAGATCGACGTCATCGCCGCCGCCACCACCGTCCTCATCACGGCGGATTCGCCGGAGGCGGTGCAGGCCGTGGCCGCGCACGTCCGCAGCCTCGACCTGGAGGCGCCCGCGGACACCGAGAGCGCGCTGGTCACCATCGACGTGGTGTACGACGGCGAGGACCTGGACGAGGTTGCATCGCTCACCGGCTTGGGCCGCGAGGCCGTGGTGGCCGCCCACACCGGTCAGCTTTGGACCGCCGCCTTTGCCGGATTCGCGCCCGGCTTTGCCTACCTCACCGGCGAGAACGCCAGCCTGGAGGTGCCGCGGCGCCGGTCACCGCGGACGGCCGTTCCCGCCGGAGCCGTGGCCCTGGGTGGGGCGTACTCGGCCGTTTACCCACGGCAGTCGCCGGGCGGTTGGCAGCTGATCGGCCGGACCGAGGCGGCCATGTGGGACCTGGGCCGGGACAATCCCGCCCTTGTCCGCCCCGGCGATACAGTCCGCTTCCAGGCCGTCCGCGCCCACGCCGTCGTGACCGAACAATGTGTGCCCGAACAGCCCGGGGCGGAAAAGTCCGGGCCGGTCGCCTCCGAGCCCGCGGTGACCGACCGCGCCACTCCCGGCCTGGCCGTCCGCAAACCCGGACTGCAGGCCACCGTGCAGGACCTGGGCCGGCCGGGCTTCGCCTCGCTGGGCGTCAGCAGCGCCGGCGCCATGGACCGGGGAGCGCTGCGCCGCGCCAACCGCCTGGTGGGCAACGCCGAGGGCGCCGCCGGAATCGAACTCCTCTTCGGCGGGCTTGAACTCGAAGCCCTCACCGACCAGGTCCTGGCCGTCACCGGCGCGGCCGTCCCGCTGGAGGTCACACCCGGTTCAGATTCAAGGGAGGCATCACAGCGGACGACGACGGTACGGCACCCCGCGTGCGACGCCCCCTTCGCGTTGTTGGCAGGGGAGAGGCTGACCGTGGGCAACCCCAGCGCAGGGCTCCGCTCCTACATCGGCATCCGCGGGGGAATCGGTGGACCTGTTGCCCTGGGCAGCCGCTCCACGGACACCATGTCAGGGATCGGCCCCAAACCGCTCGAAGCCGGAACCATCCTGTCCGTGCAGGCCGCCAAACCGGGCAGCATCGTGGGCCACCCGGAAATATCGCCCCTCCCGGACCAGGGCGCGGCCACCGTGCTGCGGGTGGTGCCCGGACCCCGGCAGGACTGGTTCAGCGCTGAAACCCTTCAGGACTTCCTGGCCCGGGAATGGACCGTCACGCCGCAGTCCAACCGCATCGGCCTGCGCCTCAACGGTCAGCCGCTCACCCGCAGCCGGGACGGTGAACTCGCCAGCGAAGGAACTGTCCGCGGCGCCGTGCAGGTGCCGCCGGAAGGCCAGCCCGTCCTGTTCCTCTCCGACCACCCGGTGACCGGCGGGTACCCGGTGATTGCCGTCGTCGTCCATGCCGACCTGGACAAGGCCGCCCAGCTTCCCCCGGGCAGCACCGTCCGGTTCGCCGCCGCAGCATCCTCGGCAGAACTGCCCGAAACACTTAAGGAATCCCATGCGTAAAGTCATCATTGCCAACCGCGGCGAAATTGCCGTGCGGATTGCCCGCGCCTGCGACGATGCAGGCCTGGAGAGCGTAGCAGTCTACGCCGATCCGGACGCCGACGCGCTGCACGTTTCCGCCGCCAGCGAGGCGTACTCGCTGGCCGGCTCCCGGCCGCAGGAAACCTACCTGGACATCGAAAAGATCCTCGCGGTTGCGTCGAAAAGCGGCGCCGACGCCGTCCACCCCGGCTACGGCTTCCTGTCCGAAAACGCCGGCTTCGCCCAGGCGGTGCTCGACGCCGGACTGACCTGGATCGGACCGTCCCCGGAAACCATCCGGTTGCTGGGCGACAAGGTCAGCGCCCGCGAGGTAGCGGTCCGGGCCGGCGCCCCGCTGGCACCCGGAAGCGACGGGCCGGTGGCCAGCGCTCAGGAAGTCCGCGCCTTCGCCGAACAGGTGGGCCTTCCGGTGGCCATCAAGGCTGCCTTCGGCGGCGGCGGACGTGGCCTCAAGGTGGTCCGCAACATGGCGGACATCGAGGAAAGCTTCGACTCCGCGGTCCGGGAGTCCTTGGCCGCCTTCGGCCGGAGCGAATGCTACGTGGAGAAGTTCCTGGACCGGCCGCGCCACGTGGAGGCCCAGATCATCGCGGACACGCACGGCAATGTGGTGGTGGTGGGCACCCGCGACTGCTCCCTGCAGCGCCGCCACCAGAAGCTCGTGGAGGAAGCCCCCGCACCTTTCCTCACCCCTGAGCAGCGGGCGGCCATTCACGCCTCGGCCAAGGCCATTTGCCGCGAGGCCGGCTATGTGGGCGCCGGCACCGTGGAATACCTGCTGGACGGGACAGGCTTCCTGAGCTTCCTGGAGGTCAACACGCGCCTGCAGGTGGAGCACCCCATCACCGAGGAGACCTCCGGCGTGGACCTGGTGGCCGCCCAGCTGGCCATCGCAGCAGGGGAAAAGCTTCCCGTCCTGGCGGACCCGGAGCCGCGCGGCCACGCCTTTGAGTTCCGCATCAACGCTGAGGATCCGGGCCGCGGCTTCCTGCCGTCACCCGGCGGTGTGGAATTGTTCGAGGTGCCCACCGGGCCGGGGATCCGCGTGGACACCGGCGTCCGGTCCGGTTCCGTGGTCCCCGGGCAGTTCGATTCCCTGCTGGCCAAACTCGTGGTGACCGGCGCGGACCGCCAGCAGGCCCTCCGCCGAGCCCGCCGTGCCCTGCGTGAGTTCCGCATCGGAGGCCTGGCCACCGTTCTGCCGTTCCACCGGGCGGTAGTGGAGGCGCCGGACTTCACCCGCACCGACACGCTTGGCGTCTACACCACCTGGATCGAGAACGAGTTCACCACCGCCCTCGCGGCGGACCCTGCCTTCAGCCCTGCCGCGCCGGAAGAGCCCCGCCGGACCATCGGCATCGAGGTGGACGGCAAGCGGATGGAGCTGGGACTTCCCAAGGCGCTGCTGGATTCCCTGCTGGACGGCGGTGGCCGGGCACGCACGGAGGCTCCGGAGAGCAGCGGGGAGGCCGCGGCGGAGAAGAACGACGGCGATCTGCTGGCCACCATGGCCGGCACCGTGGTCAAGTGGTTGGCTGAGCCCGGGGCAACGGTCGAGGAAGGGGAGGCCGTGCTGGTGCTTGAGGCCATGAAGATGGAAACGGCCGTGCCCGCGCACCGTGCCGGCACCCTGGGCGAGCAGCTCGCTTCGGCGGGGGACGCCGTCGCGCCCGGACAGGTGCTCGCCACCATCGGGTGAGCGAACCTCACGAGGGCATACGCGCGAAGACCCGGCACACTGCCAGGCTGAACCATAGCTGGAGGTCGTGGTACCTGTCCCGGAGCAGATGGCCAGTGAAGAGCCCGGACGGTTCCTGGTGTGCGGCCAGCCAGTCGCGCGCCTGGTCGGTTTTTTCCGATCTGAGCCCGGGACGGACGATGCTGATGGCGTCGAGGGCGGAAACGATGTCCGTCATCCAGAAAGGAAAGCTGAATTCGGTCCAGTCGGCGGCACGGCCCTTATCCGGATAGGCATCCGGCTCGAACAAGCGGCGCGCCAGCAATTCCGCAGCCTTCTGTGCCGAGGCGTTTGCGCGGTACCGGGGATGGGACGCATACGCCCTGAGCACCACCCCGGTAACCAGATGCGAGAACGGCTGCGCCGGATCGCCGGGGATAGTCAGCGGCTCCTCAAGCGCATCCAGATTCCTCCCCCGCGTGCGGAACGGAAGGGCCCAGCCCCCGTCGTCCTGCCGCGACGCCTCAAGCCAGCTGAACGCCCGTTCCACGCGGGGGTCGTCGCCGTACCCCGCTTTGCTCAGGAGCCCGATGAAAGCCGCGGTGTAGTTGGGAGACACCTGGTTGCCGTAAATCCCTCGAAGATCACCGTCGGCGGACTGGTGGGAGAGCACATAGCCGGCTGCTGCGGCGAGGGCCGGATGCCGGTGCGTCAGGCCGAACATCTCCACGAGAAACCCGAGGTGCCGGTAGGTCTCCAGCAGGTCGTACTCCATCCTGGCCCGGGGCCGTCTTCCTGGGTAGGTCCACGATCCGTCGGCCGCCTGGCGCCTCAGGATCCGGCGGGGGACCGGAAGGTCCCAGAGACCTTCATCGGGTGCCTCCGCCGGGGCCGGCGGCAGCCCCGCCGGTCCCGGGAGCAGCTCCCGGACGGCCCAGGAGCGCACGGCCGGATGCCCGCTCGACAGCAACGGGGCGAGGGGGTCGAACCGTAGGCAGTCAAGCCACGTCATGGTCACCATGATGGCGGAATACGTCCGCTGCGGACAGGGTGCCGGCATCCGGCCGGATATCGTGGTGCCATGACGTTTGACGAGGTACTGGCCGATCTCCAAGCCCAGGCCAGGACCACCAAGCACGCCGAAACAGGTCTCTGGGTGGCCGCCCAGCTCCGCAGCCGCATCGCCGCCGGCCAGCTCGCGCCCGGATCCAAGCTCGCGGAGGAAGCCCTCCGCGAGGCCCTTGGCGTGTCCCGCAACACCCTGCGGGAGGCCTTCACGGCGCTGCATGCGGAGCACATCGTCACCCGCATCCCCAACCGCGGTGTCTTCGTGGCCCACCCCACGGCGGATGACATCCGCGAGATCTACCGGGTCCGCCGGTTCCTGGAGCCCGCCGCGGTCCTGTGGGCCACCGATGCCCCCGTTGAGCCCCTGGCCGGAATCGTCAAAGCCGCCAGGGTAGCCGCCGCGGAGGGCGACATCCCCGGCATGGCGGGCGCCAACCAGGACTTCCACCGCGCCATCGTTGACCGCAGCGGCAGTGAGCGGCTGAACAGCCTCATGGACCAGGTCCTGGCCGAGATGCGCCTGGTATTCCACTCCATGGCGGCCAACCCGGCCTTCCACGAGCCCTATGTGGAGGACAACGCCCGGATCGTAGACCTCATGGAGGCCGGCGACCTGGCCGCGGCAGCGGACTTCCTGGCCGCCTACCTGGACCGCGCTGAAGCCCAGTTGCTCGCCGCCGTCGGCCGCTAACCAAACCGGGCCTCAAAGGGGGTTGCAGGATTGTTGAACAAAAAGCTATGCTTTAGATCACACCGTTGTCCTGCAGCTCACTTAACCCTGCAGCCCTAACGTGACCGGGGCTCCCGCCCCCCCGGCGCCGTCACCCCCAATGATCAACCCCAACGGACGCGCCGGCCCCCACTTTCGCAGACCCGTCACGGGTCCCCTGGGAAGGGATAATCATGCTTGTACTCATCGGGGTGCTGCTGGTGATCGTTGGCTTCGCCATCCGCCTGAACCCCCTGATTGTCGTCACCGTCGCCGGCATCGTCACCGCACTGCTGGGCGGAATGAACCCCGCGCAGATCCTTGACTCGTTCGGCACCGGCTTCGCCAGCAGCCGCTCCGTCACCATCTTCGTGGCGGTGCTGCCGGTAGTGGGCATCATCGAGTACTTCGGCCTGCAGGAGCAGGCCAAGGTCCTCATCGGCCGGCTCGCCAAGCTGACGGCAGGCCGCGTCCTGATCGGCTACCTGGCCGTCCGCCAGATCACCGCAGCCGTCGGCCTGAACAGCATCGGCGGCCACGCCCAGACCGTCCGCCCGCTGGTGTTCCCCATGGCCGAGGGTGCGGCGCTGCGCCGGTATGGCCACG
Organism: Arthrobacter sp. SAFR-179; assembly: GCF_059414945.1. NCBI lineage: Bacteria > Bacillati > Actinomycetota > Actinomycetes > Micrococcales > Micrococcaceae > Arthrobacter > Arthrobacter sp. SAFR-179. Next base: position 6,962 of record NZ_JBPFDM010000010.1, read on the forward strand.
TCCCGGACAAGATCAGCGAAAAGATCAAGGGCCACTCCGCCGGCGCGGACAACGTGGGCGTGTTCTTCGGTGAGGACGTGTTCGTCGCTGTCGGCTCCATCCTGCTGATCACCACGTTCGTGGACACCACGTACCACCTGCACCTGGAACCGCTCCAGCTGGCCCTCTGGGCCATCCCCACCGCCATCGCGGCCTTCCTCATCCACGGCTTCCGGCTGCTGCGCCTGGACAAGCAGCTGGACAAGGAATACCGCGAATACGAGCTCACCGCCCAGAAGGAAACCGCAGGAGAAGCAAAATGATCAACGTTGAAGCCGTCTACTGGCTGATCGGCATTCTGTTCGTCGCCTGGGCATCACTGATTGCCGCCGACACCCACCACCCCCGCCGCTGGGGCAGCTCCTCCTTCTGGGGCCTGCTGGGCCTGTGCTTCTTCTACAGCACCTGGGTCCAGGCAGGCACGGCGCCGGGCTGGGTCCTGGGCATCGCCGTCCTGGTCCTTGTGGTGCTGGCCTCCACCGGCCTGCTGGGCCACGGCAAGCACCGGACCTCCACGGGCCCCGAGCGCGAGGCATTCGCCAAGCGCTTCGGCAACAAGCTTTTCATCCCGGCCCTGACGCTGCCCCTGGTCACCGTCATCCTGGTGCTCGCAGCGCCCCTACTGTCCATTGGCGGCACCCCGCTGCTGGATCCCAAGAACACCACGCTGGTGGCCCTGGCCATCGGCGCATTGGCCGCCGTCGTCGTCGCCCTGGTGATCCTCAAGCCCAAGAACCCTGCCACGCCCATCTTCGAAAGCCGCCGGATCCTCGAATCCATCGGCTGGGCCGCGCTGCTGCCACAGATGCTGACCACCCTGGGCATCCTCTTCACCAAAGCCGGCGTGGGCACCGCGGTGGGCAACCTCGCGTCCGGGCTGCTGCCCAAGGGCTCACTGATCGCCGGCGTGATGGTCTACTGCATCGGCATGTTCCTGTTCACCGTGCTGATGGGCAACGGCTTCGCCGCGTTCCCCATCATGACCGCGGCCATCGGCTGGCCCGTGCTGGTGGAGACCTTCCACGGCGACCCCGCCATCGTCTTCGCGATCGGCATGCTGGCCGGCTTCTGCGGCACGCTCTGCACACCCATGGCCGCCAACTTCAACCTGGTGCCGTCCGCACTGCTGGAGATGAACAACAAGTACGGCGTCATCACGGCACAGGTGGGCACGGCCATCCCGCTGCTGGCCGTCAATATCGCTCTGATGTACTTCCTGGCCTTCCACTAACCCTGTTTTTCAAAGGAGCATGATGGACAACGATCTTCGCGCACAGGCGGCGCCCGACTATGCGGCCGTGGTGCTGGGCAACCTCAGCGAGCCCTTCCCGCACTCGGCCCACCACACCCAGGTCTCCGCAGACGACCGGCCCACCCCCGAGCAGATCCACCCCGCCTTCTACACCTCCTTCGACTGGCACTCCTGCGTCCATATGCACTGGCTGGGCGCCAGCTTGCTGGGTGGGACTGCCTGGTCGCCCCTTCGTGGGGCTCCCATTGAAGGAGCGTCCGACGCCGGCCCGGCGGCCTGGGTGGACGGCCCCACCGAGGCGTCACTCCGGGAAGCGGTGGGCGCCAACCTGACCCCGGCCAAGCTGGCGGTGGAGCGGGACTACCTGCTGGCCAACCCGTCCTGGGAGCGCCCGTACGGCTGGGCGTGGCTGATGCGGCTGGCCGCCACGTGCTCCGCGTCCTCCGATCCGCAGCTCCGCGAATGGGGCGCAGCCCTGGAACCGCTGGTGGATGCGGTGGCCGGGTTGAGCGTGGCCTGGATGGCCAAGGCCCAATACCCGGTCCGGCACGGGCTGCATACCAACGCCGCATTCGGCGTGGGCTACATGCTGGATGCGTTCCGCTCGCTGGGCCGCACCGATGCGGCGAAGGCCTGTGAGGAAGCGGCACGTGAGTGGTTCGGCAACGACCGCGGCTGGCCGGGCGACTGGGAGCTCAGCGGCCAGGACTTCCTCTCAGCAGGACTCAGCGAGGCGGACCTGATGCGCCGGGTACTGTCAGCGGACGAGTTCGCCGAATGGTTTGCGGGGTTCCTCCCAGGGCTTTCTGTCGAGTCGCGCATCCTGCAGCCGGTGGGCGTGACGGACGAGACCGACGGCTACCTGGTGCACCTGCACGGACTGAACCTGACCCGTGCGGGGCAGGTGGCGCGCATCATCACCACGCTTCGCCAGTCTTCCGGTACCGGGGCTTCCGCCGCCGCGGCCGTGCTGTCCGAGGCGCTGGATCCGCTCCTGAAAGCCGGATTGTCCGGGCTGGAAAGCGGCGACTTCATGTCCACCCACTGGCTGGCCAGCTTCGCATGGGACGCGCTGGGGTCCGTGGCGGCGCTGGACGAGTAACCGGCGCCGTAAGTAATTCCGGTAGCGGGTCAGCGGCCGCCTCGGGACGGAGCAGTCATACTCCGTCCCGAGGCGGCCGCTGGTGCATTCAGGGGTACCGCCGCGTTAGTCTTTTCCCACCACGCCCGGTGCGTGACCTGGGAGCAGCGGGCAGGGTTGTAATGAGCTGACCATCCGCCCGCGAGCCCGAGGAAGCCGATGCGCCAGCACACAACCCCCTGCCTTTCCAACCCTGCAATGGCAGGGAAAGCAGAAACGCTAAAGCCTCGAAGGAAGCGGACCAGGCATCCCCGGCTGGCGGTGGGGGAGCGGGTCCGGTTCGCCGAAGGAACCCTGGCCGGCACCGGAGTGGTGGATGCCGTGACCTCCGACTACTCCATCATCTGGGTGTGGACCGACGAAGGCCAGGGCCGGCGGATGTTCCTCCAGGGCTACGGAAGCATCGTGTCCGCGCTGGATTCTTCCTCGTAGCGCCGTCTGCGGCGTTCGTCCGCCTGGAGGATTCCGTCGCGGACGGCGGCGCGGATCACGCCGTAGAGGATGTAGAAGAAGATTGCTCCGACCAACGCAAACAGGACCAGCCCCGTGAAATCAGCCATGGGTGGTGCCCTCCTCAGGCCAGTACTCCTGAACGCCTGCAGCGGCGTCCCGCAACCGCCCGCCGTCGAGCATCAATGACGTTTCCTGCAGGCCGAAGTCCGTCCACTGGGCCACCAGCCGGAGATCGCCGGCAGGGGGAAGCGGCCACAGCCAGAGCGTGCCGGTTCCGGAGTACTCGTCCTCGCCGCCGCTGCCGCCGCCGTTGTTCAGCGCCAGGACAGGTGGCTCGGGCTGCTGGCCACGCTCCATGAAACCGTGCGGCCCAAGGGTGCCGGTGCTGGCTTTGGAGCCGTCGGGGAATTGGACACCGAACAGCTGACCCGTTTGCTGTCCACTGCCGCGGCGGGGGCCCATCCGCGGCTGGAAGAACAGGTGCTGCAGGTCCGCCCAGTCGTCGTCGGATTGTGTGCCGCGGCGGAAGAGCCAGGACACGCTGAACACGCAGCCCGTGGAGAACACGTCCGCACTCTTGACTGCCACCACCATCTCCGGAGTCCGGCGCACGAACTGTCCCAGCTGGACGGCGACGGGAAGTTCGTAGGCCGGGGCGGCGGCCCACGGCGGCGGGACGTACCGCTGCGAGCGCGACCGGGGCGGCAGGGGAGGAATGGGAAAGTCCTGGAAGAAGGTCATTGATGATCCTAGGGTCCGCTGGCTGCGACCGACCAGCGGAACGGCGGCACAGCCGCCCTGGATCCCCCAACCCGTCCTTACCCGGCCAGTCTAGCCCTCCGTGTTTGCGTGCCGGCCGTTTGACGTTCGGGACGGTGACGGGGGATGACCGGCCCGGGTCTAACTGCCGCCGTTGGTGGGAGAATGGAGCCAGGACAACTGCCACGGGGCCGGCCCTGCACCGGCATGTCCGGCTCAGCTCAACAGGAGGGGATCCTGATGGACCCCACCATTATTGTTCTCGTCGTTCTCGCCGTCCTGCTGCTCATCGTGGCGAAAATGGCTATCCGGATCGTGCGCCAATACGAGAAGGGCGTGCTCTTCCGGCTTGGGAGGGTAGTCGGCGTCAGGGATCCTGGCCTGCGGCTGATCATCCCTGTCATCGACCGGCTGCCGCTGGTCAGCCTGCGGATCGTCACCATGCCCATCCAGTCCCAAGGCATCATCACCCAGGACAACGTGAGCGTCGACGTGTCCGCGGTTGCCTATTACCGGGTTGTGGACGCCGTGAAGTCTGTCATCGCCATCGAGAATGTGGCCGCGGCGATCGACCAGATAGCCCAGACCACGTTGCGGAAGGTCGTGGGCCGCCACACGCTGGACCAGACCCTGTCCGAGACAGAACGGATCAACGTGGACATCCGGGAAATCCTCGACGTGCTCACTGTCGAATGGGGTGTGGAGGTCACCCTGGTGGAATTGAAGGACATCCAGCTGCCCGAAAGCATGAAGCGCGCCATGGCCCGTCAGGCTGAGGCGGAACGTGAGAAGCGGGCGAAGATCATCGCCGCCGAAGGCGAAGCCATTGCGGCCGCGGCCCTCGGAGACGCTTCCGACACCATGATGGCCCACCCGCTGGCGCTGCAGCTGCGTAACCTGCAGTCGCTGGTGGAAATCGGCGTCGACAAGAACACCACGGTTGTCTTCCCGGCCCCGCTCATGAGCACCATCGGTGAACTCTCTGCATTCCTGGCCCGCGAAGGCCAGGCGGCGTCCTCCGGCAGCAAGGCACCGGTGAAGGCGGCCTGACCCGCAACTGCCTCACCAGGAGGACGCTAAGGTCATTTCATGACCACTGCTGCTCTACGTCCCGTCTACTTCCTGTCGGACAGTACCGGCATCACCGCGGAAACACTGGGGAATACGCTGCTGACGCAGTTCCCCGTGGACAACTTTGATCGCGTCACCATCCCCTTCATCACCACTCCGGAACAGGCGCGGTCGGTGGTGCGCACCATCGATGGCCTGGCCGCGGCCGGACCCCGGCCCCTGGTGTTTTCCACCGCGGTCAACGGCGAGATCCGGCAGATCCTGGCCGGCTGCAACGCTGTCATCGTGGACCTGATCGGCACCCACGTGGGCGTCCTGGAAGCGGCGCTGGGCACGCCCGCCAGCGGTGAGCCGGGCCGGGCGCACGGGCTGGGGAACGCCGCGCGCTACCAGTCCCGGATGGCCGCCGTCGAATACGCCATGGAGCACGACGACGGGCAGAGCCTGCGTGCGCTGGAGAAGGCCCAGGTGATCCTGGTGGCCCCGTCCCGGTGCGGAAAGACGCCCACCACCATGTACCTGGCGCTGCAGCACGGGATCTTCGCCGCCAACTTCCCGCTGGTGGATGAGGACTTCCAGCGGGACGGGCTGCCCAAACCGCTGCGGCCATTCGTGTCCAAGTGTTTCGGCCTGTCCTCCAACCCGCTGCGCCTGAGCCAGATCCGGACGGAGCGCCGCCCCAGCTCGCCCTACGCGTCCCTGCGGCAGTGCGGGTTTGAGCTGCGCAGCGCCGAGCAGCTATACGTCTCCCACCGGATTCCGTACCTGAACTCCGCCACCGTCTCGGTTGAGGAAATGGCAGCCACCATCCTGCAGCGGATGAACCTCAAGCACTAGCAGTTGTTTCATAAACGTGGCGTGGCCCACATCATGTGGAAAGTCCGCTGCAGACCTGAAACTGTTAGCAGGGTTTTTTCTTCCGGCCGGAACTACCGTGGCGGCCGGCATTGCCTACGCCAAACACTGCAAAGGAGCAGCAATTATGACGACAGACGTTCTGTGGTTCTCTGAACTTGGACTCAAGGACCTGGACAAGGTGGGCGGCAAGAACGCCTCCCTGGGGGAGATGGTGCAGAACCTCACCTCGGCCGGCGTCCAGGTCCCGGACGGCTTCGCCACCACGGCAGACGCCTACCGCCGGTTCCTGTCCGACTCGGGCCTGGACCAGAAGATCGCCGACCGGCTCGTTGGACTGGACACCGATGACGTGACGGCCCTGGCCTCGGCCGGCCAGGAAATCCGCGCCCTGGTCCGGGACACCCCCTTCCTGCCCGACTTTGAGGCGCAGGTCCGCGAGGCGTACCAGCAGCTGGTGGACAAGCACGCCGGCTCCGCGGACCTGTCCTGGGCGGTCCGGTCCAGCGCCACGGCCGAGGACCTTCCGGATGCTTCGTTCGCCGGGCAGCAGGAAACCTTCCTGAACGTCCGCGGGATCGAGAACATCCTGCAGGCCATCAAGGACGTCTTCGCGTCGCTCTACAACGACCGCGCCATCGCCTACCGCGTGCACCACAAGTTCGAACACGCCGACGTGGCACTCTCGGCGGGCATCCAGCGCATGGTGCGCTCCGACGTCGGCGCGTCCGGCGTCATGTTCACCATGGACACCGAGTCCGGCTTCCAGGACGCCGTCTTCGTCACCTCCTCCTACGGGCTGGGCGAAGCCGTGGTGCAGGGCGCCGTGAACCCCGACGAGTTCTACGTGTACAAGCCCGCCCTGGAGGCCGGCCGTCCCGCGATCCTCAAGCGCGGCCTGGGCGAGAAGGCCCTGCAGATGACGTACACCAACAACAGCGAGATCGGCCGCACCATTGACTTCGTGCCAGTGGAGGCTTCGCTGCGCTCGCGCTTCAGCCTGACGGACGACGACGTGGAGCAGCTTGCACGCCACGCCATCGCCATTGAGAAGCATTACGGCCGTCCGATGGACATTGAGTGGGGCAAGGACGGCATTGACGGGGGCCTGTACATCCTGCAGGCACGCCCGGAAACCGTGCAGTCCCGCCGCGCCCCCGGCAGCCAGAGCCGCTTCCGCCTGAACGCCACCGGCCCCGTGCTGGTGGAAGGCCGCGCGATCGGCCAGCGGATTGGCGCCGGCAAGGTCCGGATCCTCACGGCGATTGACCAGATGGCATCATTCCAGACCGGCGACGTGCTGGTGGCGGACATGACCGACCCCGACTGGGAACCGATCATGAAGCGTGCCTCCGCCATCGTCACCAACCGCGGCGGACGTACCTGCCACGCAGCCATCATCGCCCGCGAACTGGGGATCCCCGCCGTCGTCGGCACCGGCAACGCCACGGACGCGCTGTCCGACGGCCAGGAAGTCACCGTGTCCTGCGCCGACGGCGAGACCGGGAGCATCTACGAGGGCCTGCTGGACTTCAGCGTTGAGGAAACCGGCGTCACCCAGCTGCCTGAGGCGCCGGTGAAGGTCATGATGAACGTGGGCACCCCGGAGCAGGCCTTCACCTTCGCGCAGCTGCCCAACCACGGCGTGGGCCTGGCCCGGCTGGAGTTCATCATCAACCGGCAGATCGGCATCCACCCCAAGGCCCTGCTGAACCTGGACAGCCAGCCGGCGGATGTGGCCGCCGAGATCCGGGAGCGGATCAGCGCCTACAGCAGCCCGCGCGACTACTACATCAAGCGGCTGGCCGAGGGCGTAGCCACCATCGCCGCCGCGTTTGCGCCGGAACCGGTGATCGTCCGGATGTCCGACTTCAAGTCCAACGAGTACGCCAACCTGATCGGCGGCCCGGCCTACGAGCCGCACGAAGAGAACCCGATGATCGGTTTCCGCGGCGCGTCCCGGTACCTGGAGCCGTCCTTCCGGGACTGCTTCGACCTTGAATGCGAGGCGCTGTCCTTCGTGCGCAACGAGATGGGCCTGACCAACGTCAAGCTCATGATCCCGTTCGTGCGGACCCTGGACGAGGCGCAGGGCGTCATCGAGCTGCTCGCCGAAAACGGGCTGCGCCGCGGCGAGAACGGCCTGGAGGTGATCATGATGTGTGAACTGCCGTCCAACGCGCTCCTCGCCGACGAGTTCCTGGAGTTCTTTGACGGCTTCTCCATCGGCTCCAACGACATGACCCAGCTGACCCTGGGCCTGGACCGGGACTCGGCGATCGTGGCCAACAGCTTTGACGAGCGGGACGCGGCCGTGAAGAAGCTGCTCAGCATGGCCATTAAGGCCTGCCGGGCCCGCGAAAAGTACGTTGGCATCTGCGGCCAGGGCCCCAGCGACCACCCGGACTTCGCCGAGTGGCTGGTGAAGGAAGGCGTCAACTCCATCTCCCTGAACCCGGACACCGTGGTGGACACCTGGCTCCGGCTTGCCGGGGTATCAGAGGTTGCGCCGGACAGCGGCGTGGCGAACAGCGTGGAGGTTGCCGCGGCCGTCTGACCGGTAACGCTGCTGCTTTAGGGGGCGGCTCCGCCACGGCCGGAACGCCGTGGCGGAGCTGCCCCTCACTGTTTGGACAGTTCCGGAAGCAGCCCCAGCTGGCCAAGAAGTTCCAGTTGGTCGAAGTAGGCATGGTGCGCTGTGATCAGGCCTGCCTCCACCCTGGCCACGTCGCAGCTTCGCACCCGGACCTGCCTGCCGGTGGGCGGCAGCGTCCCGCCCGTGGGCAGGCTTAACGGCCCGGTGTTCGTGCCCGCCACGAAGCCCTCGATGATGGCAACGTTCCCCGCCTCGTGAGTGGCCAACTGCTCGTACCTGACGTCCGGCATGGCCTCCCAAAAGTGGAAGAAGTAGGTGGCGATCGCCTCACGCCCGGCGACCTCGCCCTGGTCAGGGGTCTGGATCACGGCATCGACGGCGTAGCAGCGTGCCAGTTCCTCCTTGTCCTTTGCATCCATGGCCGTCATCAGCCGGTCCATGACCTCGCGTGCCTGTCCCATTGCAGCCTCCCTTGGTTCCCTGGGTCTTTATTTCGGACGCCCGCCTTGGTGCGGCGCCTATGGAGGAAAGGTACGACGGCGGCACGCGCCGCCGCGATCCCCCCACCGGGGGTTTCGGGCCGCCTCCAAAACCCCCGGTTTGGGGGATTGCCGCGCCCCCTTCCGGGCGGATACTGGACGTATGTGGGAGGAGCGCGCGGAGCGTGCCCGGCGGGACATCGCCGCCATGGCCGCCGGCGGGATGGACCTGCCGGGCCTCTATGCCTCGGCGCTTGCCGTGGTGCAGCGGGAGGTGCCGTTCGAGCAGGGGTGCTGGGCCGGCGTCGACCCCGTCTCGATGGTGATGACCTCCGTGACCAACTGGCGGCCGTGGCCCGTGGGGGAGCACCAGTTCAAGGAGTACTTCCTCCGTTTTGCCCAGTCCGAGTACACAGGCCAGGAACCCAACACCTTCGTGGAGCTGCTGCGGCGGCCGCGACCCATCGCCAGGATTTCGGATGCGCCGCACCGGGAGGTGGTCCGCAGCGTCCGGATCAACGACCTGCTCAAACCGCTGGGCCTTGACCATGAGCTGCGGGCCGCGTTCCGGGTGGACGACCTGTGCTGGGGCGTGGGCAGCATCTTCCGGGAAGGCGGCCCCGACTTCAGCGACCGGGAGGTGGAATTCCTGGGCGCGGTCACGGCCACCCTGGCGGCGGCCACCAGGGCGGCCGTCCGCGTGGCGCGCCCGGCGGGACCGGCCGCCGTCGGGCCTGTCATTGTCCTGGCCGGGCTGCACGGCGACCTGCGCGCCGCCACCCCCGCCGCCGCCTCCTGGCTTGCGGGGGTGGAGGACGCTGCACCCGGCCGTTTCAGCCAAACGCTGTATTCGGTGGTGGCCCAGGCGCACGCTGCCGCCTCCGGGACGGCGCGGGCCCGGATGCGTGACGCCGCGAACAACTGGGTGGTGCTGCAGGCCAGCCGCCTGATTACCGGCGATGACCCCGACCAGATGGTGGTCACCGTGGAACCGGCAACCACCCACGACCTCCTGGCCCTGCTGCTGATGGCGTTCGGCGTCACTGCGCGCGAACGGGACGTCTGCCTGGAGGTACTGGCCGGAAGTTCAACGGCGGAGATCGCCCGGCACCTGTTCATCTCCCCGCACACGGTGCACGACCACTTGAAGTCGCTGTTCGAAAAGGTGGGCGTCGGCAGCCGGGGGGAGCTGGTGGCCCGGCTCACGGCCTGACGGGCATTGTGACTGGCCGTCCTACAGCCGGACGCCGTGGTTCACCCGGCGCTGTTCAAAACGGAGCGGGGTCCTGGTGGCCCAGTAACCGATCATCAGCCCGGCAACCGTGGCGCCCCCGGCGTAGGTGAACAGCGACGTCCAGGACCCCGGCTGGTTGGGAAGGGTGATGGCCAGGACGACGGCGGCCACGGCCAGGAAGATCTCCAGGGCCGGACGCAGGGGCTTTTCCCGGTAGTACGGGTGGGCGACACGGACCAGGCTGACCACCGGAAGAATTAGCACGGCGGGTGCGAAGAGGAACAGGTAGAAGCCCGTCAGCACCAGGACCAGGGAGCCCACAATCAGCAATCCCAGGAACGTGAGGATCCGGGTTACGGGAAGCCGCCCTTCGCTGGTCCGCCGGGCGAGCAGCACACCCCAGCCCGGGAGTCCCAGCAGCCACAGCCCACACCAAAAGCCTGCCCCGAGGAGCGCAAGGAGGGCCAGCACCACGCCCGGAAGCAGGAATGCCGCGGCTTGCGCCAGCGACGGCCACTTCCCGGCGGGGCCAAAGATGCAGGCGCCGATGAGAAGGTAGGCCGCAAAATACACCGGCGTCAACGCATTCGCCGGACCCCAGGACAGCCCGAACAGCAGGACCGTCATGGCGATCACCATGATGCACACCGCGGCGAACGTCCAGGGGCGGCCTTCGCGTGTCATGGTCCACACCCTACCCGGGCACCGCCGCAACCCGGGCGGTCAACGGCGCAGCTCGGGGGGCTTATGCCGCCTTGCGGGCGGAGGCGGGCAGATGCTGCGCGGGGTCGAACCGGTCGAAGGCCGAAGAGCCGATCACGAAAATGCCCCGCTGGGGGATCCAGAAGTCGCCCAACCGAGTCTGGACGGGCAACGGCTGCGGGCTGCCAAGATCATCGCCGCCCAGGGTGGCCGAGCTTCGGGAGATGAACCACATGCGCCGGGGTTTGGCGCGGAAACCCTGCCTGTTAGGCGCGCTCCCGGCCAGGCCCAAGCGTCCGGCGCTGAGCACGGGCCCGGCGGCGGAGCCCATGGCTTTCAGGAACGGCTTGTTGGCCAGGAGGGTGTTGGGCAGCGCCGTCATGAACGCGCTCATGGCGGCGGTCACCGGGGTTGACGCCAGTTCCACCTGCCATATCAGGTCCACGTCCCCGCCGATGGTTACCGTGAAGGCGTCGTCGGCAGTCCAGTTGACGCCGACGTCGCAGTGGACGGCGTCCGCAAGCCCGGCAGCAAAATAGCGGGCGCAGGAAGCCTCCGGTGCGGCGTCCGCGTAGATGGTCCAGTCGCCGGAAGGCCGGCGCAGCCAGACCGAGCTGTAGCCGGGCCCAACACTGGTGACGGGGAAGCGGCGCATGGCCAGGACGTAGCCGGAGCTGAAGGGCAGGCCCATGACGCCGTAACCGGAGAACCGCTCGTCGTCGCCGGGGGTGAGCCTGGCGTTTTGTTCCACCTCAAGGGCCTGCGCCCGGATGCTCTTCATGGCTTCCCGCCTCCGCGTGGATGGTGGGGCGAGTCTACGCCGGGGCCCTCAGGGCAACAACGGGTTTTTCAACAGCCGGGCGCGGCCGGAGCCGGGGCTATGGCCGCGGTTCCGGGGGCCGCCGGTGTCGGTGGTGGAGCTCGTAGTGGTCGAACACGTCGGAGGAGGTGCTGCCCACGTGGCCGAACTTCCCGCGCAGCACATCCGCCAGGTCATCCAGTGCTGCGTAGAGCATCCGCCCGGCGAACCGAAGCTCGGCGTTGTCGCTGCCCTGCGCGTCCGAGGCCAGCTGGTGGGCGTAGGCGATGGTGGCGGGAAGCGAACCCCTCTGCTCCACCTCATGGAAGTAATAGGTCTCGTGGAAGGACAGAAGATCGATGCTCACCGACGCCACGTTTTCCGCCATCGATTCCAGCAGCCCCGCCGCGTGCCGGGCTTCAAGCGAGGCGATGCCGGACGGTCCCGCCGCTTCCCGGACCAGGTTCAACCGGTGGGCGAGCGCCCGCCGGCGGCTCAGCGCGGGATACGTCTGCAGGATCCACGAGACGGTGGCGGTCAGCAGGCCAAAACCGGCCACGGCCTGGAACGCCATCACCAGCCGAAGCAGCGGGTGCGTGGCCACGATCTCGCCAAATCCCGCCGTGGAGAGAGCCACCAGGGAGATGTACAGCGCCTCGGCAAAGTCAGCCTGCCGGGGGATATCTGCCGAGTACGTGAATCCGCCCGGCAAATGGGGGAGGTAAAGCAGCGCCCAGCCCACGGCAGCCAGGGCGGCCCACGCGGCGATGACTGCCGCCATGGCCAGCGGCGCGGCCACCGAGGAAGCCCCGCCCCTGAGCTTCCTGGACAGCAGCCAGAACCCGCGCATGATGGTCCGGCCCACCGGACCCGAGCCGTGGGGGTACAGCAGGGTCTGGAAGACGTCGGAGACCATCAGCAGAATCAGCCCGGCGCCAACCGCCGTCAGGAGCGCGCCCTCAAAGGTCATGCCCCATCTTAAGTGCCCGGGAGCGCAGGCTACGTGCGCGGTACTGCCGGCCGATGGGGGCATGATGGAAGGTACGACGGCGGCGCACGGCTTGGGAGCGTACTGGCTAGGCTGGCGGCATGGACTTTCATCTCCGCCAGGCCGCCCCGGAGGACGCGGAGGCAGTGGTGCTCATGCAGACGCAGGCGCACGAGGAGTGCTACCCGCACCTGCTCTCGCCGGAGTTCTTCCGCAGGCGCAGGGCCAGCATCCCGGAGCGGGTGGAGCGGCGTCGGTCGTTCCTGGCCACCGACCAGCCGCGGCTCCTCGCCCTGGACGCCGATAACCAACTGGTGGGCTATGCGGACGCCGGACCCGGCAGGGAGGACGACGCTCCCGAAGCGCTGGAACTCTACTCGATCTACACCCTCCGGCGGACCTACGGGACGGGCCTAGGCGCAGCATTGGCGAGCGCCGCCGTCGGCTCCGGCCCGGCCTATCTCTGGGTAGTGGAGAACAATCCCCGGGCCCTGGCCTTCTACCTGAAGCAGGGGTTCCGGCCCGACGGCAAACGAAATACCCTTCCGCGCGAGTGGGAGTCGCTGCCGGAATTCCGGCTGGTCCGGCGCGGCGGGCACTAGCTTTGGCCGCGGTGCCGTAAGTCCTACAATTCGGCGGCCAGGGAACGTCCCACGGTCAGGCCGGTGAAGAGGCAACCGCCCAGGAACGTCCCTTCCAGCGCGTTGTAGCCATGGGCGCCGCCGCCGCCGAACCCGGCAGCTTCACCGGCGGCATATAAGCCGGGAATAGGGGAGCCGTCATGACCCAGGGCCTGGCCGTCAAGGTTCGTCTGGATGCCGCCCAGCGTTTTCCGCGTGACCGTGTGCAGCCGGACGCCGATGAGCGGGCCGGCGGCGGGGTCCAGGATCCGGTGCGGTTTGACGGTCCGGAAGAGCCGGTCGCCCAGGTAGCGGCGGCTGTTGCGGATACCGGCGACCTGGCTGTCCTTGGAGTAAGGGTTCCGGATCTCGGCGTCGCGCTCCTCGATCTGCCGCCGAAGCAGCGCATGGTCCAGCAGCGGTTCCTCGGTCAGCCCGTTCATGCCGCGGACCAGGTCCGCCAGGTTGTCCGCCACCACGAAGTCCACGCCGTGCTCCTTGAATGCTTCGATGGGGGCGCTTGCACCGCGCCCCAGCCGGGTCCGCAGCAGCAGCTTGAGGTCGCGGTTGGTGATGTCCGGGTTCTGCTCCGAGCCGGAGAGGGCGAATTCCTTTTCGATGATGCGCTGGTTGAGGATGAACCAGGAATGGCTGTGCTGCTGCAGCTCCGGGGTGGTCCGGAGGAGGCGGAGGGTGCCCAGGGTGTCGTGGCCCGGCAGGCCGGGGGCGGGGAGCCTGCGGCCCAGGGCGTCGAACCACATCGACGATGGTCCGGGCAGGATCCGGATGGCATGGTCCGGCCAGATGGGGTTCCAGTTCTGGATGCCCTCGTTGTAGTGCCACATGCGGTCGCGGTTCACCAGCCGGACGCCCGACTCATCTGCGATGTCCAGCATCCGCCCGTCCACGTGCTGCGGCACCCCGGTGACCATTTTCCGCGGCGGCGTCCCCAGCCGGTCGGGCCACCAGCGCCGCACCTGCTCATGGTTGCCGCCGATTCCGCCCGATGCCACCACCACGGCCTGCGCCCCCAGCTCGAACCCGGTCACCACATTCCGGTTGGAGGACACACCCCGCAGGGAGTCATCAGGAGCGAGCACCACGCCGCGCACTCCGGTGACCGTGCCGCCGTCGTACGTTAAAGCGTCCACCTGGTGCCGGAAGAAAAACCGGACGCTGCCCGCCGAAGCCGCCTCCCGGGCCCTGTCCGCGAACGGTTCCGAGACCCCGGTGCCGGTGCCCCACGGGACGTGGAAGCGGGGCACCGAGTTGCCGTGGCCGCCGGCCCGGCCGTCGCCGCGCTCGGCCCAGCCCACCAGCGGCGTGAAGCGGATGCCCTGTTCCCGCAGCCACGCGCGCTTCTCACCGGCGGCGAACTCCACGTAGGCGCGGCCCCACTGCTGCGCCCACTCGTCCTCGGGGAGCGGCCCGGACAGCCGGTCCCACTGCGCGGAACCCTGCCAGTCCTGCCACGCCAGCTCGAAGGAATCCTTCACGCCCAGGCGCCGCTGCATGGGGGTGTCCACCAGGAAGAGCCCGCCCAGGGACCAGAAGGCCTGCCCGCCCAGGTTCGCCGCGTTTTCCTGTTCCACGATGGCCACGCGCTTGCCGGCACGCACGAGTTCATTGCCCGCCACCAGCCCCGCCAGCCCGCCGCCGATGATGATGACGTCCGCGTCCATGCCGTACCTGCCCCGGGATTCGAAAGCTGCTGTGAATACTGGTCAAGCTACCGCACCGCTGGGTTGCTTGCCGCCGGCCCGCCCAATTGCGATCTGCGGCGGAGTGAGGGGTCCGCATGTTCACACTGGCCCATTTTTGGGGACAAACGGCGGCGGGAGCCACGGATTTTCGAGGTTTTGTCGTGAAAACTGGGCCACTCTGCGCGCCCGGCGTCACGCAGGGCATGTTTTCACGGCAACGGACGACGGCGGGCCCCGGGTTTCCGGGGTTTCGTCATGACGCGTGGGTTCAAAGCATGCTCTGCGTGACGCGGGGGGTTCCCTAACCGGCGCTTCGGGCGGCGAGAACCAGCTTCTCGAACGAGTCGCTCCACCCGTCCCGGTGCAGGGCCAGCCGCTCCTCCGTCAGGAACGGTCCCTGCGAGAGCGCCACCCGGGTGCCGGTTCCGGCGCTGGCGAGGGAGAGGTCTACGACGGTTTCCCGGTCGTCCGGCGCCGGTTCCTCCCAGGCGAAGGTGTAGACCAGCCGCCATGGCGGGTCGATCTCCAGGAACTCCCCGGAAAGGTGGAACGGCTCGCCCTCGGGCGGGGCCATGCGGAACCGGTAGCGGCCGCCCACCACCAGGTTGACGTCCACTTCAGGGATGCTGAAACCGTGTGGGCCCCACCATTCGGCTAGCCGGACCGGGTCCGTCAGCAGCCGGAACGTTGCCTCCGGCGCGGACGCCACCGTGCACTCAAGGTTCAGGACCAGCGCGGCAGGTTGCTCACTCATCGTCCCACTCTGCCACCCGCCCCCGCTGGCCGAAAGCAGGGCGGCGGCCGGTCAGACGCGAAGGGGAGGTGCCAGTGCGCCCAACTCCACCATCCCGGGTGGGTTGGCGCCCGGGCGGGAGCAGGTGATGGCGGCTGCCCTGTTCGCATAGCCGGCCAGGGCGGGCAGGTCAGCTGGGGTGAGTGCCACCAGACGTGGCCTGGCGGCTGCCCCCAGGAGGTCCAACTGTGACACGCCGGAGATGAGGGCGGCCATGAAGGAGTCTCCGGCCCCGACGGTATCCGCCACATTGACGGTCTCGCCCGGCAGTTCCACGCGGCCCTGCCTGTTCAGGAGTACGGGCCCGTGCGCGCCTCGGGTCAGGGCCACTACTGCCGGGCCGAGCTCCAGCCAGGCGGCCAGTGACTCCTCCGGGGTCCTGTCCGGGTAGAGCCATGACAGGTCTTCGTCGCTTGCCTTGACGATGTCACTGGCGGCGACAAAAGCCTCAACCCGGTCGCGGGCCGCGGCAACATCGGGACTGATGCCGGGCCTGCAGTTGGGATCGAAGCTGACAGTGGCGTGCGACCGGGCGACATCGATCAGGCTCCGGACGGCCGCGTCACCGGGGGACAGGACTGCCGCGATGGACCCGGTGTGCACGTGGCGTGAAGCCTGCACCGCTGCAAGGGCTGGAAGCGCCGCACCATTAAGGTCCCAGGTGATGTCAAACGCGTAGGTTGCGGCACCGTCCCGGCCCAGCGTTGCCGTCGCCGTGGATGTGGACGCATCGCCGCCCCTGACCGGGGCAACGCCGTTGGACTGCAGGTGCTTTTCGATCATCAGCCCGTATGCGTCGTCGTCGTAGTGCGTCACCAGGCTGGTAGGAAGGCCCAGCCGGGCAGTTCCCACTGCCACGTTGAGGGGGCTGCCGCCGGGATGGGCCTGCCGGCTGGAGGTTCCCCGGCGCGGGTCATCGATGATGTCCATGAGGGACTCGCCGATCACGGTGACCAGGGGACCGCCGTCGTAATCCGGTGCTTTGTGGCGTGTTGGCATGGCTGCTTCCTTGCAGTGTTCTTGCTGGGATGTGGTGCCGTGGTCAGCGGCCCGGGTAGACCACGGCCTTGAGCTGGCCGGGCTGCTTGCCTGCTTTGAGGGCCGCTTCGGATTCGGCCAGGGGGAATTTCCCGGTGACCAGGATGTCCAGGTCCACTTTGCCGTCGGCGATCAGCTGGATGGCCAGCGGCCAGGTGTTCGTGTAGCGGAAGACGCCGGACAGCCAGATCTCACGGTTCTGGATGTAGCTGACAGGGAGTTCAACGTCGTCGGCGCCCAGTCCCACCAGGATGACGCGGCCCGCCGGGGCCACGGCCTTAATCCCGGAACGGACCGCCTGCGGTGCGCCGGAAGCGTCAATGAACGCGTCGACGTCGAGCCCCTCCACGCTGTCCGTCCGGGCGTTCAGCGCGTGTGTGGCCCCGTGCTGGAGGGCGAACGCGAGGCGGTCCTCGGCGATGTCGCTGATGTAGATTTCCGTGGCGCCGAACGCCCGGGCAGCCTGGGCGGCGATGATGCCAATGGGACCGGCGCCGGCGATCAGCACCCTGCTGCCGGGCCGGATGCCGGCGCGCTCGCAGGCCCACAGCCCCACGGAGAGTGGCTCGATGAGGGCTGCGGCTTCGTCGCTGACGCTGTCCGGAATGTCGTACGCGAAGTCGGACTGGATGGTGACGTATTCGGCGAAGGCGCCGTCCACCGGTGGCGTGGCGTAGAACTCGATGTCAGGGCAGAGGTTGTAGCGGCCGGCCTTGCACTGGGTGCATTTACGGCAGGGCCGCTGTGGTTCAACCGCCACGCGCCTGCCGATGCGGGCCGGGTCCACGGCGCTTCCGACGGCAGCGATCCGGCCTGATAGTTCGTGCCCCAGGATCAGCGGGTGGTCCACCACGTAGGGGCCGATCCGGCCGTGCTCGTAGTAGTGGACGTCGCTGCCGCAGACGCCGACGGCGGCCACCTGCACCAGGACTTGGTCGGCGTCGAGCTGCGGGACGGGCAGTGTTTCCAGGGCCATGTCGCCCTGGCTCTTGAGGATGGCGGCGCGCATGGTCGCGGGCATGCCGGCGGTGGCGGTGGGGGACTGGACGGTGGTGGTCATCGGGATGTTCCTTTGCAGAGGTTGAAGGGTTACTTGACGGCGCCGAGCGAGAGGCCCTGGACCAGCTTGTCCTGGGCAGCGAACCCGGCGAACAGCACCGGCAGGGAAATGACGACGGCGGCCGCGCAGACTTTGGCGAGGAAGAGGCCCTGGCCGGAGACGAAGCCGGTGAGGAACACCGGGGCGGTGCCGGCCACCACGCCGGTGAGGACCCGGGCCAGGAGCAGTTCGTTCCAGCTGAAGATGAAGCAGATCAGGGCGGTGGCGGCGATGCCCGGCATGGCGACGGGGGCGATGACCTTCCGCAGGATGAGCAGCAGGTTGGCGCCGTCGATCTGGGCGGCCTCCAGCATTTCCTCGGGCACCTCGGCCAGGAACGAGCGCATCATCCACACCGCGATGGGCAGGTTCATGGACGTGTACATCAGGATCAGGAACCAGATGTTGTCCAGCGCCCCGACGGTGCGGGCGAACAGGTAGAGCGGCAGGATTGCGGCCACCACGGGCATCATCTTGGTGGACAGGAAGAAGAACATCACGTCCGTCCACTTCTTCACTGGCCGGATGGACAGTGCGTAGGCCGCCGGAATGGCCAGGACCAGGACCAGCACAGTGGACAGGATGGAGGCAGTGGCGGAGTTGATCAGGGACGGCCATGGGCTGACGCCGGAGGTTTCGCCGAAGAACTCCCGGTACGCGTCCAGGGTCAGGCTGGCCGCGACCGACGGCGGGTTGGTGGCCGCGTCCGTCTCCGAGTGGAAGGAGGTCAGGATCATCCACACCACCGGGGACGCGAACAGCAGGGCCAGGAGCCACGCGGTGATTCCGGCGGCGGTGCTGTTGCGGGTGGGGTCCATGCGGGTCTTGCCGCGGCGGCGTGAAGCCGTGTTCCCGGCTGCGGCCTGGACGGGGTTGGGGGGTGCGGCGGGGGTGAGGGTGCTCATCGTGCTGCCTCCTTCTTGAAGAGTGAAAAGACGGTGCGGAGGGCGAAAGTGGCCACGATGATGGTGCCGATGACCACCACGACGCCGGCTGCTGAGGCCAGGCCGTACTCGTTGGCGTAGTAGAAGGTCTGGTAGATGGCGTAGGGCAGGTTGGCGGTGCCCAGGCCGCCGGCCGTGAGGGTGAAGACGGAGTCGAAGTTCTGCACGATGTAAATTGCGCCGAGCAGGCCGCCGAGTTCCAGGTACTGGCGCAGGTGCGGGAGTGTCAGGTGCCGGAAGATGGCCCAGGGCGTGGCACCGTCCATCTGCGCCGCCTCCACCGTGTCCATCGGGCGGGACTGCAGGCCTGCCAGCAGGATGAGCATCATGAACGGGGTCCACTGCCACACCAGCGAGACGGTCACTGCGGCCAGCGGTGCCTGCGAGAGCAGGTCCAACTGAGGCGCTGTGGCGCTGCCGAAGAGGGACCAGAGCCAGGTCAGGATGCCGTTGATCAGGCCGTAGGCGGGGTTGAGCAGCGCGTGCTTCCAGATCAGGGCCGCGGCCACGGGTACCACCAGGAACGGTGCGATCAGGAGGGTCCGGGCCAGTCCGCGGCCGATGAACTTCTTGTCCAGCAGCAGCGCCAGGCCCAGCCCGATGAGCAGGCTGGCCAGGACCACGGAGACGGTGAGGATGATGGTGGTGAAGATGGCCTGGCGGAGGTCGGGGTCGGTGAGGACCGTGACGTAGTTTTCCAGGCCGGCGAAGGCGGTCTTGGTGGGGCTCAGGCTGTTCCAGTTCAGGAACGAGATGATCAGCGTCACCACGAACGGAAGCTGGGTGACGACGATGAGGAAGATGAGGGCCGGGAGCAGCGGGGCACGCCGGGCCCAGGCCAGGGCCCGTTCACGCGATTTGGCGGTTCGTGCGGGTTTGGCTGCGGTATGTCCCGGGCGGGAGATGCGCGCCGTTGCGGTAGTCATGATGTTCTCCTGCGGTTCGGTTAGGGCTGCTTGTACTTGTTGCCGATTTTTTGGGCCGCTTCCTGGCCCTTGGCCAGCGCGTCGGCCACGGTGCCCTGGCCGGCGATGACGGAGCTGACGCCCTGCGAGACGTTGGTGCCCAGCGCCGCGAACTCGGGGATGCCCACGAATTGGATGCCGACGGCGGGACGCGGCTGGGTGCCGGGGTTCTTGGGATCGGCGTTCTCAATGGCGAAGCGTTCGGCCTTGAAGAACGGCGCGGCCTTCTGGAAGTCGGTGTTCTCGTAGGTGGAGATGCGCTTGCCGGAGGGGACCTTGGCCCAGCCGAGCTTGGCGGCCACGAGCTGCTCGTAGTCCTTGGAGCTGGCCCAGGCGATGAACCTGGCGGCCGCGTCCTGTTTCTTCGAGGCAGCCTGCGCCGCCCAGGACCAGGTCCACAGCCAGCCGGAGGACGAGGTTTCCTTCACCGGTGCCTGGGCGTAGCCGATCTTGCCCTTGACGGGGGAGGCGTCGGCTTCGAGGGCTCCGGCGGCGGAGGTGGCGTCGTACCACATGGCCACCTTGCCCTGGCTCATGTTGTTCAGGCACTCCGTGAAGCCGGCCTGGGCGGCACCCGCTTCACCATGCTCGCGGACCAGTTTGGTGTAGAAATCGGTGGCCGCGGTGAACTCTGGGGAATTGACCTGGGCGTTCCAGTCCTTGTCGAACCAGGTGCCGCCGAAGGTGTTCACCACGGTGGTGAGCGGGGCGAAGACCTGGCCCCAGCCAGGCTGGCCACGGAGGCAGATGCCCTTCATGCCGGGTGCGGCGCCGTCGGCCTTCGCGGCGATGTCTGCCACCTCGTCCCAGGTTGGCTTCTCCGGCATGGTGAGCCCCTTGGCGTCCAGGATGTCCTTCCGGTACATGAGGAAGGAGGACTCGCCGTAGAAGGGTTCGCCGTAGAGCTTCCCGTCCGTGCCGGTAAGGGAGGCGGTGTAGGCGGGGAGGATGTCGTCCTGTTCGAATGCGGGATCTTTGGCCACCGCGTCCAGCGGGGCGAGCCAGCCGTTGGCGGAGTAGAACGGGATTTCGTAGTTGGACAGGGACGCGACGTCGTACTGGCCGGCCTGGCTGGAGAACTCCTGGCTGATCTTGGCGCGGACATCGTTCTCCGGCAGGATCGTGTAGTTGACCTTGATGCCGGTTTCCTTGGTGAAGTTGTCCGCGGTGAGCCGCTGGAGGTCCTCCATCTGGGGGTTGTTGACCATCAGGACGTTGATGCTGTTCGGGTCTCCGGCGGCGTTTCCTCCGCCGGCCCCTGCACAGGCCGAGGCACTCAGCGCGACGCACAAAGCGCCGGCGGCCAGGCTCGCAGCGCGCATTTTTGGGCGCATTAAGGACTCCTTTGTTCTTCAAGGGATTGCGTGTGCCGTTCACGGGACGAGGTGTTCCCATGAACTGCACGGTCCGCCGGCGGCTGCGCCGGGGGAGAGGCTTGGGGCGGCTCCGGGCTTTTCGGGAAGCCGGAGGACGTTCGGTGTTCCTCAAGATTAGGGCCGGGCCATAGGCCACAACTAGCGCCCTGGTTGCCTGTTTCTGATACTTATTTTCCGTCCCGCCGGGAGGCCGCAGGCGCTACTCTGGGGAAAGGCGGCCGGGGAGCCGTCCGGAATTCATAACCACCGGATGCACGGGAGAGCACCATGACCAGCGCGGACACCGCCCACGGAGCCACCGCCAGGCTGGCCGAGAGGCTACTGGGAATGCGGGCCAACCGTGAGGTGATCCCGCCGGATCCCAATCACTCCGTCCGGTGGCACCAGCACAGCTACCCCAGCCCGGTGGCGCGGTGGAACTACCATCCCGAGTATGAGATCCACCTGATCCGCAAGGGCATGGGAAAGTTCATCGTGGGGGACCACATCGGCACCTTCGAGGCAGGGCACGTGTCGCTGGTCGGCTCCGGGCTCCCGCACGACTGGGTCAGCGACCTGGAGCCCGGCGAGGTGCTGGAGAACCGGGACGCGGTGATCCAGTTCGACGGCAAATGGGTTGAGCAGGCCTCGGCCCTGGTCCCCGAACTGGCCGAGGTGAAGCCGCTGCTGGAACAGTCGGCGCGGGGGATCGAATTCCTGGGGCAGTCTGCGCTGGCGGCCGCCGAAGCCATTGAAGCCATGGGATCCACCACCGGTCTCGCCCGGCTCCAGCACCTGTTCGAGCTGTTCGGAATCCTGGCCGGTGCCCCGGAAGGGGAGCGGCGCTACCTTGCGGAAGAGTGGTTCCGGCCGCAGCTGGACAGCCAGGCCGCCGCCGTCGTCGATCTTGTCCTGGAGTACGTGTTCAGCAACCACGCCGGCAGCGTGCGGATGTCCGAGGCCGCCGCGCTGGTGGGGATGCCGGAGCCCACCTTTTCCAAGTACTTCAAACGGGCCACGGGGCAGAACTTCAGCGACCTGGTCCGCAAACTCCGCCTGGCCCACGCCCGGCGCCTGCTGGAGCGCACCGATAAGCCCGTGTCTGAGATTTGCTATGAGGTGGGCTTTTCCAACCTGTCCAACTTCAACCGGCACTTCCTCAATGACGCCGGCGAGACGCCACGGAACTACCGTCAGCGGGTGCAGGGCTAACCGGGAAGCGCCCCAGCCAACCAGCCGCTCGCCGCGCATTTCCTGCCGCTCGGCGCGCCAACAGTACGTTTGCTGATGATTTGCATGATGATTGCCCAAGGTAAGGGGCCCGGGTTCAACAGGGCCTTTCGCCTCTGGATCGATCAGACATCGACGTCATCGAGAAGTAAAGGGAATCACCATGGGCTTCCTGGACCGTGACCACTCCATCGCCCCACCGGGCTTCAACCGCTGGCTGGTGCCGCCGGCCGCGCTCGCCGTCCACCTCTGCATCGGCCAGGCGTATGCCACCAGCGTGTACAAGACCGCGCTGGTCAAGCACTTCGGCGCCAGCCTGACGGAAATCGGGGTGATCTTCTCCATCGCCATCGTGATGCTGGGCCTTTCCGCCGCGGTCATGGGGACCTGGGTGGACACCAACGGACCCCGCAAGGCGATGTTTACCTCGGCGATGTTCTGGGCGGGCGGGTTCCTGATCGGCTCGCTGGGCATCTTCTCGCGCCAGTTGTGGCTCGTGTACCTCGGATACGGCGTGGTGGGCGGCATCGGCCTGGGCATCGGCTACATCTCGCCGGTGTCCACGCTGATCAAGTGGTTCCCGGACCGGCCCGGCCTGGCCACCGGCATGGCGATCATGGGCTTCGGCGGCGGCGCACTGATCGCCAGCCCGGTATCCCAGGCCCTGCTCAGGGCCTACGATCCCAACTCCGGCGGCCAGGGCTGGGTGGCCAGCGGCGACGCCGTGGGCAAGCTCTTCCTGACCCTCGCCGTCGTCTATCTCGCCTACATGCTGTTCGGCGCGTTCACCGTTCGGGTGCCCGCGGACGGCTGGCGGCCCGCCGGGTTCGACCCCGCCAAAGTCAAGGCGGCCAAGCTGGTGACCACGGAGAACGTCTCCGCGAAGAACGCCATCAAGACCAGGCAGTTCTGGCTGGTGTGGGTGGCGCTGTTCTGCAATGTCACGGCGGGCATCGGCATCCTGGAACAGGCTGCGCCCATGATCCAGGACTTCTTCCGGCAGTCCGACGGCAAGTCCCTGGTGAGTGCCGGCGTCGCTGCGGGATTCGTGGGGCTGCTGTCCATCGGCAACATGTCGGGCCGGTTCGCCTGGTCCGCCACCTCCGACGTCACCGGGCGCAAGCGCATCTACATGATGTACCTGGGCGTGGGCGCCGTGCTGTATACGGTGCTGGCGTTTGCCGGGTCCACCGCCACTGCCCTTTACGTGGTGCTCGCCTTCATCATCATCTCGTTCTACGGAGGCGGGTTTGCCACCGTGCCGGCTTACCTCCGGGACCTCTTCGGTACGTACCAGGTGGGTGCCATCCACGGCCGGCTCCTGACGGCATGGTCCGCGGCCGGGGTGGCCGGGCCCTTGATCGTCAACAGCATCCTGGACGCGCAGGGCAAGCCCGGCCAGCTGAATGCCGTGTCCTACCAGCCCGCGCTGCTGACCATGGTGGGGCTGCTGGTGGTGGGCTTCCTGGCCAACCTGCTGGTCAAGCCCGTCGACGCACGGTTCCACGAAAGCCGCCCCGAGCGGCACGAAACTTCCCAGGGAGGCCTGAAATGAGCAGCACTGCACACAACCACGGCGCACAAGAGCCGGCCCACAAGAAGTCCACCGGCAGACTGGTCGTGGCATGGGTCCTGGTGGGGATCCCGCTGGCCTATGGGGTTTTCCAGACGCTGACCCAGGTAACGGCGCTGTTCGGCTGACTCCTGCGCCGGGCCGTGTCAGAGTGGCCCAGTTTTGACGGACCGATTGCGGTGGGAGCCGCGGGTTTTGAAGGCTTGACCGTGAAAACTGGGCCAGTTTGTGCGTTCCTTGCGTCACGCTGAGCATGCTTTCACGCCAATGGACGACGCCGGCCCCCGGCTTTCCGCGGTTTCCTCCCCGGGGGCAGGTCCAAAGTCTGCCCTGCGTGACGCGGGTGTGTGCGCGAAGCAGGTTCAGGCCTCGGCAACCTTTGCCAGCCGGCCGCGCAGCACAGTAGCCGAAATCCAGGTGACCACGCTGCAGGCCGCGGCTCCCCAGAGAATGTCCGTGGCAGCCACCAGGGCGGTGAAATCCTTCAGCACGGCGAACCCGGTCAGTGCCCATGTGGCGTAGGTGAAGAACCCGAACAGGGCGGCGCCCGTGACCCGCTGCCGCAGTGTGAGCCCAGGGCTGTTGGGCCGGACGCCGTAGTGCACCATCCCCGCCACGAAAATGACGTAGAAGAGGACCGCGCCGGGCAGGTTGGCCTTTGCTGCCAGGAGGTGGCCGATCTGGTTCTGGTACAGCGGGTTGGCCACCAGCAGGATCCACGCCACGTCCAGCACCGCGAAAATCAGGGCGCTGACAACGTAGGTGGTCAGCCAGTTCTTGGTGCGGGGGCTCATGCAGGGCTCCTTGCGTCGGTAACGGTTCCACAAGCTGTTCGCTGCCGTTGTACCCGGCGGATTGCTTGACCCATACAAACCTGTCCCCGCTCCGAAGACTAAGAGGACTGCGCCATGCGTAGTTGAATGTGAATGTGCCCCCGGGCGCGATGGGACCGGCCGTGCAGCAGAGCGCGGCAGGCCAGGGGAAAGGAACCAGTCCGTGAACGAAAAGAGCCGCAAGGCCCTCATCAGTACCGTCATTGCCGTGGTGGTGGCAGTACTCATTGCGCTGGCCGGCAGCCAGGGCGGGTCCCGGATCGGCGGGTTGCCGGTATTCGCGCTGGGGGTTGCCATCGCATTCGTCATCCAGTGGCTGGTGTTCATTCCGTCCTACAAAGCGCAGACGGAGAAGTTTTACGATCTCACCGGTGCCCTGACCTACATTTCCATCACGGTCTTCCTGGTGCTCGCCAGCCCGGGCGTGGACGCGCGCGGCATGCTGGTGGCGGCCATGGTGGTGCTGTGGGCCGCGCGGCTGGGTAGTTTCCTGTTCCTGCGGATCAGCAAGCACGGCAAGGACGACCGCTTCGATGAACTCAAGCCGGACTTCTTCCGGTACCTGAACACGTGGACCATCCAGGGCCTGTGGGTGGTCCTCACGGCGGCGCTGGCCTGGGTGGCCATCACCTCGGACACGAAGGTTGGCCTGGACGGGTTCTTCTGGGTGGGCCTGCTGGTGTGGGCCGCGGGCATCACCATTGAGACCCTGGCGGATGTGCAGAAGAACCGCTTCAAGGACAACCCCGCCAACAAGGGCCGTTTCATCAGCACCGGCCTCTGGTCCAGGTCCCGCCACCCCAACTACTTCGGCGAAATCACCCTCTGGGTGGGCGTAGCCATCATCGCCCTGCCAGTCCTGCAGGGCTGGCAGTGGGCCGCCCTGGTTTCCCCGGTCTTCGTGGCCCTGCTGCTGATCAAGGGCAGCGGCGTGCCGCCCCTGGAGAAGAAGGCGGACAAGAAATGGGGCGGCCAGGCGGACTACGAGGAGTACAAGAGGAACACACCCGTACTGGTGCCGAAGCTCAAATAGGAGCCTTTGCGGCAGGACGGACGACGGCGGCACCCGGCTTGGGTGCCGCCGTAGGGGTTTTGCAGGAAGGTCGCCGGCGTAAGTACCCCCTAATCCCCGAAGCAAGTACCTGTTACTCGTGACTGCTGCTTGGCCGAAACCTAGTCTCGAAAGACAGTGCGGCTAAGCAAAGGCTGATTGCGTTGCAGCAGATGCTGCTGGCGACATGGGGTTTTACTCCGGGGAGCAAAAGTGTCAGAGCCAAAATTTTTCGCCAAGGATTCTCCCGGCCGCGGAGGCAGGCCGTCCTGGCTTGCCAGGTCAAAGGACGCCCGGCCCGGGGCACTGTTGACGGCACTCCTGTTGGCCGCTGAGGGTGGCATGGTGATGCTGCCGGTTGCTGCCACCGCGGCCGGTCCTGATCTACCTGCGGCCACGAACTGCACCCCGAAACTCCTTCCCGGACTCGGCGGCCGGGGCAGCAACGCCGTCGCCTCGAGCGGCAACGGCCTGGTGGTCGGCCTCGCCGACACGGCGGCAGGCGAGTCGGCACCGGTGCTCTGGCGGAACGGTCAACCCACGCAGCTTGCCATCCCACTCCAGGCCGCGGCCCCGGCGTCGGTTAACTCGTCGGGAGTGGTGGTTGGCACGGGGTATGACGCCGCAAACGAAGTGCTGGTGGGCTGGTGGTGGCAGGACGGCCAGTACCATCCACTCCCGGTCAAGCCCGGCGATATAGCGATACCGTCGGCGGTGTCTGACAGCGGCGTGGTTGCCGGGGCGCTGGTGGCCGACGAGGAACATTCAGACGGGCCGGGCGCCGACGAAGATGAGCATCCCGCCGTCTGGCCTTCCGTGACCACGGCACCCCGCGAGCTCACGCTGCCTTCCGGTGCGCGGGGTGGACATGCCTTCGCGGTCGGCCCGGACGGCACGGCCGGCGGCGTGGCCCTGGGGGACGACGCCACTCCGGTCCTCTGGGGACCGGATGGCTCTCCGAAGGCACTGCCTACCCTTAGCGGCAAGGGCGGTGTAGTGCTTGGGATCGATTCAACAGGGCAGGCAGTGGGCCAGAGTGGCGTGGCCGACGGAACGCATGCCGTGGCTTGGGCCGCGACCGGTGCCGTCACCGACGTCGGGGCAGCCGCCGCCGGCGCCACCTCCAGCGCCGCATCAGCAATCGCGGGCGCGACGGTGGGCGCGGGCAGCTCGCCGTCGTTCCGCGCAGCGCGGCCGCAGGCGGTGATCTGGATCGGCAAGAGCGCACGGATCCTGCCGCCGGGAACTGATGCCCAGTTCACCGGCGTGTCCGGGTCCGCGACTTCGGTCTCAGGCCAAGGTGCCAACGCCGTAGTCATTGGCTTCTCCGCCGCCGACAACGGTCTGCGCCGCGCAACCGAATGGAGCTGCAAGTGAAAGGCCAGGGGCGCATGCGCCATCCAGTGACTGCGGTGCTGGCCCTCCTGCTGGGCACCGCCCTCGTGCTCGCCAATGTCTCCTTCCTGGGCACCTCACGCGACTCGCAGGCCTCGGCCGCAACGTCGGTGAGCCTGGGGTTCGCCGGTGACACCGGCGGCAACACGGTGACGGGCAAGGTCATCGATGCAGCACGCAACGCCGGAACCTCGGCATTTTTCAACCTTGGCGACCTGTCCTACTCCCAGATCACCCCGGAATCGGCCTGGTGCTCGTTCGTCAAGCAGCACGCCGGGACCATGCCGTACGAATTCATCACGGGGAACCACGAGGATGACGGACCTGACGGTGTGTGGTCCAAATTCGCCTCGTGCCTGCCGGATGAACTCGGGTCGGTAGGCAACTATGCCCAGCAGTTCTACACCGACTACCCGGCCAGCAGCCCGCTGGTGCGGCTGATCATGGTGTCCCCGAAGCTGACGTACAGCGGCAGCGGCCTTGACTGGTCCTACAAATCCGGCACCCAGGGCTACAAGTTCGTGACGTCGGCCATCGACTCGGCGCGCGCAGCCGGAATCCCGTTTGTCGTGGTGGGCATGCACATGTACTGCCTGTCGATGGTCAACTACCCCTGCGCCGCCAGCCCCGAGCTGATGAACATGCTGGTCTCCAAGAAGGTTGACCTGTACCTGCAGGCACACGACCATGCGTACGCACGCAGCTACCCGCTGGCGCTCAAGGGCAGCTGCACGGCCATCCCGGTCAGCAGCTTCAACCCCGACTGTGTGGCCGGCACTGACCCCAACGGGCAGTTCGCGGCCGGGACCGGGACCATCCTGGCCACCGTGGGTTCAGGCGGCAGGTCGATCAACAGTGAGAGCAATACGACGACGGCGCCGTACTTCCAGAGCTTCATGGGCAGCAACAACAACCCCACCTACGGGTTCTTGAACGTGTCGGTGACAAGCACAACCTTGACCGGTTCATTCGTCCGGGCTTCCGGCGGAACCTATTCGGATAAATTCACCATCACCCGCCCGGCACCGTCGCCGAGCCCCACGCCGACACCGACAACGACCGCCACGCCAACCCCCACTCCCACGCCAACACCTACGCCAACCCCCACGCCAACGCCGACAACGACGACGCCTCCGCCGACGACATCAGCAGTTTCCGTCCGGTCGTCCGCCACTGGGTCCGGCGAGCTGACGGCGGCGGGTTCGTACACGGCGGGCCTGCCTGCCGGTTGGCAACCCGGCGACACGGTCTTCCTGTTCTCGCAGGTCACGGTGTCCGGTTCGGCCAATGTCACGGCCCCGGCTGGCTGGACGCGAGCGGTTGGTGACTTCACCAGCGCAAGCTCTGCATCGGCGCACCAGGCGGTCTGGTACCGCGTGATGCAGGCCGGCGATACTGCACCGAGCGTGCCTGAACCGACTTCCCGGTACGCCTGGTCGACCGTTGCGGTGCAGGGGGCAAACACCACACCGCTCGACGTTACGCCCGCCACGGACAACAACACCGGGGTGGCTTACCCGGATGTCAGGGCTCCGTCCGTCACGCCGGTAACGCCGGGCGCCCTGCTGTTGACCGCGCACGGCGTCAGGAACGGTACCAACTCGGCCACCACGTCCTTCACCCCACCGGCAGGGACAACTGAGTTGGGCGACGCAACATCCAACATCGCGGCCAAGTCGAACGCGGCCATCGAGGTCAACTCCCTCGCCCTGACCGATACGTCAGCCACTGGCACGAAGACCGCCACCGCGGCCTCGAGCCTGGGCACGCTGGTCAACCAGTGCGGCTCGGCCATCGTGGTGCGGCCTGCGGGTCCATGAGCGGACCCAGCTGAATTAGGAACGACGGCGGCACGCGGTTGGGTGCCACCGTTGTGTTTGACATCAACAGCTGTCGTGACGTCCTGGCTGCTGTCGGAGGGCAGACAGGAAAAGCCCCGCAGCACTTGAGTACGCGGAGCTTTCCTGGCAACCACTCCGCCTGATGGGGGCCAGGCGGAGAAGCTGATCCCAACCTTAATAGCAAGCATGCTTACTTTTCAAGTCCGGGAGTTTGCCTTCCCGTAAGCTGTGCACAAAGCGGGAACTCATTGGGGGAGAGTATGGACCGGTTGCTCGACACTGACCAGAAACAGCAATTGGCAGCCTGGAACAAACGCTGCGCCACATTGTGGCTCAAATACTTCGCCATCGTGTTCGTGCCGCTGACACTGCTGACGATGCCGTTCTTCCAGCTGTTCTACTACTTCCTGGATGTGACAGGCCCACTGGTTTCCGGGGAACTGGCCTACGGCCAGCCGGGCTACTACGAGTACCAGGCTGCGAAGGACTGGTCCCTGGTTGTCCTGGCCGTTCTCCTCGTCCTGATCGGGGCGGTCTTCTACCTCAGCAACCGGTGGTGGAAGAAGGCAGTCCGCAAACTCGGCCTGCCGCCGGGCGGAGACCCCAGCAAATGGAACCGCTGGGTCTTTGGAAAGGCCCTGAACCCTTAAGGACGGGCAGGAGCAAGCGGGAAACCATCTGACGCCTGAACCGCGTGCCTCCGTCGCAGGTTAAGCGCAGGAGTCGGGAAGGATTCGCCCACTCCGGCCGGAACCGGCATTTTAGGCACGTGCAGGACGCTAGGCTCGTCCGTGGCGTCAGCGGCAATGGGGGGCTGACGCCCCAAACCCTTCCTGCACACAACCTGGGGAACCTGCATGTCCGGCTACACGTCCTTGCCCGCAACAACGCCCGCGTCCGGCACCCGCTGGATGGCCGCCGTCGTGCTTTCCGCCCTGCTTGGGCTCTTCATTCCGAGCCTGCCGGCAAACGCCGCCGACGCCCTGGACGGCACCTCGGTGGCCGGGCCGGATGCTGCGCTTGAGGCCGCAGACCTCCTGGCCACCCTTCCGGTGAAGGGCCGGGCGCCCAAGACGGGGTACGAGCGGTCGCTGTTCGGGCCGACGTGGGCGGACGTGGACCGGAACGGCTGCGACACCCGTAACGACATCCTCCAGCGGGACCTGACCCAGGTGACCTTCACCAGCAGCGTCCCCTGCACCGTCAAAACCGGAGTGCTTGCCGATCCCTACACCGGCACGGTCATCAACTTCCTCCGCGGCACCACCACCAGCAGCGCCGTGCAGATCGACCACGTGGTGGCACTCAGCGACGCCTGGCAAAAGGGCGCCCAGCAGTTGACCTCGGAGCAGCGGACGGTGTTCGCCAACGATCCGCTGAACCTCCAGGCCACCGACGGGCCCACCAACCAGCAAAAGGGCGACGGCGACGCCGCCACCTGGTTGCCGCCCGCCAAGGGGTTCCGGTGCGGGTACGTCGCCCGGCAGGTGTCCGTGAAAGCCCGGTACGGCCTGTGGGTGACGCAGGCGGAGCACGATGCCATTGCGGGCATCCTGGCCGGCTGCCCGGGTGAACCGGCGCCAACGTCCGTCGCTCCCGCCGCCGCCGGCACCGTTGTCTATTACGCTAACTGCGCTGAAGTGGTCACCGCCGGGGCGGCGCCGCTGTATGCCGGTACTGCGGGCTACCGGTCCGGGCTGGACGGCGACGGCGACGGGGTGGCCTGCGAGGGCTGAGCGCCCCGCCTGCCGCCGCACTCCTCCCTTGGGTACGGAGGGAAGGTTAACGTGGGTTGTTCGGTTGCGCCTCTGGGGGGAAGTCTTTTTGCAGTGCCAAACCTGCGATGATTGCGCCGGCCAGGAAGAGTACAAACGGCGTTTGAAGAATCGGCCCCAGAAGCGCGAACCCCGAGTCTGCAATTGGTTTTGCCGCCGCGGTGAGGCAGGCGATGTCCATCGCCAGGGCCACCACGTAACCGGCGATGAAGATGACCATTAATGCGGGAGGCCTGTAGCCCTTGGTGAAGGAGCGCACTGCGGAGTCGTAAGCCAGGAACTTGAGTCCGATGAAGATCGGCGTGAAGGTCAGAAGATCCAGGACGCTCACGTTTTCCGGGAATTTCCGGAGCGGGACGTTCGCGCGGCCTTCGTAAACGCCCTCCGAAAAGTACCACTGGGTGCCCAGGTGGATGGCGACCAGCAGGGCTGAGAGCAGCCCGTACCGCAGCCAGGTTCCACGCCGCGTCATCCCAATCGCCATGGCCCAGTATGGCATCGGCAGGTCCGGCATCCTTCAGGATTTGAGGCAAACTTGAGACTGCTCCCACCAACGAAAGCGGATTCCCATGATCACTCTCCAGCAGGACGCCGACGGCTACATCCGGATGAACCGGCACTACCCGGCCGGCGTGCGGATCCGGATTGCTTTCGCTGACGGCAGCACCGGCGAGTTCTCTGGCCGGACCCTTAACAACGCCTACGACAAGGCGCTCGCGGACTTCCGGGCCGGGAACGGGCTTGATGCGAAGGGGTTCAACCGGGCCCCGTCGGGCCGGACCAACTCCGGCAACAAGATCGACTTCGTTCCCGTGCACCCCGGCATGGGGGAGTAGCCGGGCAAGCAACCGCCAAGCCGGTGCGGTTAGCTGCCGCCCCGGGACGTAGGGGACGGGACGGCCCGGAGCTGCGGGAAATCTGCCTCGCCTTCGGCGGCACGCGCAGAAGGATCCGGACCGCCGAATGACGGGCGCCGGCCGGACCGGTAGGCAGAGTCGATGACGGGTTCGAGTTCGTCAAGCACCGTGTGGTTTCCGGGGAGGACCACATGGGCCAGGAATTCCGATTCAAGGGTGGCAATGCCCGCCGCCGCCGCGCCGAGCTTGGCGTCTATGGCCTGGGCCAGGGCGTGCCAGGATTTGCGGTTGGCGCGTTCCAGGATTCTTGCGTTCGCTTCGTGGAGCCGGCTGTCCGCGACGTCCCCGCGGATCGCCAGGGCGCCTTCGGACTGCAGTATGGGCATGACAATCCGGAACTGCCGCCCGTCACCCTTGAATGCCACGGCACTCAGGTTTCCCCGTTGAGTGAACGCAACCTCCGTTGCACCGTAGTTCGCGAGCGCCTGCCTGATGTGTTTCCGGGAAGCCTCGCTGCTGAAGGAGTCGCCCCGGGTGTAAGGACTGGTCATCTTCCAACTATGCTCCTCCCCGCTCCTCTTTCCTAACGTTGCCCGCTGGTGGCAGGATGCCTGATGGTGACCGTACCGGCGTCGCCATCAACTGTGACCTGCTGAACGGTGGCCAGCCGCTGCGTCGCCACCCCGGTGCCCAGGACGGCGGGGATGCCGTACTCGCGGGCCACGATGGAGCTGTGGCTGAGCGGTCCGCCCACGTCGGTCACCACGGCGGACGCCATCGCGAACAGCGGCGTCCAGGCGGGAGTGGTGATGCGGGCAACCAGCACCTCACCGGGCTGCATCAGGCCGAAATCCTCGGGGCCCCGCAGCACTCGGGCCTGCGCGGTGACTTTGCCGGAGCTCGCACCGGCCCCCTTGATCACGTCGCCGGACTGGTGCTTGGAGCCTGCGGGCATCCACGACCCGAACGACCGCTCCATCCACTTGCTCTCGGGCAGCATCTGCGGTGCCGCGGCCTTCGCCTGGCCCCGCCACAGCATCTTCCGCTCCTCCACCGCGGCGGCCCGGACCGGACGGTCGGCCCCGGTAATGGCAGCGCCCACACGCGGACCGGGCTCGGCGAGGCCGAAGTCGACCGCGCTCCGCAGCTCCTGGTGCCGCAGCCAGAACACGTCCTCCGGCGCGGCAAGCACGCCCGAGGACACCAGCCGCCGCCCCAGTTCCAGCAGCATGCGCCGCAGCAGCGGCCAGGCCAGTCCGACGTCGGCCAGCGCGTCTTCGCGGATCGGCGCGGCTTCCTGCGCCCACCGGAGCAGGCGGAGGAACAGGGCTCGGCGGCGCGGTCCCAGCCGGGCAGCCATCTCCCGTGTCAGTGATTCCCGGCGCTCGGTCAGCTGCCGCTGCCGCTCATGCGGGTCGGTGCCCTGCCCCCGGAGGTAGAACTTCACCGTTTCGAGCTGTGCGGACGGGTGGTCCGCCGGTACGGGGGTGGCGAAGTCCAGGTTGTAGACGGCGTGGCCGTAGAGGTCCAGGTGCTCCTGGAAGGTGAAGCGCCATTCCTGCCACAGGACGTCCTCCACCCCTTCCGGCGCGGAACCGGTCCGCTGGCACCCGGCGAGTTCCGCCGTCGGCCGTTCCAACAACGCCGCAACCAGCGCGGGGTCGCTCCACGCCCACCCCGCAAGGTCGTACAGCGACTTTTCCGCCCGGATGGGTTCGCTGTCGAAGCCCAGCAGGAACTCCTGGGCCGGGGGATCGCCGCGGCGCCGGACGGCCTTGTCATAGAAGGCCCGGAAGGAGAGCTCGCTCATGGCGGCGAGCGGGATGATGGACTGCACGGCAGTGTAGTAGACGGTGCCGGCGTCCAGGAGCGCCTGCACGCCGGCCAGCAGCCGGTCGCCGGAGAGCTCCGACGTCGGGGTCACGGACCAGTCCCTGACCACCCGTTCGTAGCGCGGGTGCGAGTAGTCGCGCCAGCCGGTGATGCCCATGTGCGCCTTGCCGCTGAACAGCGCGCCCAGCGCCGGGACCGTGCGGCCCGTCATCCGCAACATGGCCAGGTTGCGGTAGTAGTAATAGGCGTAGCCGTTGATGGTGGGGAACCGGACGTCGCCCCCGCGCAGGGAGTTGCGGCCCAGCGCCTGGTTCATCAGGGCCGACAGCGAGCGGGTAACCGAGCCGTCGATGAGGTCGGCGAAAAGCGGCGTGAGCGGGTCCGGCATCTGCTCCACGATGCTCGCCCGGAAGTACAGGCCCTTGGGATAGGGCACCGGCCAGGTTTCGGGGACGTCGGCTGCAGGTTCGGGGAGGGCCGTGATGGGCCGGGACTGCAGCAGGAAGAACCGGCCGCCGGCCTGCGCCCATTCGATGTCCTGCGGCGCGCCAAAGTGGTCTGCGCTCCGCTGTCCGTAGCGGGCCAGGTCGGCTGCCGCGCCATCGTCCAGGACGTGCGCACGACGGCGGGCTTCCGCCACCGGCTGCTCGGCCGTCCCGTTCTCCGCGGGCACGGTCATGACATCTTTGTCCGCTGTTTGCCGGGAGAGGACCCGGCCCGTGGCGGACTCAACCACAAGATCGTCCGTGGTGACGGCGCCGCTGACCACGGCCTCGCCCAGGCCCCAGGCGGCGCTGATCACCGTTTGGTCGCGGCGGCCGTTGGCGGGGTTGGCGGTGAACATGACGCCGGCGGCGTCCGCCTCCACCATCTGCTGGACCACGACGGCGAGCCGCACCTGGTCCGGCCGCACCCCTTCGCGGGCACGGTAGGCCATGGCGCGTGCCGTCCAGAGCGAAGCCCAGCAGTTGATGACGGCCTGGCTGAGTGCCTCCGTGCCGTGGACGTTCAGGTAGGTTTCCTGCTGCCCTGCGAAGCTGGCGGAGGCAAGGTCTTCGGCGGTGGCGGAGGAGCGGACTGATACTGCTGTGCCGCTGCCGAGCCGCGCGTACGCTTCCTCGACTTCCGCGGCAATTCCGGCTGGCATGGCGCCGTTCCTGAACAGCGCGTTGATCTGTGCGGAGGCATCCTCGTAGTCCTGCGGGGACGCGTTCGGCTGGAGCGTGGCGAGGTCCTGGATCGCCGCGTCGAGGTGGTTCCCGGCGACGAACTCGGAGTAGGCGGCCGTAGTCAGGACAAACCCCGGCGGCACGGGCAGCCCGGCCTGGATGAGGCCGCCCAGGCCCACCGCCTTGCCGCCGGCCAGGGCCACATCATCCCGACCCACATCGCCCAATTCCTTGACATACGTCATGAGGCTGCGTCCTTGGTGCCCTGATTCCTGGGCGGATGAAGGAAGTTGGTGCGCAACATTCTGGCACCGTCCACGGTGCGGGGCTATAGGGGTTTAGGTGATGGCGGGCAGCTCAGGGCCCGCGGCGCCGTCGCGGAGCGTCTGTCCTTCGGGAGCGGGTCCGCGGGCGCGGCGGTGGATGAAGTACTCGGTCACGGCCAGGCTGAGCACCCAGGACGCCCCGATCAGCAGGGCCCGGCTGAGCTCGGTGACCGGCCCCACCAGTGCGATCCAGGGGAGGGTGACCACCACGATGGTTCCCTGGGCAATGCCGATGGCGTACGCCCGGAACATCCACTCGCTGTGCCGAACGTAGTTCCGGCGCCGCACCGCGATGAACCCCAGGATGATGAACGCCACCATCGCGGACCCGAACACCAGCCGAAGGACCAGCAGCAGCGGCCCGTCCAGGGGTGGCAGGTCATAGAAGACGGCCATCCACAAGCCGGACAGCGCGGCGAGCAGGCCTGTTGGGGCGAGGATGCGGCCAGCAACCTTGTGCCAGCTGGCCCTGCCGCGCTTGCCCCGGCGGAGCGGGGGAACGAACTGGAAGGCGCCCAGCACCAGATACAGAGTGACTGTGGGGATATGGATCAGCACGGGGAGGGGTGAATCGAAGAACCTGGCGTTGTCCGGTGTTACCTGGCCGCCCGCCAGTTGGGTCAGGCGAAATGTGCCGGCCAGGATCGGTACGAGGCTGAGGAGGATCAGGCCGGTTGGAACGAACCAGCGGGCCTTGGGGGCGGGACGGGAACGGGGAATAGCTGCGATGTTCATGGGTTGGCTTTCTGGTCCAGCCGGTGGCGCATGGCCGGGCTCTGACCTAGGGCTCGATTGGTCATGCAGTGGGCTGAGGGCTGGAATTCCAGCGGAGATGGCCGGAACAACAGCGCCCAGCAGCGCCTATTCATACGGCCTGTGCTCAACGTACTGCACATGGTTGCGGTAAGCGATAGGCGGCGGGCGATTCCACAGCGCGGCGCCGAGGACAGCAACCCAGAGCAGGAAGGCCCCGATGCTGATGCGCTCGCCGATGCCCAGTACAAGGTTTGGGCCCGGCGCCGCCATGAACGCGATCATGCCCATCAACGCCGATACGGCCAGCGAGACGATTGAGTAAGCGCGCATCAGGCCGCGGAATCCGGCAGCTACGAAGCACATGGCGGCCACCATGAGGGCCAGCTGGATGTTGGTGGCGACGATATGCATGGGTATGGACGTGTCATCGCCCAGCCTCAGCGGGTAGATGCTTCCCATGATGTTCCACAGCCCATAGGCGGTGAGCAGCCCGCCGCCCACCCGGAACGCCCGGTTCCCGCGCACGGAGGTCCAGACTCCTGCCCCGAAGGCAACAAACAACACCGTGTACACCCAGGTGAACGGGGCCAGGACGTCGCGGCCGGGGGAGCCGACGGCAAACAGTTCGCTCACCATCTGTTCGGTGCGGCGGTACCCGTCCCACAGGGAGGCCGCTATGGCGTCGGTGAACACCACGTACAGGAGTGAAGACAAGGGGCCGGCAGTCAGGAGGCTCTTTCGCACGGCATCGCGGCGCGGGCCTTCGGACGCGGCCGCTCTCCGGCGTCGCTGGAGGTGTCCCTTCCCGATCGACATGTCCGCAGAGTCCTCAGAGCCCGCAGTTCTGCCATGTCTGACGCGGGGCCCGCGGGCATCCTGCCCGGCGCCTGACTGTTCCAGCCTTCGCCGCGCCGCTGCATCCTGATAGGGCCGAACGGCCTTGGGCTGCTGATTCCCGGGAGGTTGGGGGACCGGCAGTGCACCCACTTCCAGGTTGCTTCTTAGGTGGCCGCCATTAGGTATCCCGGCGTATTGACTGCCTGCAGCAGGAGGAATAGCTTCAGCCTTAGCGGGGCCATTCACCCCGTTTCCACGGATAAGGGGCCGGATCTGGGCCGCTCCTGCTCGGCCATCGAGCCAGGTGAGGAGGCTTCTGTGCGCACGTCATCCCGCATCAACCGCATCCAGGCTCCGCAGATACCTTCCGCATGGCCGCAGCACACCGTAGTCAGCACACCGTTGTGAGGATCCAGGGAAGGACGAACCATGCCGAAGTATCTGTTTGAGGCCACCTACATGGGCCAGGGCATCAAGGGGCTCATGCAGGAGGGCGGCACCAGGCGCCGCGATGCGCTGACCGAGGCTTTGAAGTCCGTGGGCGGAACACTGGACAGCTTCTACTATGCCTTCGGCTACTACGACGTCCTCGGCGTCTTTGACGTGCCGGATGATGCAAGTGCTGCAGCACTGTCGCTGCTGATCAACTCCAGCGGGAGCGTCAATGTCCGCCTGAAGCCGCTGCTGAGCGTGGAGGACCTGGACGAGGCCGCCAAGAAGACGCCGTCCTACCGCGCCCCGGGACAGTAGACCAGGACGGTAGGGGAGTCAGGCACCTTTGCCGCGGGCCGCCGTCGTGAATTACGACGGCGGCCCGTCGGCTTATGCGCGCGTGCGGAGTCAACGGCGGCTAGGATCGGAGGGTTGCCGAGGGGGTCGGCAACCTTTTTGGGGGAATTTCATGACATCCAAGCCTGCACGTCCGTTTGCCAAGCCATTCACGGCTGCCCGGAAAGCGCTGGGTGTGGCAGCCGGGCTCTTCCTGGCCTCCGTCGTCGTCGCCGCCCCTGCGTCCGCGGCCGACCCGAAGGTGATCGACGTCGTCGGCCAGCCCTTGGCCGTCGCGTCCGGGCCGGACGGCACGCTGTATGTCAGCGACTACAGGTGGGACGGTAGCGTCAGCGCCTACCGGCCGGGGGAGACCGTGCCGTCCCGCACCATCCGGACCGGGCAGTTTCCCACGTCGCTGGCCGTCACGCCGGACGGGACGCTGTACGTGTCGCAGGCCGATGGCGGGCAGTCCGAAATCGGCATCGTGGCGCCGGGCGCGGACGAAGTCTCACAGGTGATGAAGGTGTCCGGCGGCAAGCACTGGCTGGCCGTGGGGCCGGAGGGATCGCTGTACGTGGCCAACCCGGACGAGAATTCGGTGTCCGTGGTGAAGCAGGGCGAGGCGTGGGTGCAACGGACCATCCAGGCCGGGCCGTATCCGGTAAAGGTGGCCGTGGCCAAAGACGGGACGGCCTATGCGGCCAACCAGCTTGCCGACACCGTCACGGTGATTCCGCCGGGTGCGGCGTGGCCGTCACACACCATTGACATGGGTGCCAAGGCCAATCCGCACGGGATTGCGGCGGCGCCGGATGGGACCATCTATGTGGCCAACATCCTCACCGACGATGTTGCGGTGATCGAGCCCGGCGGCACTGCGGTGGCCCGGCGGATCCCGGTGGGCACCGGGCCGCAGGAGGTGCTGGCCGCTGCCGACGGAACCGTGTACGTGAGCAACAGCCTGGACGATACCGTCTCGGTCATTCCCGCCGGCGCTGCGGCTGCCACGCGCACCATCGCTGTGGGCGATGATCCTGCCCGGATGGTTCAGCGGGGCGACGGGTCCGTGGTGGTGGTGAACAGGCGCTCCAAGTCCCTCACAGTGCTCGACGGCGGGCCGGCCGCCACTGCCGCGCCGGTCGCCACGGGCGGGGGAGAGGCAGCGGTGGACGACGGCGGCGGGTCAGGCGGTGACGTGATTGCCAAGGGTTCCTTTGACGTGGCTCTTCCGGCCGTCGCCGTCGGCTCTGGTGTTGTGTTCCTGGCCGGCGCTGCCATGCTGGTTGTGGTGCTGCGGCGGCGCAGGAAGGCCAGCGGGGCGGGCGGTTCTGAGGCCTGGGTGCTGGACTGAGCTGGCTTTCCAGCCCCTCGGACTCAGATGACAGTCTCTGAGTCCCGGTGCGGCTCTGCATAGTAGGACCGCAGGCCGTGTTTTACGCCGAGCCGAATGATCCAGTACAACAAAGTGGCCCCGAGTGCCACCGGCACAATAAAAACGGCCGCATGCAAAAGCATCCACGCAATATCCACAATCTCCCCCAAAAATCAGTTTTCACCAAGCCTCTCACGAAGCCTCTCCGGCTCGTTACGGCCCCCACGCATTCAGCGGGCATCCGGCCGGTCATGGTCAGGTAGCACGGTGCCGCCACCAGCCCACTTCATGCCGCAGGACGGGCACTCGATGTACCACTCGTCGCTCCCGGGAAACTCGATCATCCGCCCCACATTCTCGCCGCTCGAAGGGCACCACGGCTTCATGTCCTCTTCCTTTTGGAGGATCGCTTCCTGGATTTTTACGAAGTCTGGATCCTCGTGACCGTTACTCATGGTGGCGACGCTACCCGGAGTGACCGACAATAAGCATCCGAGAACACTGCTGTTCCTCTGGAGCCCAGAGAAATCGCCAGCAAGCTCGCCAGCACCGTCTCTTCCTTCACAGCAGGCGTCGGGTCATCCACACGGTCAGCTAGGGTGCCCGAGCCGGCGCCGCTGTCGCCTGCGTCTAATCGGTCAGCCCGTTCCGTACCGCGAACAACGTGGCACCCACCCGGTTGGTTGCACCGATCTTGGAGTAGATGTGCTCCACGTGGTTGCGGACGGTCTTGCGGGCGAGGAACAGGCTGGAGGCGATCTCGGCCGGAGTCATTCCGCGGCACAGCATGCCGAGGATTTCCACTTCCCTGGGGGTGAGTCCGGCCGGGGCGGCAGGCCGGCGGTGGGGCTGCTGGCCGGCCGCTGTAAGCACTGCGTCGGCAGCCTCGCGGCTGATCCGGACAGCTGAAACCTCCCGCCGCAGCCTGGCAGCTGCCTCGGCCGGCGGGAGCGCGGCCCGGTGCGGACGCGGTTCCAGGGAGGCATGGTAGGAATCCGCGGCCGACAGGATCCGCTGCTTGATCCCCAGCTCCGTTCCGCCAATTCCGCGTGGGTAGCCGGACCCGTCCAGCCGCTCATGGTGCAGGCCGGTCAGGGCCGCCTCGCCCTTCAGCCCGGGTACGCGGCTGAGGATCCGCTCGCCCAGGTACGGATGCATATGGATACGTTCCACGTCGGCCCGGGACAGGGGCTCCTTCTTGTCCCACACCTGGTTGGATACTCCCAGCCGGCCCAGGTCGTGGACCCACCCTGCCCGGCGGAGCTGCGTGACGTCCTCGGCCGGCAGCCCGTGTATCTCGCCGGCGGCGGCTGCGAGGGCAGCCACAGCGCGAGAGTGCCCGGCGGTATAGGGAGATTTGAGGTCGGCGAAGTCACCGACCGCCCTGAGGACCGCGTCCAGTTGGGGGCCGGACAGGGGAGCGTCGCTGGGAGCCAGGTCAAGGGCCGCCTGCCAGCAGTCGACCTCGAGCAGTCCTTGGGTGAGCGCCCCGGCCTGGTCGATGAACAGCCCGGCCAGGGCCGGATCGAACTGGCGGCCGCGCCGCGCCCGCACCATGGCCACCGCACCAGCCACGCCCTCCTGGCGCAGGAACACCTCTGCCGTGTCCGCGAGGTGCATGATCCGCATTTCCAGCGGGATGTCCGGCCCCGCTACTCCCTCCGGCAGGCCCTTGCCGTCCCACCGCTCAAAGGTGTGGGCAAGCAGTCCTGCCACGCCGCCGTCGAGCCCTACATTGGTGGCCAACACTCCGGCGGAGATGCAGTGCGAGGCAATCATGTTGCGCACCGCGGCACTGCCCGTCGCGGCGAAACGCGTCCAGTATGCAAAGCGGGCCAGTGGCGGGAGGCCTGCGCCGGCATGGCTGAACATGCCGGCGTACATGGGCAGTCCGTGCTGGTCGCGGTTGTAGTAATCGGCGCGGAACGCGATGTCGTCCGTGAACAGCGCTGCCAGTTCGAAGGAATCCGCGTGGCAGCCGATCCATGCCACCTGGTTGGCGTAGTAGAGCCTGCCCTGGCCGGCGGTGTCAACGCCCGCTGCCTTGGCGATCCGCAACGCCAGCAGGCAGGAGCGCAGCATGTGCTCCATCGGTTGCCCCAGGCCCAGGTCGATGGCGAGGGACAGCGCGGCCAGGACTTCACTGCGTCGGGGTCCAGCCGGTGGCTGCTTCACACGTGCCATTCTAGGGAAGCCATCACCTCGGGCAGTAGGGGTCGGCGGGCAGTAGGGACCGGCCCGCCGCCGTTATGCCGTCTTGTCCTTTCCGGCGATCACGCCGGCGGATTCTGCTCCGCCGGCACGGGCGGTGGACGGGAACCGCACGCCCACCTGCGCTCCGAACAGTCCACGTTGCGGAAGCCAGAAGTCCGCCAGGTGGTCCTGAACCTCCAACGCTCCGGGCCGTCCCGCGTCCTCACCCAGGATGGTCGCCTGGGAATCGGTCACCATCCACAGCTGCCGGGGCTGGGCCTGGAACGTCTGGCCGTTGGGCACCATCCCGGAGACCTTCATCTTGCCGGCGTTCAACAGCGGCCCCGCGAACGCTCCCATGGCGTGGAGCACGGGCTCACTGCGCCACAGGCTTTCGGGCATCCGCACGGCCATGGCGGTCAGCATCGAGGTGGCCGCGGAGGTGCCCAGCTGCAGGCGCCAGTCAATGACGCCCGGAACCGTGATCAGGGCGGTGGACGGCCCGCTCCACTGGATGTCGACGTCGGTCTCCACCGTATGGTGCACGGCCGCCCCAAAGTAGCGTGCGCAGCTGAACTCCGGCGCGGTGTTGGCGTAGATGGTCCACTCGCCGCCGGGCGTGCGGTGCCAGACGGAACGGTAGCCGGGGCCAACGGAGCTCACGGGAAAATCCCGGAACGCCAGGTAATGGCCGCTGGTGAAAGGTAATCCCAGGACGGCGTAGCCGGCGAAATGCTCCGCCGGGTCTTGCGGAAGGTCGGCAAGTGTCGGTGTTGCCGCTGCTGATGATTGCGGCTGGTAGGTGGTCATGGCCGCCTCCTTTTCTCTATGTCCCGAGATTAGGACCGGCCCACAGCAAGGGCATGGGGCAACTGCCCCATATAGCGTCGGCTTTTACGCGGCCTCGATGGCTTCGAGCCACTCCAGGAACGTCTGGCGTCCGACGGCGGAACCCGGCGCCGGGATCAGCCCGCCGTTGCGCATTGCCTTGCCCATGGGGCCGGGAAGGTGCAGCGGAACGATCCGTTTTTTCTGCTGCGTCTTGGCCAGGTAGGCCGCGACCAGGCCTTTCAGCTGCTCGGTCCGCGGGCCGCCGAGGTC
This sequence comes from Arthrobacter sp. SAFR-179, assembly GCF_059414945.1. Lineage (NCBI taxonomy): Bacteria > Bacillati > Actinomycetota > Actinomycetes > Micrococcales > Micrococcaceae > Arthrobacter > Arthrobacter sp. SAFR-179. The sequence continues at coordinate 48,760 of NZ_JBPFDM010000010.1, forward strand.
CGGGAGGCGTCCCTTTGGACCGGCCTCGGCCGCGTCCACCAGGGCCGCGGCCACCTCCTTTGCCGCCACCGGCTGGGTGACCATGGTGGGCACGAAGACCAGCGGGCCCACTGAGGCGGCCTTGATGGACATCGGCACGAACTCGTGGAACTGGGTGGACCGGAGGAGGGTCCAGGGAATGCCGCCGTGCCTGACTTCGTCCTCCTGCACCAGCTTCCCGGCGTACAGTCCTGAATCGGCTTTATCGATGCCCACAATGGACAGCGCAACATGGTGCTTGACGCCGGCCTTTTTCTCCGCCGCCAGCAGGTTCTGGGTGGCATTGGTGAAGAAATCCACGGCCTTCTTGGTGGACACCGTCTGCATGCCGGAGACGTCGATGACGGTGTCGACATCCTGGAGTGCCTGGTCGAGCCCCCGCCCGTTGACCAGGTCCACTCCTTCGGTGCGGCTGAGGCTGACCACCTGGTGCCCGCGCTCCCTGGCGATGGCCACCACGTGGCGGCCCACTGTACCGGTTCCCCCTGCAACGGCAATCCTCATGGAAGAAATCCTAAGCCGGTCCTCCGACAAAAAACGGCTGCTGGCGTCATGGCTCGCAAACGGCCCGGACTTATCCCGATTTATGATTCCGTTGTTGCCTGCGTGACTGGATTCCGTACTTCCGCCGGAACTTGGCGGGCGTGGCATGACGCGTTATCTAATGATGGGGCAAAAAAGATCGCTTACAGCAACTTCGGGGGGTCAGCTCAGCTGGAGCGGATCTCATTGCCACGTATCCTGGATGTTGTTCTTTGGATGGAGGGCAAAGGATTCGAACAGCCCGAGCGCGTCGGTGACGCAGGAGGCGCGTAGGCAATGGCCGATGAATGGGGTTAAGCAGCTTTTGGTCGAGCCTGGGCTGAGCTGGACTGTAGCTGCCAAATGCCTTGCCGGCACCACCTTGGCGATCGCATGGAAAGAGCTTCTAGAGGAATGCCATTGGGCATGCTGTTCGCCGTATCCCGCGCAGCCCCGCCGGACCGATGGCAACCTTGAACAGCAATCACCATAGTCTCGCTTGCTACTGGGCTGGATAGGTCCATTCCCATCCACTGGTCACTCCGGGGGTCCAGATGAGGGTGCCGGCCCCGGGCGGCACGTCGAACGCCATCTGGCCAACGACCTTCTCGCTCGGACCGATCTGAGCCGGAACCCTACTGGCCGGAACTATGCAGTTGATGTTGTCGATGCGCCCGTTCACCGTCGTTCCATCACTTGCAACTGCCTTCCAGTCGCCAATAGTCGTGAATTGAGGGAATTGATCCTGAGCCAGCTCAGGGGCTGTCGTGATCTCCATATCAAGAACAACGGTTTGACCCCGAACCGGTGCGAAGATGTCCGATTGGCATGTGGCGTTAGGAGAGATCCCAGTGACTTTGATGGTCACAATCGTTACGCCCCTGTTGGTGAGTTGAAGCGTATCCCCGACTTGCGCAATCAAGTTTCCCCTGATGCTCTTTGGAGGTCCCACCGGTGTTGGTGTAGGCGTGGGCGTTTGAGTACGTGTGGGAGTTGTCACTTGGCTTGTCGTTGGTGTCGGTGGGCTGGAAGGAGAGGACGCCGCCTCGCTGGAGGAGCCTCCGCAACCAGACAGCCCCACAATCAAGATCCCGGCCACAGCGGCGCAAGCAAACCTTTTCAATATACTTCCCTCCGGCTCATCAATTCGTCCGAACCAGAGGTGCATGAGATGGCTCAAGTGTCGTTCCAAGTCATGTACTGACCCGCACCCCCAGCGGCTCAAGTGGTTGAACGCTACCACGGGAATCTCGAAGACCAGCGCCACGCCCACAGGTGACCTTCTTCCGGTGCCACCCGGCAAAGCGATTGGAGCAATATCCATCCCACTGGAAGATGCATATCAAGTCACTTCGACACATACCCGGATCAGGTCCGGGTCAAATAGTTGTGCGCTGGAGCTACGGCGCCCAAGCGTAAAGGGGCGATAGGGATTCCATGATCTCCGACCGCGGGCAGGGCGATCTCGCTCGTCTCGGCCCAATACGCAGCGTTGGTGATCTGTTGCTAACAAAGCGCGCGACCGAAGCAATGAAATCCAGAAGTATGCGGAGACAGTCAGGTGAAGTTCCTTGGCCAAAACTGCGGAGATCTTGAGCAATTACTGATGTATTACCGTGAAATGTAATTTTATGACCTCGTACGGTCATGATTCTGGTGAAATTCCCCAATTTCGTCTTCATGTGCGTTTATAGTTTTAGCGGGGGGATCCTGTCATCTGCTTGACGCAGGGCTATATCTGAGTGATACCGCGAGAAGACAAGCCACCCAGAGTAATTAGCCAACGAAGTTATACGGGGAACTGCAATGACAGATAAAGCAACATTGACCGAGGCAAAGCGTGATGGCAAAGCCCAAGCAGCAGCCGATAAGGCCTATCGCAAAGCGACTCGCCCCTGGTTCAAGAAGAAGCGCTTCATAATCCCACTGATCATTGTGGTGATTGCAATCGTTTCTTCGATGGCGAATGGCGGCAAGAGCAATTCTTCAGCCACTGCCACGCCTGCCACGGACGCATCAGCAGTCGCGTCTGCTGCGGCGCCCGCAGCAGCGGCAGCACCTGCGGCGGCGCCCGCTCCTGCAAAAGCGGCTCCGGAGGTGGTGCAAGTCGAAGCTGGTACTCTTCTGGCGGACTTCAAGGGCAATGAGGCCGCTGCCGACGCGAAGTACAAGGGCAAGGTTCTGCAGGTCACCGGCTTCGTCGATAAGGTCGACACTGAATTCCTCGATAAGGATCAGTACATCGTGCGGCTCGATAACGGCGACAAGTACAACTTCTTGCACGTCAACTGCAACGACGTGCCAGCAGCACGAGCAGCCACCATCGTGCCCGAGAGCGCGATCACTGTGCGGGGCACTTTTCAGGATGGCGGCGACCTCGGCGTCGAGCTGAAAGCTTGCGAAGTTCTCTAACGGGCTCATCCAGTCTCATCGGTCCGAGTCTGCGCCACTACCTGGGCGCAGACTCGGACCGTTCTGTTTAACCAGAGAGTCATCGGCTCTGCTCTCAGATCACCTACGCGACCGCCGAGCAAGCTCTGACAATCACCCTCTTCAATCGCGAGCGTCCCATGCCCATGTAGCAGCCCTTGGTTAACCATTCGGCAGATTGAGGGAGCGGACGCAGGGAGGGAAGCTACCCCGCCACAGCCGCCTTCGCAGCCCGCGTGGCGTTCATCCACTCGGTCAGCCACGGCGCCCGGACGCTGGAGGTGATCCGACAGTCGGCCACGAAGGTTCCGTTCGCGCCGGCGTCGATCCAGTCTTGAAGTGCCGAAAGGTCGTCCAGTGAGCGGATCACGGCGGACTCGGCCCCCAGTGCCCGCGCCACACCGCTGAAGTCCACCTCGGGAATCAGCATCGGCTTCTCGGTCAGGCCCTGCGAACCGTACTGGTGTATCTCGGCGCCATACGCGGCGTCGTTGTAGATCACCACAATCGCGCTGCGGGCCGCGCCGATCAGCGATTCAAGGTCGGCCAGGCCCATCAGGAAGCCGCCATCGCCCGAGGCCAGCACCAGGGTGCGGCCGTCCTCCAGCGCACGGGCTGCCCCGACGGCGCTTGCAAGTCCCAGCCCGATGGACTGGAACGCGGTGCCCACCATCACCAGGTCCTGTGGCCGCGGGATGTTCCAGTACATGGGCGCCCAGCCGATAAAGTGCCCGCCGTCCTGCACCACCGTGCGGCGATCCGGCAGCACGGCGTCCAGGGCGGTGGCGAGGGCCCGCGGGTCCAGCCGGCCGTCCGAAGTTTCCAAAGAGCATGCCTCATGCCCCGGTCCCGCAGTCAGACGCTTGGCAGCTTCGGCCCGCCAACCAGCCACAGCGGCCTCACCGTCGAGCAACGCCAGAAGACGCGAAGCAGCAGCCTTCGCATCTGACTGAACGAACAGGTCCACCCGCGGGTTGGTCGGCTGCAGGGCGGTGTCGATCTGGATGACGGTGCTGTCCGGGCCCAGCAGGTGCCCGAACCGCAGGGTGAACGGGCTCAGGCTGGCCCCGGCCACCAGGACCACGTCGGCCTCACCCATGAGCCCGGCCGCGGTGTCGGTGCCGAAACCGCCGGCCACGCCCAGGTACCCCTCGCCATTGAGGAGGTTGAGCGCCAGGGCGGTTCCGGCGGTCAGTGCACCGAGCCGGTCGGCGAGTTCGCGGAGTTCCGGGCCGGCACCGGCGAGGTGCGCGCCGCGGCCGGCCAGGATCAGCGGCCGCCTGGCACCGGCGAGCAGGCGGGCAACCTGCCCAAGGTCCGTGCCGCCGTCGTGCATCACCTGGGGTGCCGACGGCGCCGGAAGTTCCTGGTCCTCGGCCTCGAGTGCGGCGAGGTCGTAGGGGATGGCAAGCACGACGGCGGTGCGCCGGGTGAGTGCGTACTCCACCGCCTGCCGGGTGACGGCGCCCGCGGCGTCGCGGGTTGCGGTGAAGGTGGCCGCGCCAAGGCCCGCGGCGATGGCGGCCTGGTCCACGTCCCAGGGACGGGCGCCGCTGGTGGGGGCGTCCCCGGTGACCAACACGACGGGGATCTGCGCCTGGACGGCCTCGGCTAGGGCGGTGAGCGCGTTGGTGTAGCCGGGGCCGTAGGTCGTGGTGCCTACGGCCAGCCGTCCGGAGGCCCGGTAGTAGGCGTCGGCCGCGGCGATGGCGGCGCCCTCGTGCCGGACGGGGGTGAAGCGGAGGCCCTGCTTCTCGGCGGCGTCCAGGAAGTAGACGTTGCCGTTGCCCATGACGCCGAAGACGTCGCTGACATAGCTGCTGAGAACCTGTGCCACGCGGCCGGAGACGGTGAGAGTAGTCATTCAGGCATCGTGTGTCCTGCATCTCACATTTGCAATACCGCTGGATGCTATTGGGATTTTTGGCAGCAGGAGGAGCCGACGCTGACAATGTGCCCAACTGTGGCGCCTATCACCTGCGATTACTCCGTAGGGCGCGCCTCCTGTTCCGACAGCCGGCTGATGAGGCCGTCGTAGCGGGGCGGCATGAGTTCCAGGATGGAGATGGCCGTGCTGGTCCGCTCGATCCCGTCGATTTCCAGGATCTCGTTGGTGATGCGGTAGAGGTCGGCGGTGCCGCGGGCCACCACCTTGGCCATGAGGTCCGCGTCCCCGGTGGTGGCATGCACCTCGATGACCTCCGGGATCGCGGCGAGCCCGTTCTCCACCGAGCCGGTCCGGGTCTGGCTGATCGAGAGGGACAGGAAGGCCATCAGCTCGTAGCCCAGCGCGGCGGGGTCCAGCCTGCGGCTGAAGGAGCGGAGCGCGCCGCTGCGCTCCAGCCGTGCCAGCCGGGCGTGGACGGTGTTGCGGGCGACGCCGAGTGTCCGGGAGAGTGCCAGGGCGCTGGCTTCGGGGTCCTTGTCCAGGGCGAGGATGATCCGGCCGTCGAGGGAATCGAGGGTGCGAGAGTTTGCGATGGTCATATTTTCACCAGAGGTACTAGAAGTTGAGCAGAAGTCCCAAGCACCGGAGCCTACCTTGCATTGTGGTCCGGGTCACTTCCATGATCGGACCTCATGACCAGTGATCAGCTTTTGGCCGTTCCCGAAACTGCGGTGCCCATCCTTCGCGGCGCGGTGACCGGCCTTCCGTCCTACGTCCCGGGCCGGCGCAGCGCCGGCGCGGACATCGCCGCCCTCGCCAGCAACGAAAGCCACTACGATCCCCTGCCCTCAGCCATGGCTGCGGTGGCCGAAGCGGCCGGCCGGATGAACCGCTACCCGGACATGGCCGCCGTCGAACTCCGCGAACGGCTTGCCCTGCACCTGGGCGTGACCTGGGAGGAAGTGGCGGTGGGACCCGGCAGCGTGGGAGTCCTGCAGCAGATCATCACCGGACTGTGCGACGCCGGAGATGAAGTGGTCTTCGCTTGGCGCTCCTTCGAGGCATATCCCATCCTGGTGGAGCTGGCGGGAGCCCGGCCGGCCCGCGTTCCGCTGGACGAGGCCGAGGGCCACGACCTCGAGGCCATGGCCGCCGCCGTCACCGACCGCACCAAGGTCATCCTGCTCTGCACCCCCAACAACCCCACCGGAGTGCCGATCAGCCACGACCGTCTTGAAGCCTTCCTCCAGACTGTGCCCTCCAGTGTCCTGGTGGTGATCGACGAGGCCTACGTGGAGTACGCCGATGCGGGCCCCGACTCCCTGGCGCTCTACCGCCGGTTCCCGAACGTCTGCATCCTTCGCACCTTCTCCAAGGCGTACGGGCTCGCCGGCCTCCGCGTGGGCTACGCCGTGGCGTCGCCGGCCATCGCCGAGGGCCTGCGCCGGACCGCCCTTCCCTTCGGCGTGAGCGCGCTGGCGCAGAAGGCAGCCGTCGCGTCGCTGGACGCGGGGGAGGAGATGGCAGCGCGGGTTTCCTTAGTGAGGCAGGAGCGCGCCCGGATGGCCGCTGAGCTGGCCGCCCAGGGCTGGAAACTGCAGCCGAGCCAGGGCAACTTCCTGTGGATCCGCGCCGATGCTGCGCTCCTGGCGACGCTGGTGGACGCGTTCGATGCCGCCGGCATCATGGTCCGGGCGTACCAAGGTGACGGGGTGCGGATCACCGTTGCCGATCCCGCCTCCAACAACCGCGTGCTCCGGCTCCTCGCAGCCCACGCGGCCTGAACTTTTATCCCCAACAGTTCCACCTACAACCAAGAGGAATCCCCATGGAACAACAGACAAAGACGTCTGCCCGCCCACTCGGCGCGGCCCTCAAACCCCGCCAGCTCACCATGATGGGCCTGGGCAGTGCCATCGGCGCGGGCCTGTTCATCGGATCGGGCGCGGGTATTCAGGCCGCCGGCCCGGCGGTGCTGATCTCCTACCTCGTGGCCGGAACCCTCATCATCCTGGTGATGTGGGCGCTCGGCGAGATGGCTGCCGCCAACCCGGACAGCGGAGCCTTCTCCGTGTACACCGCCAAGGCCTACGGGCCGGTGGCCGGTGCGACGGTGGGCTGGCTGTGGTGGCTGCAGCTGGTGGTGGTCATTGCGGCCGAGGCGCTGGGTGCGGCAGGGCTGCTGGCCACTATCTTCCCGGCGCTGCCGGTGTGGCTGATGGCCTTCGTGTTCATTGTGGTGCTCACCGCCGTGAACCTGACGAGCGTGAAGAACTTCGGTGAGTTTGAGTTCTGGTTTGCCCTGCTCAAGGTGGCGGCGATCGTCGGGTTCCTGCTGGTGGGCTTCGCGCTGCTCTTCGGCTTGGTGCCGGGCGTGCAGTCGCCGGGACTGTCCAACTTCATGGGCGAGGGCTTCGCGCCGAGCGGCTTCGGTGGGATTGCGACGGCCCTGTTCGTGGTGGCGTTCGCGTTCGGCGGCACCGAGATCGTCTCCGTGGCCGCAGCTGAAACGGCGGAGCCCGCCCGCAGCGTGAAGAAGGCTGTCCGCACGGTGCTGTGGCGGATCCTGGTGTTCTACATCGGGGCGATCTTTGTGATTGCTGCCGTGGTTCCCGTGGGTTCGGCGGGGCTGAAGAGCCCGTTCGCCGCCGTGCTGGACGCCGCGGGCATGCCGGGCGCTGCTACTGCCATTACCTTGGTGGCCGTGGCGGCTCTGCTGTCCGCTCTCAACGCCAACCTTTACGGTGCGTCCCGGATGGCGTTCTCCCTGGCCGAGCGTGGCGAAGCCCCGCGCTGGCTTGCTTCCGTGTCGAAGGCCCGCGTTCCGGTGGTCGCCGTGCTGGCCAGCGTCGCCTTCGGCGTTGTCACGGTGGTGCTCGAGCTGGCTTTCCCCGAGAAGGTCCTTCCGGTCCTGCTGAACATTGTGGGTTCGACCTGTCTGCTCGTGTGGACCTCTGCGCTCCTGGCCCAGCTCGCGCTGCGCCTGCGTGCCGACCGGGAGGGAACGGCACTTCCCCTTCGGATGCCCGGATTCCCGTGGCTCACTTCCCTTGGCCTGCTCATCCTCGCGGCGATCTTCACGGTGGGTCTCATCGGCGAGGAGTCACGCCCCCAGCTCCTGAGCACCTTCGGACTCGTGGCGCTGTTGGCGGTGGGGTGCCGGATGAACCAACGTTCCGGCCGTGAGGTTGCGCCCGTTGTGGATCCTTCCGATGGCGCCAGGCCTCCTGCGCTCATCGACTGAATTAGGGGCTGCCAACCACTTATAGGTTCCGAGCACACGAAGGGCGCGTCCGGCCTTGGCCGGGCGCGCCGATGCCGTGCATGTTTGGTCTGGGTGTCGTTCTTCGCAAAGCGTGACCTTGTGTCTGCTCTCTGAGCGAGACTAATGAGCTGGTCCGGGCATCGACTACCCGGCGATGCGTGATGATCGTCCGGTGACCGCAGGCCCTTCCACAAGCCGAGGGTAGCTAAAAAACTGTGAGACGTATCCGAGCCTACTTGAGTTCGCAATTCATCTCACAGCAGGGAGTGTCCTGGCCCCGATCGGTTGTAGGACGGAAGGCATGGGAGAATCTCTCATGCCTTCGAAAAAGGAACAGCCAAGACACGGAGCGAGCAGCTTCAATTGTCCGAATTGTAGAGCCCTCGCCGCACAGACTTTCGACACCCTGCACTTACGGAACAGCACCGGCGTTGCTGACCCAAGTTTCAGGCAATGGAATGGGAACACCTGGCAGGAGATTGACCAGGTTTGGTCGCGGAGCCTGTGCTTCGCATGCAGGAAATCCGCTCTTTGGATCGGTAAAATGCTGGTCTTTCCAGATCCGGCCTTGGAAGGAAACAGCAGCGTCCCTGAACGCAGCGCGGACCTGCCTCCAAACGTCGCTTCCCTATACGATGAGGCAGCAGCGGTTCTGCCTCACTCGCGTCGGGCTGCTGCTGCTCTGTGTCGGGCCGCTCTCGAACAACTTGCACGGCAACTTACTGCGGACTTGCCTCATACGGTCAAGCTGGATGGCCGACTAGTTGCCTTGAGCCGCACTGTCTCAGAAGCCACGCTGCAAGCCTTGAACATAGTCCGCCACGTAGGCAACACGGCATTGCATGGCGAAAAGGACGGCGACGAGTCGGCTGTCATGTACTTGGACGAGGACGACAGTTCCATCGCCGAAGTTTTCTTTTTGGCGATCAATGCCTTGGCTGAGGAGAAGATCGCGCAGCCGCGTCGCATTCAGGAGATGTACGAGACACTACCTGAAAATGTTCGGCAGTCCTTTGAGGCCAAGACCGGTGGGGCCGGATAGAAAGAACTCTAGGAACCCATGTGAGCCGGTCAGAAGGCACGACAGGGGCACATGAACCCTCCGGCAGCACGTAATAGCGGAGCAGCGCAAATAGGGCTACAGCCTTGCTTCCTGCCACATTTATCTGGAATACGTTTGCGTTGCTGTGCCCAACCGCAGGCAGGCACGGCTCTTCAGGAAGGAAGCAGGACACTGTAAGAGGCCCGAGCACGCCCTAACCGCAAGGCAGAATCAGTAGCATGAATCATTCTGTTGTTGATCCGGTTGCTGAAGCATGGCAAACGGCTGGCGATATTGGAAATGTTGTCGTGGCCACCACCGCCGTTTACCTTCTTGGGCAAGGGCTTGCTGACAGACGACGCAGCCGGGCGGACGCACAACGTGTTCAGGCAAGTCGCATACACCTGAGCGTTCAGGAGCACTGGGTGGAAGCTGGAGGCGGCGTCTATGGCAGAATTTCCCGCTCTATTCGCCTGCGGAATGATTCGGAACTCCCCGTGACTTTGTCAGGATGGATAACGCTGCACAAGTCTCAACATTGGGATGCATATGTGGCCGGGACAGAACGAGCCTCCGCAACCGTCGAGACTCTGAACCCAATTCACCTTTCCGACTCGATGCTTAGGCCTGGCGAGGAGGTCGAGGTCCACGACGAGCAAGTTGGCTGGGACTACGCCGTACTCAGGTTCTCGGACGCCACAGGTGTCCGGTGGGTTCGCATTTCCCAGACGGGGGCTCTCTTTAGGGAGGCAAGCCGACCCTCGGCCACATCCGTCGTCTTTCAGTTCTTGGCACAGTTGCCGGTGCTGAAGTGGCTACTAAGCGACCTTCCCAACAAGTATTTGGTGTGGCGGTTCAAAAGGAAGGAGGGCGTTCCGCTGTTCGCCCGCATCTATCGGCGGCTTTGGGGCGGCATGCCCATTGGTGAACCCGATTCCTGGGAGATGCCGCAGGGTGGAAAGCCTCAGGACTGGCCTTACGAGTACATGCTGGCACTCGGGCGATTTGAACGAGCACGCAAGAGTAAGGGCTCCGCCGACGAGAGCTAGCAGCCGGAGCGCCTGATTCTGCCGACGACGGACTGTAACAGGGGGTAGTCCTGAAATGCCCCGAGCAATGCCAGGCTGCGTTGCAGGCATCCACGCCCGGGCCTCCCTCGTCGGATCTTTTGTTGGTCCTGTTCGCCGGGGGAGAAAACCGGCTCAGTCAGAGGAAAACGAAAACGGAAGTCGGAAATTGGCCACATCTCGACTGAATAGCGTTCCTGCTCCCTGTGTCTATTTTTCGGCAGTGGCCTAAGCTTTCGGTTTAGTTGCGGAAAACGGAGGAGGGGATGGGCAGACCGTGAGAATCACATGGATCGAGGCGCAGAGGAGCCTCCTAACAGGCCCGCCCGAGCCACTAGGTACGCTGCTGAAGGTTCGGGAGCCAGCCGTGTACGCGTGGTGGGACCTGGGCGGAGAACTGGAACCTTTCTATCCGTCAGGTTTCCCGACTGTGGATTATCGACAGCCCTTGTATGTGGGAATGGCCGAGACGAACCTTGCCCAGCGGTTCCAAAGACGGCACTCTCGACGGATAGGTCAATCATCGCCAAGGCTGTCGCTGGCTGCCCTCTTGCACAGCGACCTTGACCTACTTACGGGTGCCAGGATCCAAGGTGCAAAGCCAAAACTGAACGGCGACGCGGAAAAAGAACTAACTCGATGGATGAAGAAAAATCTCTTGTTTACTCACGCTGTGGTGGACCCATACGACGTTGACCCCATCGAGACGATGATCATTGGGCATCTTCTGCCGCCGCTAAATATTCAGAAGGCTCCGGGCAGTCCGTACAAGGCGGCCCTTCAGATCCAGCGAGAAAACCTTCGACAAGCGATTCAAAGAAATGAGCAGGGTCCGAACTGCGTCTGAATTAGGCTTGTCCTGCCGGGTAGTGCACCCTGATTGAGAGGTCTCTAGCGTGGTCATCGGCCGGATGATCGCTTCCGGTAGAACGGTGGCAGCCTGGAATGTCTTCGATAAGCGGGTTAGTCCGGGCTCCAGCGATTCGGTTGGCTCCGGAGGGGGACAGCAGCCGGGGTGGTGCGTCGCTCCGTCGTCATTGCGCTCAAGCCCCACCCTCGGTCAGCCCCATGAACATGGTCCGGTGCAAAATGTCCACGTGCTTCCGGGAGACCTCCACGGCTTCCTCAACGTTGCGGGTGCGGAGGGCTGCCACGAGCGCGATGTGGTCGTGGTTGGACTTGTGCAGCTTCTCAATGGGGTAGGGGATGAAGTAGTCGTACAGCTCGGCGAGGGTCTCGTGGTAGACCTCGACGGCGGTGTCCAGGCACGACGCCGTGCCCACCAGCTGATGGAACTGTTCGTCCATCCGGTGGTAGTAAGACCAGTCGCTCGATTCGGCCATCTTACGGGTCAGCCGCTCCAGCTCGTCCAGTTGCTCAGCAGTGGCGTTGACCGCCGCATAGTGCGTCACCGCGCATTCGAACAGCAGCCTTCGGTCTACCAGCCGGTTCACCGCCTGGGACTCCGCGGGGGAGGCGGAAAGTGACGCCAACACCTCGGTCGGCGGCGAATCCGCCACAAAGGTCCCCCCGGCCCGGCCGCGCCGGCGCACCACCACGCCCTGCTCCGCCAGGCTCGCCAGCGCACGACGGGCCGTAATCGGGCTGACCGAAAGACCCAGCGCCACGTCCTCCTGGTCTGGCAGTCGCTCGCCCGGCTGCAGCAGCCCCAAGGAAATCGCCATACCGATCCGCATGCGCACCGCGTCCATCGCACTGCGGCGCTCCATCCCGGGCATGCCGCCGGCGCCAAGGCGCGAGGGCTCGGCGGTGTCGTCCAGCTGACGGGTCATAACCGCTACTTTACGGCCCACGCCGGCCCCCTTCCCTTTATTGGATCATTCTGATCTAATATAACCCGGATCACACCCCACAGCGGAGAAAAACCATGCAACGCATCCTTCCCCTCGTCGCGGCTCAGACAAGGCCCCGGCTCATCGGCGAACCCGTCTCGGCCTTCGCCGACGAGGTCAAAGAAGCCCTCGACGCCCAGTCGCACAGCAAGCTGGTCGTCTTCCCCGAGCTCCACCTGTTCGGGGATGAGAACCCGGACCTACAAAGAACCGAAATGCTGCAAGCAAGCGCCGAGCCCCTGGATGGGCCACGGGTCAAAGAGCTCAAACAGCTCGCCAAGGACCTCAACATCTGGCTGGTCCCCGGCAGTGTCTGCGAACGAGGCCCGGAAGGCCAGCTGTTCAACACCCAGCTGGTCCTGTCACCGGACGGGGAGCTCGCCGGCTACTACCGGAAGATCTTCCCCTGGCGCCCGTTCGAGCCCTACGACCCCGGCGACCGGTTCACCACCGTGGACCTGCCCGGCATCGGCAGGGTGGGCCTGAACATCTGCTACGACGCCTGGTACCCCGAGGTGTCCCGCCAGCTCGCCTGGATGGGCGCCGACGTCATCCTCAATGTCGTCAAAACCACCACCCCCGACCGCAAACAGGAACTGATCCTCGCCAAGGCCAATGCCATCGTGAACCAGGTCTTCATGGTCAGCGTCAACTGCGCCGGCCCCACCGGCAAGGGCAAGAGCATCATCGTGGACCCGGAGGGCAACACCCTCGCCGAAGCACCCGACGATCAACCAATGTTGCTCACCGCGGAACTGGACCTGGCCGCCGTCGACCGCGTCCGCACGCACGGCACGGAGAACCTCAACCGCCCCTGGTCGCAGTTCCGCGAGGGGGAGCCCGCCGTCGAACTTCCCGTCTACCAAGGCCGGATCAACCCGGCCACCTGGACACCGCCGTCCTACAAGCCCTAAGGAAACACCGTGACAACCACCCTCACCCGCACGCTGAAGCTGCCCTCGCTGGTCCTGTTCGGGTTGGCGTACCTGACCCCGATCATCGTCCTGGGGATCTTCGGCATCATCGCCGAAACCACCGGCGGCGCCGCCCCCGCCGCGTACCTCGTGGCGCTCGTGGCCATGCTGTTCACCGCGCACAGCTACGGCCGGATGGCCGTCGCCCACCCGGTGGCCGGCTCCGCCTACACCTACGTCCGCCGCTCCATCGACCCCCGCGTCGGGTTCCTGGTGGGCTGGGCCGTCCTGCTGGACTACCTCTTCCTGCCCATGGTCATCTGGCTCATCGGCGGCTCCTACCTGACCGCGCAGTTCCCCGGCGTCCCCATCGGCGTCTGGGTCGTGGGCTTCATCGTGGTCACCACGCTGCTGAACATCCTGGGCATCAAGGTGGCGGACAAGGCCAACTACGTGCTGATGGCGTTCCAGCTGCTGGTCCTCGTGTTCTTTGTGGCGCTGGCCATCGGCAACGTGGTGTCCGCCAACGGGGCCGGGGGACTGGCCAGCGGGCAGCCGTTCTTCAACGACACCGCCAGCTTCACCACCATCTCCGCCGGCGCCGCCATCGCCGCGTACTCGTTCCTGGGGTTCGACGCCGTCACCACCCTCACCGAGGAAACCATCAACCCGCGCCGGACCGTGCCGCGCGCCATCATGCTGGTGGCCCTGATCGGCGGCGGCATCTTCGTGGCGGTGTCCTACGTGACCCAGCTGGTCCACCCGGGCGGGGTGTTCGAGGACTCGGCCTCCGCGGCCAGCTCCATCGCCCTGCAGATCGGCGGGCAGCTCTTCGGTGCCGTGTTCCTGGCCGGCCTGGTGGTGGCGCAGTTCGCCTCCGGCCTCGCCGCGCAGGCCAGCGCCTCCCGGCTGCTGTACGCGATGGGCCGCGACTCCGTCCTGCCCAAAGCGGTCTTCGGCAAGCTCAGCGAGAAGTTCCACACCCCGGTGGTGAACCTGGTCATCACCGGCATCGTGGGCCTGATCGCGATCTTCCTGGATGTGGCCACGTCGACGTCGTTCATCAACTTCGGTGCCTTCACCGCCTTCACGCTGGTGAACGCCTCGGTGGTGTTCCACTATGTGCGCCAGCGCCGGGCCGGGCACCAGCTGCACCCGGTGTCCTACGTGGTGGTCCCGGTGATCGGCGCCCTCATCTGCGCCTACCTGCTCTCCCAGCTGGACAGCAACGCCATTACGCTGGGATTGTCCTGGCTGGTGCTGGGCGTGCTGGTCCTGGCCCTGATCACCCGCGGGTTCAAGGCCTCGCCGCCGGAGATGACGGCCACGGAGAAGGCGACGGTCGAGGCAGCGGCCTGACACTTGTCAGTCTGCTGGTTTGGCCGTTGAGGGAAGGAACTCTTGTGAGGATTGCGCTGGGGCAGCTGGAGTCGGGCGCCGACATCCGGGCCAACCTGGCTGCGATCGACCGTTTCACCGCCGAGGCAGCGCGCGACGGCGCCGCGCTGGTCGCCTTCCCGGAGTACGCCACCTACGAGAAGAAGAAGGTGGACGCGACCTTCCCAGCGGTGGCCGAGCCGCTGGACGGCCCGGTCTGCCGGGAGCTTGCCGACATTGCCCGCCGCCACCGCATCGCGCTCGTGGCCGGCGTGGTGGAAACCTCGGACGAGCCCGGCCGGGCCTACAACACGCTGGTGGCTTACGGGCCCGACGGCGGCCGGCTGGCTTTCTACCGGAAGATCCACCTTTTCGACGCGCAGGGCTTCGGGGAGTCGACGTTCATCAAGCCGGGCCCGTCCACCGCTCCGGTGGTGTTCGAGCACGCGGGAGTGCGGTTCGGGCTGATGACCTGCTACGACCTGCGCTTCCCCGAGCTGGCCAGGTCCCTGGCCGACGCCGGCGCACAGGTCCTGCTGGTCTGCTCGTCCTGGGTGCCGGGGGAGCACAAGACGGAGCAGTGGCTGGCATTGAACGCGGCCAGGGCGATCGAGAACAGCGTGTACGTGGCGGGGGTGTGCCAGGCACCGCCGGTTTCGGTGGGCAGGAGCGTGCTGGTGGACCCGATGGGGATGGTTGAGGCTGATCTTGGAGTGGTGCCGGGTGTGCGGACGGTGGAGGTGTCGCTGGAGACGGTGGAGCGGGTGCGGGAGTCGTTCCCGATGTTCCGGCAGCGGCGGTTGTAGGGAGCGAGCCTAGTTCTGGCTGCCGATGACTGGAGAAGCTTGGCCAGCAACGTCTGCCTGTTCTAGCTATCCGTTCTGGTTTGACCGGTCCATGCGTGTCCGTCCCAATATGCCAACACCCCCTGGGTATGCGTTGGGTACCAACCGGCCGGGGAAGCCACCTGTGCCGTCGACGGGGGTGTTGCCGCTACAGGTGAGACCTGCTGCCTTGCCAGTGCCTCCTGGACGGTACATACGTGAACCGTCCACCTTGTCCCATTCCACCAGCGCGCGGCGCCGTGGCCTTCGTGGTACCAGCCAGGAGCAGGATCACGACCAAGAATATTGTCTAGAGACTTCCATGGAGATGAAGTAACTAGCGACGAGCTTTTTGGCGGGGGAGTCACCCGGTTATGCCACTGTTCGGCGACAAATACTTCGGCTTGCTCCTTGGTCATACGGCCTGCATGAAATTCATTGTCTGCCCACTGACAGAGATTCGCATAGTCAATTGCCAATTGCTGACGCCGAAGCTGGTCAAGCTGCGCAGCTGCAAGTTGCGCCTGAACCGCTCCCTGCATGGCCAGCTGTCTCTGAATATCGAGCTGCTGTCGAGACGTGACGAAGCTGCCTACATTGGCTGCCGTGTTGAGGCGGTTGCCTTTCATCTTCCCCACGGGACTTTCCTTCTTTCTAAAAACGACCTACGAAGGTTGCCCCCAGCTCTTGGCGGAAGATTATCGGAGTTGGCTTCTCGTGACTAGATCTCGTTCAGTCACATCTCGAGTCGCCTTGGCCACGCACGTCACGAGAAGTTTCGCATCCCGGTAGAAAACCTGGTGGTCATCGGTAGCGTAGGCCTGATCGTAATCGTCCAGTACCTGGCTACTGGTTGGTTTGGCGCCGAACCTGGTGGTGGAGGTTCCAGATGAGGATGAGCATATTTCCACAACACCAGAATGCAGCTTTCCGCAGCTTCTAGAGCTTAGCCTGGGAGTTATCAGGATCATGGTCGGAGTCGCTCAGATGGCGGTTACACGCCACCAGCATTCCGGAGAGTGTTGGCGTGGTTCGGGCGTTTGGGGCTAATTGCACGTGCCCCACCGAGGAACAGCGTCTGGAGATCGTCTTCGCTCGGTTCGCTGGGAGCACCAAGACTTAGCCATAAGTAGTAGCGAGGGAAGCTCGGAGTCGTCTAACTCGGGCGCTGCCCTCGGGATCAGTTCTCACTACCAATTTCGCTATGAGGATTGTTCGACGCGCATTCCGTTGGCGTCCACGATGACGCCGAAACGAGGGACAATCGGCCCACGGCCCACGTCACGGAGAACGAAGGGCTTTTCCCTGAGCGCTGTTCTATCGGGCTTGTTCTCGATGGCATTGAACAGCCACCTAGCGTTGTCTACAAACATTTGGGCTCTACCACGATCTGCATGTGTCAGGCGGAGTCCCTGATGCACAATTTGATGTCGTATTTTTCGAGTTGCACTAAAGGTTGTATCTACTTGCTCGCTTATCGCGGTACTGGAAAGCTTCTGCCACTGCCGGAAACGACCTGGGAAATCAGTCTGAGATGCTTCTAACTTCTTTTCTACATCAGCGACGGAGAACTTCTTATTGAGCTCGATGCGCAGTGCATGTTCGACCACTGCTTCGATTGCCGTTACACAACGGCGCACGGCTCCTGTGTAGTCACCTCGCTCCATAAGTGAGCGAGCATCAAGGAGCTCAAACTCCCCGGGCGTTGCTTGGGACGGATCAATAGCAGAAACAGTTCCGGGGTCGGTGAATCGGAAAGAAGTCGCTGCTGCGTCTGGATCCATGGTCTTATCCTGATCGTGTATGACAGGCTTTCGGTCCCACTCCGAATAGGGCAGAAGTCGAATCGATATCATCCCGCCGGGAGCAATTACCTGCCATACGGGCACATCCCAGGGTGCGATTTCGTACGGAAAGTAATCATAGGTCGCAAGTCGATAGCGCTGAATCAAGTCGTTCAGAACAGGGATATGAGCTTCACAAAGGGTTGCCAAGTAGTATTCCGCTTCGTTGGACCGACCAGGGGTAGCGGCTTCTTCACCCGTCAAAGCAAGGGCGGAAAACACATCTTCGTGCGCTCGAGCGGCAATCTGCACAACTGAGCGACAGGGCCGGAACGTTCCGCCTTGCTCCTCGAGTGCCTTCACGACTGTTGACGTGAGCGCGGGTTGCTCGTCCTCGGGTCCCAGCCAAACGAGAGAGCGACGGGAGTCGAGAACATCTCCTACATGCAACTGCGTGTAGCGATCCCTCAGTGTGACCTGGAAAGAAGCACCAGAGATGGGCAACTGTAATTTGCAGTCCTCCACCATGAGCCAGAAGGGGAGCTCCGCGCTTATAGTCACGTCCACCATGTCGGAAGACCAGTTCAGATGGTCCCCGAAGTCGAAACTCTCGGTCGTTACTCCGCTATTGAAATCTTTCACAGGTTTCGCCCTTGCTCTGTAGTGAGTGAAGCTCGCGCGATAATAGCGAGACTGAATCGGCCTAAGCAGTTTTAGCGCCAAGGTGATGCGGGGCCAGTGTCAGGTCCTGAGTCGGTGCATTGTTAGGACTCTGCCGTAGCGGCCTAAACAAAGGACGATGGCAACTTTCAATCAGGCTTTCAGCCAGTCACTATCCGGCCGGCATATCAGACGAGCGTTGTTGTATGCCATATCCAGAGTTAGGACAGTTTCACCTCTGTATTGTCTGTCGTGCTTGGTGACGACTAAAGCTAAGTCCGCTCGCGCAGGTTCGACAAGACACAGCGGAAGCAGTAGTTGCACTGCTCCCCTGTGGAACTGGGGGACCGCAGCCTTGTAATTTCGATTAACACGCTTTCCGGTCTGTACTCGCGCTGCATGGAGGGAGTTTCTGGCCAGGTGCTCTTTACTACGCAGTTCTTCCGGGAAGCGTTTGATGTTGTCTTGAATAATGTGCTCCACGTCGATATACAGTTCGCAAGACCGGTCATAGAGAAGTACGCTCGCGTCGTCGAAATAGTTGGCTATCTCAGGCAACCTTTCGAATTTTCCGAGCATGGCATGGTCACTTTCAGCATGGAATCCTGCCAATCGCCACTTCCGCCCATCTTGTCCGGGAGTTTTCCCTGAAAACAACGCGAAAATTTCTTCTTGGTGCTTCGTAACTAGGCCTGTGTTGAAACACGCGTATGGTGAGGCGCCCGCCCGGCCCATTGCAATCTTTTTCCCGGTTGCGCCTGCATCTTCCTGCTCCAAACGCGCAAAGGTGTGGACGATGTAGCTGTATAGTACGGGCTTGTATCGGTTGCTCCCGGAAGACACGCTGTGATTCCAATTTTCCGGCTCGGCTTTGCCGGAGAGCAAGTCTAGCCATTTTCGGTCATCACCCATGTCAGCAAACCGCAAAAGAGGAGCCCGGGAATCAGCCCGCTTTACTAGTAAAGCTTGGAGAGCACCAGTTTTCCGTGTCCCGAGTGTAAACTGTACTTCCTCGCCCGGTTCCGCTGTTGTCCTGCCCTGACCGGTGGAGAGAATATTTTTAAAATGAAAGAACACGAGTTCGCCGCTATCGGAACGCTTGATGGTTCCGAATCCCTTTTGATGATCGAAATTCTCAACTCGACCATTCAACCTGGAACTTGGCGGGCGAACGTTGACGGCTACGGAGCCCTTCTTTGGATCTTCACCGACATCAAATTCCACCGGCTCTCCTGCCAGTAGAAATCGGAACCCCGTACCCGTGATTCTTGTGTGGTGCACGAAAAGATCCGGACCTCCATTGTCTGTGGATATGGTTCCAAACCCAGCGTCAGCTTTGTACCACTTTACGGTTCCGGTTGGCATCTTTACCCCTTGGGACGAACTGGGATCAGTCTGTGTGTTGGTGATACTAGCGGATTGGTCCTTGATAGGCCCGTTCAAACAGACTCTCCTCGGACCAGATTGCTAAGATCATTTGGGATAGGGGCTCACAGGGAAGTCGACGTTCGAAGATAGCTTACCTCCGAGTGCGTCGCGTACAGCCGTGATCGCGCCGGTTCTGGTTAGTATCGCGGCCGGGTACTGGCCCCATTCGAGGTAGTCCCGCGAGGGTCCGTAGAGGCGAGCGAGTGTTTGGGCAGCGAGTCCTGCCCATGCCCGGAAGGCACCGGATGTACTCTGTGGTGCCGACTCGACAAGGTCCGCCAGTGCGCACACGTAGGCCGTGATCAGAGTGCGTTCCCGGTGCCAATTCGAAGCATACAATTCCCCGGACGGTGGTCGGATCGCGCTCTCAATCAGACTGGCAGAACCGGCGGATAGGGTGTACATCATCCTGCTGGGCGGAAAGACGTAACCCGCCATGTTCCATTGCGGTACGAAGGCAGCCGCAGGCGCCGCGATAACGTCTTCACCGCTTGCCAAGTGGTGAAGGGCTATATGGAACGGACTGTTCGCGGGTGGCATCTCTTGGAACGGAGCGTCACTCTTGCCGTCGATGACTGTCACAATTCGGCGTGTCAAGGGCTCTGTGAATATAGAAGCTGGCTCGTCCTGTATTTCTTCGGCGAGACTCATGGCAAATGCCCGAGAAGCGTCTCGCACGGTAGTGTCCGTGAACTGTGTGTGTGTCCCTAGGGCAGCTCGGAGGCCCTGTGACTCCGCTTCGGCAAGACGGCTCCATACCTCCTCAAAGGGAACCGGCGTCTCCCATGTCAGGTCGACTGTTGCAATTGCTACGACACCGAATCGATGTAGGTGAGCCTCAATTCTGGGTAAGACTTTTCCGGTCACAACTGCATCTGCCCAGCGAAGTGGGACGAAATGACGTCGGAGGCGTTTCGCTTTCTCCGGCGATACTGGGACCTGCACAGCTTCCTCCGCGACCTTGGACCAGAATCGGCTATCAACTGGTAAGTCTTTGGCGAAGGGGAGCCCGACTTGCTGGCGGCGGATATCCTTCAAGTCCACGAGTCGCTGAACGAACTGCTCATCGCTTCCCAGAGCGCTTGAGAGCTGATCGTGGACACAAACTGTTAAATACGATGCTCGAATCGCCGTAACTTCAACTCTCACAATCCTGCTCCTCATTCGCTAAGCTTAAAGCGACCGATTCTGTGGCGGCAGTAGCCTTGGTCCGCAGGCGGTAAGGTGCCTAATCATATTACGGCGCAGGGTGGTGGTTACCTACGGGGTAACCACCGCCCCTTTTATTCTGGTGGGTTCTCATAGCGCAGCAGTGCCAACTTTTGCCCAGTCCACTTAGCTCCCGGCAGTGGGCCTGGAGTAGCCACGAAGCCCTCATCAGTTGGGAACCACAACAGGTCCTCTCCAGATGTCGCTTCAATCTTGTTCAGTGCAATTGGAAGTGCACTACCACCGCCATCAATGAGTTTGCTAACTTCTCCCATGTTCGTCATCGCTATCTGGGGGGCGACGATAACCTCATCCCTGTCATTGTGGACGAAGAGACCTTTTCTTCCATCCGTTCCCTGGTAAATTTTCCGCTGCGTTGATGCATCTGCCTTAGCTGAAGCACGCACAACATCGAGAGGAGCAGCGTCCACGTTTATGAGCTGCACCTTTCGTCGGTGGCTCTGGACTGTCAACCAGCCGGCAAGGAGCCCCAGTACGGCCGTGCCGATCGATACTTTGAGAATCTCGCCGATCGAGTAAGTATCAAATAGATACGCGATGCCTAGCCAGCCGACGACCACCGCGATCACGAGTGAGAAGCCCGCCGCGGCGATCAGCAACCACTTGTTCTTCCAGATCTGCTCGAGCGCGTCCGGTGCCGGGACCCCAACCCGTCGACGATCACGGATCCAGACGTAGAGAAACGACCACACACCTAGAAATCCCGGAATGAAGAGCGCCGAACTGACACCCAGAACTGCCGGCAGGGCGTCTGCAGCGAGGCTAGTCGTCAACAGGGTTGTATTTACAACTTCATAGTGCTCGGATCCCGACTCGACCTCAGCCGTTATCACTGCGGAGGCAGACCCACGCCGGAGTGGCGGCTTGGCTTCGACACGAAGTAACGCGCTCGATGAGGAGTTAGCGAGGATGCTCATCGTGAGGGTGGTTCCAGTTGCAGCTTTGGCAATATCGCCGTCCTGCTGGGCCAGGCGCACGCTATTCTGGCCGGCGAAAGCTCGCAACGTCACTTTAGCAACAGCGTCGCCTTTGTTCTCAGCAACGACCAACAGATCAGCAGGTGATGTATCAGAAAGAATCGTGTTACCCGTGACGGTCACGGCAACAACTGGCGCGGTGTCAACGAGGCTAACGGCAACGACCGCAGAGGTGTCAACGCCGTTTGTCGTTCCGACGGCGGCTATCTCCAAGCTGGCAGGTCGCCGGGAGGGCGATCCCTGCGGTGTCAGTTCAATGAGCTTGGAGGCACCTGGGGCAAGCGTCTCGATCAGCGCCGGTACTAGGTCCGCAACGACTCCTTCAGGTGCCCTCACGCTCATACGGACGTTATTGACAGCAGCGTCACCGACATTTTCAATTTTGATTGAGAAGGACATGTCGTCTGCAGCGTCCGAGACTGCGACCGCCGCCGTAAGTTGCCCGCCTTGACTACTCGTCGACGGTAAACCCGCGACGGCCGCGCCACTTGATGCAGTGACAGTGATTGTGGTCGCAGCGAGGGCCGCGAGCACGACCGGGGAAAGGGTTTTGGACCAGTCGGGACGCATATTAGACCTCGATACCGCAGCCATCCATGCGAGCATGAGCCGATTCCTTTTCCTGAATTGTCGCCACCGATGCCAATATTCGGACAGGGCGACAATGACGAGTTTTGCTATATAGATTCGTCGGGTTCGTGGAACGGGGTTAAACAGGGCGGATACCGAGTTGCTGCCCCGTCCGACACCCCAGGCCATGAAGTGAAAAGCGCATCTGATATTGGTTTTGGCGATGATTTGCCGATTGCAGTGGATGCGCGCTCATACTTGCCTCCTCTCAGGCCAAAAAAAGAACACACTGGTGACCGCAGCCTGGCTTCCGTGGGACTTCATAATCAATGGTGTAATGCGCTGAGGGGGTTGTCTAGATGACAAAGTGGAATGTCTGCGAAGTAGTGGGTCGTGGATAGCTCCGATAAGGTGGTGTGCCAGTTCGGCCGTCACGTCATCCTCGGCAGCATTTGAGCCAGAAGTACACCCTAGGTAGCTAAGCGTCAGTATGCCACTCAAACAAAGGATAAGATCTGGCCCGTCTGCCCGTTACCTTTGATGATGACTCTCAAATTCCGGTCGCTGCTGTCACTTTAATTACAACGAAAAAGTGGGAGGAGCCGGGTCGTCGAGTCGGGACTCGCATCCGTAAGCGGATTCTGATGGCCGTAGCACGCGGCCTGCCGTGCTGCCCGTGCGGCTGTGCGTTCTTCAACGACGGGTGTGTGCAGGCACCAGCATTTCGAATATTCGGGGACCATCGGTGACACCTTAGCGTTCGTTGACTCGGCCCGGCGGGACGCGGAATCTTCGTGGCGGTGTCCTACGTGACCCAGCTGGTCCACCCCGGCGGCGTGTTCGAGGACTCGGCCTCCGCGGCCAGCTCCATCGCCCTGCAGATCGGCGGGCAGCTGTTCGGCGCCGTGTTCCTGGCCGGCCTGGTGGTGGCGCAGTTCGCCTCCGGCCTGGCCGCGCAGGCCAGCGCCTCCCGCCTGCTGTACGCGATGGGCCGCGACTCTGTCCTGCCCAAGGCGGTCTTCGGCCGGCTCAGCGAGAAGTTCCACACCCCGGTGGCGAACCTGGTGGTCACGGGCATCGTGGGCCTGATCGCGATCTTCCTGGACGTGGCCACGTCGACGTCGTTCATCAACTTTGGTGCCTTCACCGCCTTTACGCTGGTGAACGCCTCGGTGGTGTTCCACTACGTGCGCCAGCGCCGGGCCGGGCAGCAGCTGAACCCGGTGTCCTACGTGGTGGTCCCGGTGATCGGCGCGATCATCTGCGCCTACCTGCTCTCCCAGCTGGACAGCAACGCCATTACGCTGGGACTGTCCTGGCTGGTGCTGGGCGTGGTGGTCCTGGCCCTGATCACCCGCGGCTTCAAGGCCGCGCCGCCGGAGATGACGGCCACGGAGAAGGCGACGGTCGAGGCGGCCGCCTGAGTCTGTCAGTTCGTAGTGTGGCCGCCGGGCCGAGGGAAGGAATGCTCGTGAGGATAGCGCTGGGGCAGCTGGAGTCGGGTGCCGACATCCGGGCAAACCTCGCCGCCATCGACCGGTTCGCCGCCGAAGCAGCGCGCGACGGCACCGCGCTGGTCGCCTTCCCGGAGTACGCCACCTACGAAAAGAAGAAGGTGGACGCGACGTTCCCCCAGGTGGCCGAGCCGCTGCACGGCCCCGTCTGCCGGGAGCTTGCCGCCATCGCCCGCCGCTACCACATCGCGCTCGTGGCCGGCGTGGTGGAAACCTCGGACGAGCCCGGCCGGGCCTACAACACGCTGGTGGCTTACGGGCCCGACGGCGGCCGGCTGGCTTTCTACCGGAAGATCCACCTTTTCGACGCGCAGGGCTTCGGGGAGTCGACGTTCATCAAGCCGGGCCCGTCCACCGCTCCGGTGGTGTTCGAGCACGCGGGAGTGCGGTTCGGGCTGATGACCTGCTACGACCTGCGCTTCCCCGAGCTGGCCAGGTCCCTGGCCGACGCCGGCGCACAGGTCCTGCTGGTCTGCTCGTCCTGGGTGCCGGGGGAGCACAAGACGGAGCAGTGGCTGGCATTGAACGCGGCCAGGGCGATCGAGAACAGCGTGTACGTGGCGGGGGTGTGCCAGGCACCGCCGGTTTCGGTGGGCAGGAGCGTGCTGGTGGACCCGATGGGGATGGTTGAGGCTGATCTTGGAGTGGTGCCGGGTGTGCGGGCGGTGGATGTTTCGCTGGAGACGGTGGATCGGGTGCGGGAGTCGTTTCCGATGTTCCGGCAGCGGCGGTTATAAGGGCGTTCTGGGCCAAGATCCATGTGCTCGTTTGGGCGCATTGCTGGACACCACTATCGATCAGCCTGGGAGGCGCCATCCGCGCGCGTCTCTTCATAGTCTTCGGGCGCCGGCATCCAGGCGGCCGGCCCGGCCGTGCTCGCGGTGGGTGCTGATTGCTGTTCGGCTGACTGCCGGGCGTACGGTCGCCGGGCTTTGCCAACTTCATGGGTGCAGGGTCCGCTCCCAGCGGTTTCGCCGGGATTGCCACGGCGCTGTTCGTGGTGGCGTTCGCGTTCGGCGGTTCCGAGATTGTGTCCGTGGCCGCGGCTGAGACCGCCGAGCCGGCCCGCAGCGTGAAGAAAGCAGTCCGGACCGTGCTGTGGCCCATCCTGGTGTTCTACATCGGCGCGATCTTCGTGATCGCGGCCGTGGTTCCCGTGGGGTTCGGCGGGGCTGAAGAGCCCGTTCGCCGCCGTGCTGGACGCCGGCGGAATGCCGGGCGCAGCCACCGCGATCACCCTGGTGGCCGTCGCGGCGCTCCTGTCCGCCCTGAACGCCAACCTCTACGGCGCATCACGGATGGCGTTCTCCCTGGCCGAGCGCGGTGAAGCCGCGCGCGTGCTCGCTGCCGTGTCCAAGGCCAGGGTTCCCGTTGTCGCGGTCCTAGCCAGTGTTGCTTTCGGCGTTGTCACGGTGGTGTTGGAGCTGACGTTCCCAGAGAAGGTGCTGCCGGTTCTACTCAGTACTGTTGGCTCCACCTGCCTGCTGGTGTGGACGTCCGCACTCCTGGCCCAGCTCGCGCTGCGCCTCCGCGCCGACCGCGACGGAACGGAGCTTCCCCTGCGGATGCCCGGCTTCCCGTGGCTCACTTCCCTTGGCCTGCTCATCCTCGCGGCGATCTTCACGGTGGGCTTCATCGGCGAGGACTCCCGCCCCTAGCTGCTGAGCACCTTCGGGCTCGTGGCACTGCTGGTAGTGGGGTGGCTGGGTGAACCAGCGCAACCGGAAGGTTCCGGTTGTTGTCGGAGTTTTGCATGGCGATAAGGACGCTGGGCTCATGGGCTGAACTGGAAGTAAGAGCCATTATTGGAGATCAATTGCGCGTCAGCCGTGCGTCAGGCGTGCGTCCGGCGTGGACTGAACACACCCTTGAGGGGTGCGACAAGCGATTGCCGCCGCATTTTGCAACGGTCATCGCGCCCGAGCCCCTAGTGGTCACCATCATTTGTCCTGCCAGATCGTGGCAAAAGAGGGCCATCCGCGGTTCCAGAGTGAGCCAATGTTTTCTGTACAAGAAGAAGAGAAAGCGACGTAGGTCGTGTAGCGGCGTTGGACCGGTAGGCCATCGAGAACTTTATCCGTGCGAGGTCAGGCGCGGCAAGGTATCGATGAGCCGGGGTGTGCATAAGGGGGGCCTACGACCTTCAGAGGAGCAATCGATCAACCTCACCTAGGATTCCAACCCGATCCTCCTCGTTTTCTACTACTGACACGGTTCCGAAAACCTTTCCAATCCGGTTAAACGAAAATTCCATTCGAATGACCCTTAGACGATCAGCGACCAGGTAACGCGAGTGGAGGTCCACAGCGCGATGGAAGACGAGTGCTGTCCCGGGTGCCGCCGCCTTAAAGTTGCGCTCGAGTCGCTCCTGTATGCCTTGCCTTGGCTTTCCATGCATCAGTACGAGGCGCTGCACCACGTCAAGAACCGGTAGGAGGAGGTTCGTTACATTACCGGCATATAAATGAGGATCTTCTCCTCCACCATCCAACATGTACGGATCGAC
The DNA here is from genome assembly GCF_059414945.1 of Arthrobacter sp. SAFR-179. Classification (NCBI taxonomy): domain Bacteria; kingdom Bacillati; phylum Actinomycetota; class Actinomycetes; order Micrococcales; family Micrococcaceae; genus Arthrobacter; species Arthrobacter sp. SAFR-179. Next base: position 74,650 of record NZ_JBPFDM010000010.1, read on the forward strand.
GACCACCACTTCGTCTGCTGGCAAGATCTGCTTAAGCTCACGCCAGTATGTTTCAACGATCTGTTTAGGTGACAAGCTGGTGGGAAACGCGGCGTGCCTGGAGCGAGTCACCTTCGCCTCTGACATAAATGGCCTCATCGTTGCTCACGGTGAGACTCTATCGGCTCCGTTGTTTTCTCGCCCAGCCGGGAGCTGGCCTCTCTTCGGTCCTTTCATCAACCTCAGCTTGAGACGGTTCATGAAGATCGAAAGCCCTTGGAGCTCACCTAGGAGCAGTGCGTATCTCTCCGTCAGTACCGTAGCCGAATTGTCTGGTTTCGCGTCGACGGCAGCTATTAGGGACTGGTTGAGTAAGAATGGAATGCTGGACCCAAGCTCTGTTTGAAAAATGAAATACGGGGGATAAATGAACGACGACCAGCCATACGAGATTTTCGTCCCCAACGGGTCAAGGCAGTAACCGAGTGCGGGTCACATGTGTGGAGATCGCAAATTTTCGCAAGCTGGAATCAGTGCGCATCGACTTGTCCGACCAGACAACACTGTTGGTCGGTGCTAACAACAGCGGTAAGACCAGCGCTATGGACGCCCTTAAGCAGTTTCTAGGGAACGACTCGTTCAAGCTGTCCGACTTCACCCTCTTCTACCTTCCTCGGATCCGCAAGATTGGCGAGGGGTGGGAAGCGGCGGCGGCACCTCCTCAGGGAGGAAAGCCTCTACCGGCTCCAGATGAAGGCTTTCAGACTATCGTCGAGTGGTTGTCCATCCTTCCGCACCTCGACCTATGGATCGAAGCGGGGCAGCACGAGCTGTACCGTGCCCCTGAACTCCTTCCTTTGCTTGACGACTACTGTGGCGGCGTCGGGGTCAGACTGCGGCTCGAACCGAAGAACATACCGACACTCGTGAAGGACTATCTGAAAGCCCGCGAGGCTGTAGAACTGACTCGCGGACGCGAGGCTGATAAGTCCAAAAGACCGCACTTGAGACCCATGAACTTAGTCGAATTTCTTGAGCCCAATGTCGGAACGTATTTTGGCATCCGCGTTTACCGCTTGGACCCTCATCTTGTGTCCGGAGAGATTACCTTCGCCGGCAATCTGGTGGGTGGACCGCTCAAGCCAGGGTCCGACCCTTCCGCTGCGCAACCGCAGCCAGTTGGCGAAGATAGCGAGCCTCTTTCGCGGACAATTCTCAACAAACTCGTGCGTGTCGACGTCATCGGAGCTCAGCGCGGACTTCAGGACGACGCGTCCACAGTGACGCTTTCCAGCAGTATTGCTTCTTACTACAAGGAGCACCTGGACTTTGCCAAGTACCCGACGCCTGATGACCTCGAAGCAATCCATGCTACTCAGAAGGCATCGAGGATCTTTGACGAACGCCTGCAAGAGGTGTTCCGTCCTCCTCTCGCAGAGGTGGCCCGCATGGGCTATCCCGGCACAGCGAACCCTGAGCCGATTATCAAGACTGATATGCGCCTGACTGACGGGCTCGAGCGCGAGTCTGTGCTGCGTTACCGCGTAGGGACCCCCCGCAATATCGAGGACGAGACATTTTTTGAGCTGTCTGAAGGCCTAAATGGCCTTGGCTACCAAAACCTTGTACTCATGATTTTCCGGCTTATGAGTTTCCGTGATCGGCGGTTGCGGCTTGGGAAGTCATCCAAGGCTGCCTCAGATTCCCCCGAACGTGTCCCGATCCACTTGGTTCTAGTCGAGGAACCAGAGGCGCACCTGCACGCACAGGTGCAACAAGTGTTCATCAAACAGGCGTACTCGACCTTGACTACCTACTATGCGGAAGCGGAAGCCGAGTATGCGGGTCTCAGAACCCAACTTGTCGTTAGCACTCACTCGAGTCACATTGCCCACGAGCTTGAGTTCGATGAAATTCGCTATTTTTGCCGTGGAGTCGCGGCCGACGACAAGTCAGTTCCCACAACCGTCGTGAAGAGCCTAGGGCGCGTGTTCGGCAGCAAAGACCACACTGCTCGGTTTGTGAAGCGATACCTCAAGGTTAATCACTGCAACTTGTTCTTTGCCGATGCAGCCATTCTTCTAGAGGGCGCGGCAGAACGGATCCTGCTGCCATCCTTCGTCGCCCAGGCACATCCCAAGATCGCCCAATGTTTTGTCGAATATCTCGAGATCGGCGGAGCTCACGCCCACCGTCTCAAGGGACTTTTGGTTGAACTTGCCATCCCTACCCTCGTCATCACAGACATCGACGCCACCGGCCCGGACGGTAAGAAAGTGCGACCCCAGCGAGGTAAGTCTCAGACTTCTGGTAGCGATGCCCTGAAGTCATGGCTTGAGGCGCCCTCCTCGCTTGACCTCTTGTTAGACCTAGATGAGGAGGGAAAAGTCTTTTGTGGGCCGACAAACGTCGGCGTCCGCTTCGCCTATCAGACTCCGGTCGACGCGCGACTAGACGGCACCGGGTCCGCCGTCGTGCTTCCCAGCACCTTTGAGGACGCCGTGGTAGTAGAAAACCTTGGGCTTTTCGCGAGCATGACCGGCACCGGGCTACTCGGAAAGTTTGCGACAGCGGTCAAGACGGCGGCGCAGACCGGCGACTTGTCGGCCCTTTCCGAAGACCTGTATAACGCCATTGAAGGTCGTGATAAAGCGGAGTTCGCGCTCGAGATGCTTTTGTCCATTGAGGATGAAATGGCTCTCACGGTGCCGGGATACATCAGGGAAGGCTTGCGGTGGCTGGAAGCTGAGGTCAGCAAATTGCCTCTGATGCCGAGCGTGGATGTCTCGGACGTCGGATCGGAAACGGGCGGTCGACTGTGACAGCAGATGACCCAACCGATCTGATAACCCAGGCGGTCAACCTTATGCACCCGCGGTCGTTCTTCCTTTACGCTGGGGCTGGATCGGGAAAGACGGCGCGACTGGTTGCAGCCCTCGAGACGGCGACGAGAGTATGGGGTCCCGCTTTGGGTGCAAGGGATTCACGCTTGTGCGTGATCACCTACACGAACGCCGCTGCCGAGGAAATCCAGATTCGCCTCGGTCACGACCCATTGGTGCAAATCTCTACTATCCACTCGTTCGCGTGGGCGCTTATCAGGCCCTTCACCAACGACATAGCGAAGTTACTGAGGACGCGTTTGCACACCGACCTCAAGGAGCTTTCAGCTGCTGAGGCGAAGGGCCGACAGGGTAGTCAGGCAAGCGAGAGGCGCCGATACAACATTGATCGGAAGACCCGAAGGCTGGCAGACCTCGACAAAGTGCGCCGATTCAACTACAGCCCCTCGCAAACTTCCCGAGGGGTCTACGGGCTCTCGCACGCCGAGGTGCTGCAGATCGCCGCGCATCTTCTCTTCGAGAAACCCATCCTGAAAGAACTACTAATCGGGCGCTACCCGTTCCTGTTTATCGACGAGGTTCAGGACACAAACAAAGAACTGATGGACGCCGTGCTCGCGGTGCAGAAGGCACACCCAAGCCGTTTCGGCGTCGGGCTCTTTGGTGACACTATGCAGCGAATTTACTTCGACGGCAAAGAGCGGCTTGAAGAGTCTATTGGGGAAGACTGGAGTCGTCCCGAGCTGAGGATTAATTTTCGTTCCTCTGCACGAATCGTCGAGCTCGTGAACAGCATCCGCGCAGGTGCTGACGGCCGAACTCAGACAGCTCATTCGACGGAGACCGGAACGGTGCGCCTGTTTATAGCTGACGAGAACAAGACAGACCGGGTTAGGTTCGAAGCGGCGGTCAGGAACGCCATGGTTTCTTCCGCCGGGGATCTTAACTGGTCGTCTGCAGAGTCGGTCAAGACGCTGATTCTCGAGCACTCGCTGGCCGCCATGCGCCATGGATTCGATGACTTCTTCCAAGCCTTCGAAGGGGACGAGTCCCTACGCAAGAGGGTTTTCAATCGTGATCAAGCGAGTTCCGGGATAGTAAACTTCCTCGGAACACAATTTTTGCCGCTTGTCCGCGCTATTGTCGAAGAAGACAGTACGGCAATTGAGAAACTACTCCGGGAGCACTCTCCGCTGCTATCGGAGGAAGCGGAGGCGCGCGACGCGGAGACACGCGTGGCACTAGTTACTCAGCTCCGCGATGCCGTCACCCAGGTACGGAACGCCGCCAGAGTGCAGGGGCAGCGAATCCGATTGCCCTTGGAAGCCGTGCACAGGACGAATCTGCTTGCCCTACCGGACACTCTCGCGTACGTTGTCACTCGATCGAAAGTCGAAAGTGTAAGGGTTGAGGATGAAAGTGATCAAGACAGCGCAATCGCATCATGGCAGCGCGCTGTCGATGTCGCCTTAGAGCAGATCCAACGTTTCTACGAGTACATAACGGGCAATGCTCCGTTCGACACGCACCAAGGTGTGAAGGGACTGGAGTTCCCGCGTGTAATGGTAGTGCTCGACGACAACGCGGCTGGAGGGTTTCTTTTCTCTTACGGCAAGCTCTTCGGGACGACCGCTGAGTCGAAAACCGACCTAGATAATAGCGCTGCGGGCCGCGAGACGGCCAGCGTGCGTACGCTCCGACTCTTCTACGTTGTATGCAGCCGCGCCAAGGAATCGTTGGCGATTGTGCTCTACACGGCAGACCCTTTAGCAGCCAAGACTGCCGCCATTAGCCGAGGGTGGTTAGCTGAAACCGAGATCATTTTAGAAGGTGATCTCGCTGGCAAGGCATCCTAAGCCTGTTGGCCCGAGCGCGTGTAACGCCATCATCGCTCTCCCATTGGAGTAGCGCTTATAGTACGGGTTTGCCCTGCTTACTGAACAGCTTGGCCTCGTCGATGGTGAGCCACGTACTTCTGCTGGGCTTGCGAGCTATGCTCAGGCAAGGACGGGACCAGCATGAACGCACGGCCGCCGCGTGTTCGATTGCCTGACGCACGAGTTCCGAGGGGGACTTGCTTTCCTTCGGCTCGAGGATGAGTGACTGGGGCAGCACGTTGTCAATGATCGTCCGATCGCGGAGCACCTGGCATGAAGCAGGCTTATGACGTAATGGCAGCGGCTGCTGACGCAGGCGCGAATCTGAGCCCCAGCCAAATCATCAGGGCTGGAAGCGAGCTCCAGGACGGCACCGTGCGGCTCTCTATCCTCGTTCTCATAGGCTCCGACTGGGGCCGCTGTCAGGCATTGATACGGCATATTGCCGCCCTTGACCTCGATCGCTCTTAGGCCCACATCTAGCCAATGGACCAGCAGGTCTATCTCGTACTCGTTCCGGCCACCACGAACCTGGACTGGGTGGGTCAGGACGCAGTGGATTGAGGAGGCTGTTCGGTGGAGCGGGCCAAACGGCCGTCTCTGCGTAGTAACCTTCGCCGAAAGTTGCGCGCATTTCCTATGGCGATACCAAAGGTACGCTCAAGTAGAATTCGCAGCGTTCGAGATAGCAGGGTAACGACTGGATGTCCAAGGGACGATTCAGGGCGGAAGCTCAGGGCGCGGACTGCGCATGACTCAGCGCTTTCAAGCTGCCAATCGATATCATTCCCTTTTGGAAACCGCCCAGCGATTTTAGAAACCGCCGAGTTAAATGACGTAGTCGCGCAGAACTGAAGATCGCTCTGGATCCTGCAACTTTAATATGGATTTAGACTCTATCTGACGAATTCGCTCACGTGTAAGGCCGAAGTGCTTTCCGATTTCATCTAGGGTTTTGGCGATACCGTCAGTGAAGCCGAAGCGCATAGCGATCACGGTAGCCTCTCTTTCGGAAAGTGTGTCAAAAAATGACTGGAGTTGCTCCATTAGTAAGGCGTGTGAGCTAATTTCATATGCATCAAAGGACTCTACATCTTGGATAAGAGAATAAAGCGGGACAAGTTCACCTGCTTCGTTTAGTACCTCTTCCTCTAAGGAAATTGGATCTAGGAGGTATCCTTGGTAGTCCTCCACTTGCCGTGGCGTTATGTTCAGCTTGATGGCGAGCTCATGGGAAGTAGGCTCACGCCCTAAATCTTCCGTCATCTGTCGCCTGACTTGAGAGAACTTAGTCAGGGTTTCAACCATGTGCACCGGGATACGAATGGTGCGGGCTTGGTCCGCGATTGCCCGCGTTATCGATTGCCGTATCCACCACGTCGCATAGGTGGAGAACTTAAAGCCCTTGGTACAGTCGAACTTCTCCACCGCGCGGATAAGGCCTAGGTTTCCTTCTTGAATCAGGTCCAAGAACAACATCCCACGACCCGTGTAATGCTTGGCAAGAGAAACGACGAGACGGAGGTTTGCTTCGAGGAGGTGATTTTTGGCGCGCTTGCCATCATGGATAATGAATTCGAGCTCGCGCCGGTACTTTCGATTCATTGAGCCGTCATCGGCCTTGATCTTCGCTTCGGCGTACAATCCAGCCTCGACCCGTAGCGCTAGGTCCACTTCCTGTTCGGCGTTCAGCAGCGGAACCTTTCCAATCTGCCTGAGGTAGTCCATGACTGGATCTGGCCGTAGCTCCCACTGGCATGACGCGCTTGACCTGTGGACCGTTATGATCTCCTTCCACGCTTGTGGAAGGTGCGGCCGGGGATGAGGAAGCAGAATGTTGGGTAGCCTGCCGCCTGGCAGCGCTGCGTCCTCCATCTAAGGTTCCAGTGAGCGTGACAACCAGATTTTTGATCCAGTCCGGATTAGTGGCTGGCATCTCAACAACTTCTATTGCGTCATCCGCGTCCGGTTCTGATGACCCCTCTGCCAACTCCACCGCTGCCCCCTGTGATTTCCTTGGTGAAATCTTATCGTCGAGCACGGACACTGTTCAGAAGAATCATGCTCAATGCTTTGGAATCGAAGCCGAGCGCATGCGCGCATTTGAAAGCTCTTGGGGAGTGTAGGGGGGCCAGCGCCTGTGTGCCATCCGATGACAGTTTGCGCAAAGTGGCACCAACTCGGTCACAGGATCCACAGGACGTGGTTCTTCCATCGAACTCACCGGTGTCAAATGATGCACCTCGACATATCCCCGAGCTAGATCACCATAGCTAGCATCGAAGCTAAACCCGCAGACGACGCAGGAGTTTCCGTGCACAGCTATCGCAGCGGCACGGTTCGATCTGCTGCGTTCATACCGAGTAGCCAGGACGGAGTACTTTTCGCCCTCGGAAGCGTAACTAAAATCGACTGCTCCAGCTTCGTCTGTTGGCTGCTGATCCACGTCGAGAGGAAGGAGACAGACTATAAAACTGAAAAGCCCCTCGGCGAGCATGAAAGCATCAGATCTTGATTCCTCCACGGAACTCCTCATGAGGCTGCCGCTGCACTCGAAGCTCTCCACCCGACCCGTCAATTCCTCATCAGATAGGGCATCGAGGCTTATTCCATTGACGAGAATCTGGAAAGTTGCTCCCAGGGACGAGTATGCCCGCGATATTTCAGCCGCTTGGAGCCATCTGTCTGGACTTGCTTCCCCGATTACTCGGAGAAGATCCGCCGCCAACCTGTCAAGTCGTAGCTCTGCTTTGACACGGCTCAAAAGAGGCTTCAGGATAACGCTGAACCCGTGCGGGCGCGACATGCCTTTGACTCGAAGTTCAGTGGCCCCGCTACGAGCGTCAAAGTTTGCCGTAATTGGAAGGTGCAGGGTAACGCTCAGAGCGTCGGCCAAGGCCTTTTCGTCCATGATTGCGATCTACTCGGAGTCAGGGGAGGGAAGATCCTCCACAAGCTTCTTCAATGCACGCGATACGTCGTATCGGATATCTTCAAAGATCTCCCTCGTTGAGTCCTGTGCCGATCGGAACTCAGCAGACGCCAGAGCCCAAAGAAGCGAATCAAGTGCTTGGATGGTGTTTCCCGAAGTCTGATTCGGAAGATAGACCTTCTCATAGTAGGGATGCGACTTGCTGATTCTGACACCTGGGTTATCACCAATGTAAGCCGGCTGGTAGAGAATACCATCGCGAAGTTCGTCGACCGCCTCCACGAAGACACCAGCAGTTGACTGTACGAAATCGACCTTCACAACGCCATGATCGTTTCGAATTTCGGCCGTTCCCGACTTTTCGTCCGTTGACTGCAAAGTTGCGTTGGGGATGGACTTTGACTTGTCCTTTATCGCTGCATTTGAAGGTGCATGAAGTTCAGGATCCGACATATCTTTGGTGCGTGCCCGCTGGCCATCGCGGTAGCGCGCCTCAGCTTCTCTTCGAGGTGGTGTCAGTGCCTTGAAAACTACATCGGCAAGTGCTGTGTCTAAAATAATTGTCGACTTCTTAATGTCGACTTGGAAGGCGAGGTCAAGTTCATGATCAAAGGACAGTTCGGCGCGACATAGCGTGAAGTGGGGTTCTTGAGCCCACATATTGAGCCAGTCGGGTCCATGTATGAGCCGATTTTCACGATATACGTAGATGCCTTGCGCCTTATTTACTAATCGTGCCAACGCCGGTGCCCCATCTCCGTTTGCTGCTTGCAGTTCGGCCTTTCGGGGCAGCACAAAGGCCTTGAGGTGCATCGTTGTGGTCTTGTCGCCGAGGTCAACCGGAATAGCTACGTCTAGGAGTTTGTCGGAACCGAATCCGAATGGATCCCAAGGTTCGATGGGAATTTCGTTTAGTGACAGTTTCACGTTAGCTGCACGCGTGTCCCTGGGGTCGAGAAACCGCTGGAACACCATTGCCAAGTGGTCGCGGAGAGAATCTACATGCCTCTTTATTGCACCATGAGCCCTGTCTCCAGAAGGATTCTTATAATCGCGGATCAGCCGGTCAATCTTCTCCCAACGCACCACGGTGCCTGTACCGCTCGAGTGCTTACATAAGAGATCGGCATCAACGGGATCCGCCTCAGAATGCACAGATACTTGCCACCCTTGGGTAGGAACCAGGTCCAAATCCCATATAGCCGTGGCCGGTGGGAGGCCGTTTCCAGATGTAGATGTCAGCTTGAGTCGTCGCGCAAAAGACGTAGAGGCAGTTTTCAGGCCCAAACCGAACTTACCGAGGCTCGAAGGGTCAGGACGACGAGCGGATCCGTACTTGAGAGCATTGACCAGCCCGTCCCGATCCATTCCTATTCCGTTGTCTGTTACGCTGAACCGCACATTCCCACGCGGGTCGAGTTTAAGTTCCACAAAAACAGAGTCGGCGCCGGCAGCAATCGAGTTATCGACAATGTCCGCAACGGCTGTGTTGAGCACATAGCCGGTGTCGCGAAGCGATTCAGTAATTCGCTCTGGGTCTGGTGTGACTTCGAATAATTCAGTGGACAATTATTTCTTCCTTCTTGCGACGGCACTCCAAGTGCCTGAGAGCTTGATTGTTTCAAAGATAAAAGGCGACTCGTCGTCCGTAGCCGCTGAGTTGGGCGGAATTCTTTCGTTAGATAGGCCAGATTCTTGAGAGCGGTCCAGCTCGATAGTCCAACGTCCGGTTGCAGTTCTGCCCAGGTGCAGGCTGTCTCCGACGGCAGCTTTGTGTTTTTTGAAAAAGGGGGTAAGACCGGTTAGCCGGTACTCGTTCCTAGTGGAGCGACCGTGTAATTTGCCGTTGTAGTAAATGAAGTTGAGGGCCCACTCGTCTATTCCATCGACTTCTTGGAAATGGATAGGCTGCCTAGGGTTGTATTCCGAGGCGTCTAACGCCGGGAAGAACGCTAGCATCGCGTCTTGTCTCGGAACTACGATCCCTGCCTGATGGGAGCCTGTTGAGCCTATGTCATTAGGCGTGAGCACCTTGGTAACGGATGCGGTTATGGCGCCCGTCATACTGAACTCTCCGTCGGGCTCCGCATTAGCATGTCTTCAATCTCTCTGACGGTTGGTGATTCTTCGGCCGCTCTCATACCGTGCACTGCAAGATCACGTTTTGTTCGAACTCGTTCCAGCATCAGTTCTTCTACGGTGTCTTTATAGTAAAGAGAGTATATAAAAACCGGCTTACTTTGACCCCGCCGAAAGGATCGAGCGGACGCCTGATCTATCGTTGCGGGGTTCCATTCTGGCGTGTAGTGGATCACGTAGTTTGCTGCTTGAATGTTGATGCCCACTCCGGCCGCCTTAGGGTTGAGCACCAGGATTGCAGGACCCGGAAACTCCGTAAATGCATCTATGGTCGCTTGGCGCTCACCAATCGGTACCTGGCCGTCAACACGAGAGACGAAGGCCGACACGAAACGGCCCGCCAGATCTTGTTGGATCTCATCGATAGTGGATGTGTAGGAGGCGAAGAGGAGGACTTTGCAGTCACGTGCGAAGGCTTCGGCGATAATCTGCAGGGCCTGCTCGTACTTCGGGTTCGATGAGGTTATTGGAGGATTGCGGGAATCCAAGCACCGCAAGCTTGAACAGATCTGCCTGAGATAGCCGATCTTGGCTAGCGGAGGGATGTTCTCATCTAGCCGCACTCGCTCGTATTCCAGTGCGAGCAGGTTGCTGGAGTGTACCGGAACCACAGCGTCGGTTCGTGCCGGAAGATCCCCGGCAACATCGTCGACTCTCCTCCTTATCGAGAGAGGAGCCACACGTCGCCCGAGCTCAAGTGCTGCCTGTGCTTCATCTGGATACATCATTTTGAATTCGTCGAGCGACGACAAATAATTGGGTGCAATGAGTGCAATGATTGACCATAGATCGGTGAGGGAGTTTTCTATTGGTGTGCCGGTTATAGCGATTTTCGTGTGAGCCTTCAGGTTCTTTAGCACTTGGGCGCGTTGGGCTTGAGGATTCTTGACATTCTGTGCTTCGTCAACACATATAGTCATCCATTCGATGGCTCTCAATAAGAACTCATCGCGAATCATGAGATCAAATGAGGTCACCACTACGTCAACACTTTTTAGAATCCCGGGATCACCGGTTCGCTGAGGTCCGGTGTGCTCATGAACGGCCAAATGGGGGGCAAAACGGCCGAGTTCTCGACACCAGTTTGCGGTCGTCGAGGACGGGGCGACGACAAGTGACGGCGATGCACCGTTTTTGGACATCCATGACATCACGCCTATCGCTTGCACGGTCTTGCCCAAGCCCATCTCATCGGCGAGAAGGCAACCGAGCCCTTGGGCCGCCATAGAGGTCAGTTTTGAGATGCCCGTCGCCTGGTACGGATATAGAGAGGCGTCCACGAGCTCTCCGGGAGGAGTTTGTGCACTACTTGGCAGCGGTCTTACCGACAGGTCAGGCTGTTGGCCAGCGAAATACTCAACGTCTAGGTGACTATGCCAAAGCAACCAAAGTTCCTGCGCCTCAGTCAGTTCCTGCAACAGTGAGATTCCACGAGAAGCAAGTCTTTCCGACATGCGGTCCACTTGATGTTGATCGACGGCGAACCATCGGTTTCCGATGATCTCTTGGTCCCTTTGGGGCCATGCTTTGACCAACGGTTGATTTATCGCATTCGTGGCGCGTAGCGCAAGGGAGCTTCGCCCCGAATGCGCAGCGAGAAGTACCGGCTGAAGCTGTAACAGGTCAGCCGAAAAATCCAGATGCGGCAAGTCGATAGACGGTCTGTTGCAGCGCTGACCAACAATTTCCTGGAGGCCCTCGTATTCGGCCGACCAGACATCGAGGCCCGCTACATGAAAAACCTCTGACCCTGTCCGGAAGACCAGCCCCTGATCAGAGTCAGACTCCCACGTCCCCCCAACACCCATTACTTATGATGCCTCCGCTAGTCGATCTTTCTTTGTGAGTCTATCTAGATGATGAACCACTTGAGATGCTAGCGACTCTATTACAGGTACAACCACAGAATTGCCAAACTGGCGGTAGGCCTGCGTATCGCTGACTGGGATTCGGAATGTATCAGGAAAACCCATCAGTCGAGCGCACTCGCGGGGTGTTAGCCTTCGTGGGTTCTCTCCCAGCCCACGAGAAACTAAGATTTCAGACCCGTCTTTGTGGTAGCGAGCCGAAAGTGTCCGTGTCGTGTGCCCGGGCTCAACAAGTCCGTAACCGAAACCGTTGCCGGCCAGCCTGTGCTTCTCGGCGTACCCCTGAAGGTAGGCCCACAGTTTGTCGCTAAGCACATACCGGCCGTCAACCTGTCCGCTGTGCTTGTCCATGTATGGGAGGTCCGCGTCGTTGGGAGTAATCTCGGAGTGCAGAATATGAGCCAGCTTATCGACGCGCTGACTCGGCTTGACTAAATTCCAGTCCCAGTCAACCTTGGACTCGAAACCAACAATGTATATTCGTTCTCGGTGTTGGGGTACGAATCCTTTTGCGTCAATCACCTTGTACTGGATGGAATAACCCAGATCCTTTTCGAGAACTTCTTTGATGACGGCAAAGGTGCGGCCCTTATCATGGCTAATAAGGTTCTTAACATTCTCTAGCAAGAATGCTTTGGGACGCTTCTTCTCAATAAGTTCTGCGACATTAAAGAACAGTGTGCCTTGGGTCTTATCTAAGAAACCGTGGTCGCGTCCAAGAGAATTTTTTTTCGACACCCCGGCCAGTGAGAATGGCTGGCAAGGAAAACCTGCCGCAAGGATGTCGTGATCGGGGACGTCTGCGGCGTCAACCGCGTTTATGTCTCCAAGGACTTGGTGTCGAGAGTCGTGGTTCGCCATGTACGTCTTGACAGCAAACTTGTCCCATTCGCTCGTAAAGACGCATTCGGCGCCGGCCGCCTCCAGTCCCAGACGAATCCCACCGATACCTGCAAACAGGTCCGCAAATCTGTAGCCTTCTGAGGTACTGGCCACTTCCGTCGGCAAGAGCCCATAAAAGCTGTCTAGAGCCGGGGCCAGGAGGGCCGGAACAGGCGTCACATCGGCGATCCACCGCTCTACGGTCCTGGTGGAATGCCCTAGTACCAGTGCTACTTCGCGCGTGCCGTGTAGTTTCGCGAGGGTTGTGAGCCTGTGCCGGGTTGCTGCTGCTGATAGTTCGGTCGTCATAGTGATCAATTCTGGGGCACGGGTCCGACATAATGTCGCAAGACGCTCCCAGCGACGGCGCCTAGAGGCAGTGATGCTCGTCTCTTAGTTCGGTTGCTGGAACCTGGAATTGTCATCTCAATCAGTGCCATTCACCAAGCCCGGAAGACGAGGGTTCACTACGGGGGAGTGGCAGTGATGTTCTCGAGCCACTAACGATTCTGCTCGGCATCCCCAAACTTCCCCTCATGCGCATCCTGCGGGAGGCGCAGGCGCCGGTGTACCAGCAGATGGCCCAGCGGGATGCCGAGTTCTACTCCCGGCTGGAGGCCGCCGGGTTCGAGCTGGACTTCGGTGTGGACGGGTCCGGGCTGTTCGTGAAGCACCTGCGGCGCGGCTCCGGCTACTACATCGACGTCGGCTGGTGGGCGGTTCCGGGCCCATCGGGCTGCCCACCGCGGCCGTCCTGAAGGGCATGGGGGTGACCACGATCATCAGCGAGCTCTCCCAGGCGCGCAAGGAGAAGGCCACCTCGAGCGGAGTGGCGGATCACGTGCTGGACCCCAGCAAGGAGGACGTCCCGTCCCGGGTGGCGGAACTCACCGACGGGACGGGAGTCGGCGTCGCGTTTGAGTGCGCCGGTGTGAACGTTGTCCTGGACACCATGCTCGACGCTGTCCGGCCCGGGGCCGTGGTGGTCAACGTGTCCATCTGGGGCGCGGCCGCCACCGTGGACATGCAGAAGCTGGTGCTCAAGGAGATCGACCTGCGCGGCACCGTCGCCTACGTCCGCGACCATCCCGCCGTGATCAGGATGGTGCAAGAGGGCAAGATGGACCTCAATCCGTTCATCACCGGCCGGATCGCGCTGGAGGACCTGGTGGAGCAGGGCTTCGACACCCTCATCAACCGCAAGGACACCGCGGTGAAGGTGCTGGTGCACAGCAGGGGCTGGGCGGGAGGGCGCCCGGCAGCGAAGGGAGGACGACGCTTGGACGCCCATGCCGTCGTCGTGCCGCCTACCCTGCCTGCCGACCACTGCCCGGGCAGCCGGAAACACACCAAGGGATTTTTCCCCCTATCCAGCCGGGGCCTCGTCTGCGGAAGATTACCCCCATGAAAAAGCTCGTGCTCGCCAGTCTCGCCGCACTTCAAAACAGGTAGTACCGGTCCAAAAGACAGGTACGGGCCAACGGTGACCGTGGTTTTACCTGGTTTATAGACTCCGCTCACGCCGTATTTTCGGCCAGCCTTCAGAGGGTGGCTTCCGAAGTCCGCACGCTCCACAACAGGATTTGCTCTTCAAGCAGGGGGAAACGTGATGCAGCTACTCAATACAGGCCGGCGATACCAAGGTCCACGTTCGTCAGCTCCCGGCCTTCGCGGCCGGCGTGGTGCACTCATCGGGACTATCCTGGCGGCCCTCGTGCTGGTAGGCCCTGTCCCTGCAAACGCGGCAGCCACCGTCACCTCCACCATCCCGGTCGGTCCAAGCCCCAGAGAGGTTGCTTTCACCCCGGACGGGTCGAAAGCCTACGTCACCAACTGGGAGTCCAACACGGTGTCGGTCATCGACGTTGCCTCGGGCACGGTGGCTTCCATGATCCCTGTCGGAGCTGGTCCGCTTGGAGTGGCATTCGCTCCGAATGGGTTGAAGGCCTACGTCACCAGCGCCGGGCCCAACACGGTGTCGGTCATTGATGTGGCGTCCGGAACGGTGACTTCCACGATCCCCGCAGGGGAGACGCCGATGGCCGTTGCGTTCGCCCCGGACGGGTCGATCGCCTACGTGACCAGCGGCGGCAGCCTTTCTGGCACAGTGTCAGTCATTGATGTGGCGTCGGGCACGGTGACCTCCACGATCCCGGTCGGGCCGCTTCCGAACGCCGTTGCGTTCGCCCCGGACGGGTCGACGGCCTACGTCACCAACGGGCAGGACTCCAACATGGTGTCGGTCATCGATGTCGCCTCGGGCACGTGGACCTCCACGATCCCGGTTGGGTCGTCTCCGACCGGTGTTGCGTTCACCCCGGACGGGTCAAAAGCCTACGTCGCCAACAACGAGGGCGACACGGCGTCGGTCATCGATGTGGCAACCGGTACGGTGACCTCCACCATCCCGGTCGGGTGGGCCCCGGACGGTGTCGCGATCGCCCCAGACGGGTCGACAGTCTACGTCACCAACTCCGGTGCCGACACCGTGTCGGTCATCGATGTGGCCTCGAATAAGGTGACCTCGACGGTCCCGACCGGGGCGCATCCGACCGGTATTGCGGCCGCCCCCGACGGGTCGGCGGTCTACGTCGTTAACACCTTTTCCAACACGGTGTCGGTCATCACCGTGGACGCAGCACCGCTGGCGTTCACAGCGGCCACACCGCCCTCCAAGGCGAACACTCGTGCAGACTATAACTACACCTTCGCCGCCACGGGTGCCCCCGCCCCGACCTTCCGTGTTCACTCCGGTGCACTGCCTGCAGGCCTCAGCCTGGATGCGGTCACGGGAGTCCTGTCCGGAACCCCCACCAAGGCCGGCAAGTTCGCGTTCAGGGTGACCGCCGCCAACGGGGTCAGCTCGCACGCCGTCACGGACCGCATCACGATCACCGTGACCAAGGCGAAGGTCCGCTGAGCGTGATCGTCCCCGATATATCCCAGAACGCCGTGTCGGTCGCGGATCACTACGACGAGCTGGATCCCATTTATCGCCGGGTGTGGGGCGAGCATGTCCATCACGGGCTGTGGGAGACAGGCCGCGAGACACCCGGGGAGGCCGTCGAGGCGCTGGTGGACACGGTCGGCGACAGGCTAAGCCTCGTGCCCGGCCAGGCGTGCATCGACATCGGCTGCGGCTACGGCTCCACCGCAAAACGGCTTGCGGTGACACGCGGGGTCCGTATCGCCGGCTTCACGCTTTCCGCTGAGCAGGCCCGCTACGCCGCAGCGTATCCCGTTCCGGACGTGGACATTCAAGTCCGCGACTGGCTCGACAACGGGCTGCCCGACGCCTCAGCCGATGCCGCGTGGGCGATCGAGTCGAGCGAGCACATGGTGGATAAGCCCAGGTTCTTCGCCGAGGCGCAACGCGTTCTGGCGCCCGGCGGCCGCTTCGTCATCTGCGCGTGGCTCGCCGAGACCGATGCCAGCGGCTGGAAGGTCGGCCACCTGCTCGAGCCGATCTGCCGGGAAGGGCGCCTGCCCTCGCTGGGCACCCGCGAGGAGTACGAGGCGATGGCTACGGCCGCCGGCTTTACGATCACCGGCTATGAGGATGTGAGCCGCCGCGTCGCCCGCACCTGGCCCATTTGCGCTCGCCGACTCCTTAAGGCCCTATTCGTCGATCCCGAGACCCGCCGCGTCGCCCTTGGCTCACGCAACCTCTTCGTTCTGAGCCTGCCCCGCATGATCCTGGCGTACCGCACCGGTGCCCTGCACTACGGGATCTTCACGCTCGAAAAGGCTGGAGAGGACGAGCGGTAACCCGCGCCTGACCCCGTTTGATTCAATGCCTCAGGGCAGTGGCTGCCGTTCGCCCACCCTGAAGGAGGACGACGGCGGAAGGTAGTCGCGCCGTCGTCGTTCCATCCGCTGCTGCTGGCTGGGAGACGGGATTCTGGCACGCTTGGCGCGGTTGCACCTGGCGCAGGCAGCGACGAAGTTCTGCAAACTGGTGGAACCGCCTTTGGACCACGGGTAGAAGTGGTCGCCGTGCTCGGCAGGGCGGCCGCAGCGCCGCCCGAGGCCGGATTCCAATTCGCACATGCCGCCGGCGCGGGCCATCCCTTCGCGGCGCTGCTGGCGGGTGAAGCGGCGCACCGGATCCCGGCGCCGGACATCCCGGCTGGTCATGACGGCGCCAACAATGACCAGCACGACGGCGGCCACCCCGGGGAGCGTCACCGCGGCGACGACATGGTCGAACATACCGCGCAGCACGCCGGCTGCGGCGGATGGCCCCGCTCCGCCGCCAGGTGTCACCTTCGCTGTGAGGGCTGACATCAGCGCGACAGCGAGCCAGACCATCACCGCCGAGTAGGCCAGGCGAAGGCCTTGTCGTGTCCAATAGATGCGCGCCAGTTCCTGCATCAATTCCCCCAAATACATTGCGCCGGAAGCCGTTGGTCCCGGTTGTCCAGGGAAATCGTATAGGCCGGCCGCAGGCCGCAGCCCCAAGTTTAGCTCAGTTTTTGGTCAGGTTCCGAGCCCAATGATTGGCCGGGTGAGCTGGGGGGCGACCGGACTTAGGGGCGAACGGGCGTGGCCGCGTCATTTCCCAGCACCGTTGTCCATGGGCTGGCAGTCCACGACGTCACGACGCCATTGATGACGTAGGGATCTGCGGCGGCAAAAGTTCTGGCGGCCTCGAGCGCGTTCTCGCCGGTGAAGATCAGCAACCCTTTGAAGGGGCCTTCGCCGACAGCCCCGCCCAGGAGAAGCTCGCCGCGTTCAACTGCCTCCCACCCCGCCCGGAGATGGTCTGCGCGGAATTGTTCGCGGCTTTCAAGGTAGTTGTCTGCGTAGGTGTATTCGAGCACGGCGTGCATGAGTGTCTCCATCTCGTTCAGGGGTTTCGATCGTTGCAGAAGTAGCCTACCCACCGGGACTCAGCCGGAAACCGGCGCCACCTCAACCTGAACCCCCGCATCCCGGAAGTTCTGCACCTGGCGCGGCCGCCGTCGTCGTTCTTCCCCGCCGGCCCTGCTTCAGCCCTCCGGAAGGAGGTTGGCCGCCAGCGTCCTGGCAACGAGGCGGCCGAACCGCTCCGCGCTCCAGCCGCGCTTGAGGACCAGGGTCTCGTAGAGTTCGGCTGAGGTGCTCAAGAACATGACATCAGCTACCTCGTCCGCTGTCAGGCCCCGTCTCAGGAACCCCCGTCCGAGCACCTGGCGCGCGTTGTGCAGCATGCGCTGGTACCGCTCGTCGTCCACGTCGCGCAGGAGCGCGGCCATGTCGTGGTCCCCGCTTGCAGCGGCGTCCCTGATGAGGAGGTAAACGGGGGAGCCCAGCGGGCTGATCTCGGTGACGAACCGGCCGAACTGCTCCATGAGTTCGCGGGGGTCCATGACAGTGACCTGTGCGCGGTCTGACCGCTCTTCCGCCGGCGGACCACCCGCGCCAAGCAGGCTTTGCTCGTAGATGGCCCGCACCAGCCCGGGCTTTCCGCCGAATCCCTTGTAGACGGATTCCTTGGAGACGCCGGCGGCGTGGGCGATCGCGGCGATGGTGGTCCGGCCGTATCCCCTGTCCAGGAACAGGGTGCGGGACTGGGCCAGCACCCGCTTCCTGGACTCCTTTGCGGCCTCCTGGCGGCGGCGGGCGTCGTAGCTGCGGGAGCGGGCTGGCGCCCCGTTGACCGCGGGTCCCATCGGGCCTAGACTCCTTTGTGTCAGTTAGATACAGCAGACTGTATCAAATTTAGCGTACCAGCCTCTCCGCCTCCCGCGACGGAACCTAAGGAGCAGATCATGGACGCTTCAGGAATCGAGCGCGTCCCCGAAGGCCCGGTGCGGCGCATGCTGGCCGCGGCCAATCGCCATGACCTTGAGACCATGGTGCCCGAGTTCGCCGAGGACTATAGGAACACCACCCCCGTCCACCCCGCCCGCAGTTTCACGGGCTCGGCGCAGGTCCGGAAGAACTGGACCGCAATCTTTGCCGGCCTGCCGGACCTCACCCTCACCGTCCATGACGCGGCCACCGGCCCGGACGGCAAACTCTGGATGGAATGGAGCAACCGGGGCACCCGGCCGGACGGATCCGAGCAGCGCGCCGCAGGGGTGGCCATCTTCACCCTCCGCGACGACAAAATCGCGGCAGCCCAGTTCTACCTCGAACCCGTGGATCACGACTCCGGCGACGTGAACCAAGCCGTCAGCGAGGCAGTCCATGGTGCAGTTGGAGGTGACCGGCCATGATCCTGGTGGTGGGCGGCACAGGCCGCCTTGGCCGCGCCGTGGTTCCCCTGCTCCTCGCCGCCGGGCAACAGGTCCGCATCATGGCCCGGGGCAAATCCCAGCCGTTCCCGCAAAAGATGGGCGACGGCGTCGAACTCCTCCGCGGCGACCTCGGCTCCGACGCGGACTGCCGGCAAGCGGTGGCTGGCTGCACTGGGGTGGTGTTCACAGCTTCGGGGTTTGGGATCAAGGACTCCAACCCGCGCGCGGTTGACCGCGACGGCGCCATCCGGCTGGTCCGCGCGGCGGCCGCCGCCGGAGTGCGGCACGTGGTGATGATGTCCATGCCCGGTGCTGCCGCGGAAGGGTCCATCGATTTTCTGCGCTGCAAGGCGGCGGCGGAGGATGCCGTCCGCGCATCCGGCATGGACTGGACGATTGTCCGGATCGGCGCGCTCCTGGAACAGCGGCTTGAGATCATGAGGGCGCCGCTTGAGTCGAAGGGCAAGGTGCCGGTGTTCGGCTCGGGGTCCGCCCCGGTGACCTATACCTCGGTCCGGGACGCGGCCGCCGTCGTGGTCCGTGCCCTCCACGACCCGGCGCTGCGGAACCGCGTCATCGAATGGGGCTCGGAGACACTAACGGCCAATGAGGTGGCGGACGCCCTGCTTGCCCGGGCCGGACATGGATCGGTGCAACGGATTCCAGCCGCCGCCGTCCGGGTCCTGTCCGTGGTTGCCAGGCCGTTTTCACCGTTCCTTGCCAGGATTGCAGGGGCGGCCGGCTGGGAAGACTCCGGGGCAGCGGCGTTCCAGCTTGGTCCGGGGCGCGCAGAGTTTCCCGACATCCCCGTCACCGGGCTGCAGCAGGTCCTTGAGGCTTCCGGTGCCCCGGGAGCTTTGACGTAACCGCGTGTCCTGAACGATATAACCAACGAACTTTCATATCTGCGCGGGGCCCACCTAAGAGGACATCTGCTGTGCGCCGGGGGCATCGTGGAGGCGGTACGGCTTACGCGCTGACCGCAGCCACCTCAACCTGAACCCCCGCGTCCCGGAACTTCTGCACCTGCCCGCGGTCGGCGCCGTCGTCCGTCACCAAAGTCCACGGCAAAGCCAGCCGTGCCCAGGCGTGGAAGGGCCGCAGGCCGAGCTTGGACGAGTCCGCTAGAACGTAGACTTCCCGCCCGCGGCGGGCCATGAGTTCCTTGAGGCGGGTCTGGGCGTGGTCGGCTTCGCAGATGCCGTCCTCGGCGGTGACGGCGTCGGCGCCCAGGAACACCCGGTCGAAGCTCATCCGCTCCAGCGCGGCCTCGGCCAGGGGACCCACAAAACTCTGGGACAAACTCCGCAGCCTGCCTCCCAGGCAGTCCACCTCGATGCCCTCGGACTCGGCCAGCTCCTGCATGGTGTTGATGCCCGGCGTGGTGACAGACAGCTTCTCGAACCCGCGCAGCTCGTGGGCCAGGGCACCCACGGTGGAGCCGGCGTCGAGCAGGATGTTCTCCCCAGGCCGGATCACGGACGCCGCCCAGCGGGCGATCGCGTGCTTCTGCTCGAACGCCTCACCCGTGCGCTGCCGCAGCGACGCCTCCGGGTGCGCGCCCAAGGCCATCGCCCCGCCGTAGGTGCGGGCCAGCCGGCCCTGCCCGTTCAGCAGCGCCAGGTCCCGGCGGATGGTGGAGGCCGTCACCTCGAACCGCGCGGAGAGCTCCTCCACGGACGCCAGGCCGGTGGTCACGGCAAGGTGGTAGATCTCCTCGCGCCGCGCGTTTGCGCTCAGCATTCCCGGTCTCCTTCCCGTGGGCATGGCGGTGGCAGTGCTAACCATGCTAGTTCTAGCCTCGCCAAGTCCTGCAGCCGGGACCCAGCACAACAGCCGGCCAGCAACATTACGCTGACCGGCCGTCCTTCTAATTGAAGCTACAGAGCCTCGTCCCGTGCCGGCGCCAGGTCCACCGCCTGACGCAGCGCCTCCAGCAGCGACTCGTGGTCCGCGATGTTCTTGCCGGCAATGTCGAACGCCGTGCCGTGGTCCACGGACGTGCGCACCACGGGCAGGCCCACGGTGATGTTCACGCCGTTCTCCAGGCCCAGGACCTTCACCGGGCCGTGGCCCTGGTCGTGGTACTGGGCCACCACCAGGTCGAAATCGCCGCGGCCGGCCAGGAAGAACAGGGTGTCCGCCGGGAGCGGGCCGAAGGCGTCGATGCCGTCCGCCTGGGCCTTCTCGATGCCCGGCTGAATCTTCTCCGCCTCCTCGCCATAGCCGAACAGCCCGTTCTCGCCGGCATGCGGGTTGATGGCGCACACGGCAATCCGCGGGTTCTCGATCCCGGAGGTGCGCAGCAGCTCATAACCGCGCTTGATGGTTCGGTACACCAGGTCCCCGTTGATCTTGGCGATCGCATCGATCAAGCCAATGTGGGTGGTGACGTGGATGACGCGCATCTTGGGCGCGGTGAGCATCATGGAGACTTCCTCGGTGCCGGTCAGTTCGGCGAGGAGTTCCGTGTGGCCGGGGAACTTATGGCCGGCGGCGTGCAGTGCTGCCTTGTTGAGTGGGCCCGTGCAGATGGCATCCACCTGCCGGTCCATGGCCAGCTGCACAGCCTTCTCGATGAAGAGGTAGGAACCGTGGCCGGCCGCGGCGGACAGCTCGCCCCAGGCGAGGTCCTCGGGGATGCAGTCGATGTCCAGCACGTCGATGGTTCCCTCGTCGAACAGGGCCTCCGACGGTTCGGCGACCTTGCGCAGGGTCAGCGGGCTGGCCACGATGTCCGCGGCGAGCTGCAGCCGGCGGAGGTCGCCGATGACCAGCATGCGCGCCTTTGACCGGAGCTCCGCGTCAGCAAGGGCCTTGACGATGATCTCCGGGCCAATGCCGGCCGCATCGCCCATGGTGATGGCAACAATCGGGCGTCCCATTATTTGATACTCATTTCAGTCGTGGTTCCAGTAAGAAATCGTGTGGTCCGGGCCAGCGTGCCGGCGTCCCCGAACGCGCCGGCCTTGGTGACCAGCAGGGGGAGTGGCTCCGGCAGCAGGCTCATTACGACGCCGGGTTCAATCTCCCCGAGGACGGTGAAGCTGCCGGCGCCGAGGGCTTTCAGGACGGCCGTGGCCGTCTCCCCGCCCGTGAGGACGAGGGCGTCGCAGTGGCCGATGCCTGCGGCGGTGGCGCGGGCCAAAGCCTCTGCCACCACAAGCGCCTGCGACTTGTCCACGGCACCCATGGGGTCCGGCGTCAGCACCACATCCGTCCGCGCCATCGCCTGGGCAACCAGATCCGGAACGGCGGTGCCGTCCAGCGTGGCGTGGTCCAGGGTGATGTGCTCGGCGCCGTCCGCGACGAGCGCATCAGTCTGCTGCCGGGCGAGGCCGGAGTAGCTGCCGATCACCGTCAGGGTCCGGCTGACGGGCCGGACCTGCGCATTTCGCGCAGCTGAAGCTTCGTCCCGGGGCGCGATGTGTCCCGCCAGTCCGCCGGAACCGACCAGGAGTGCCGGAAAGTCCAGCAGGTCCGCGGCGGCCGCGATGGTCTTGAGGTCGGCGTCGGAAACGGCGTCCAGTACGACGGCGTCAATCCCGCGGTCCTGCACGTCCCGCAGCTGCCGCGCCAGTTCCTCCGGCGTGCGTCCGCTGGTTTCCGCTGCTTCGGCGGTGAGGCCGCCAGCCGCAAGTGCCGCCGCGACGTCGCCGTCGTAGTTTCCTTTGGTGTGGGGGACACCGTTGACGTGGACGATGCCCCCGAGGGTGGTCCTCCCCGTCCCCGGAAAGGCCGGAGCCACAACCGCCAGGCCCTTGTCGCGGCCCTGCGCCAGCCGGGCCAGTGTTGCCGCGACTTCCACGCCCACGTTGCCGCGCAGCAGCGAATCAATCTTCTTGAAGATCCCCCGATGCTGGCGCAGGGCCCGGTCTGCCGCCGTCGTGACCGCCCTGGCTGCTTCCGCCGGCGCCAGGTAGCGGCTCTCGGTGTTGATCGAAAGGATCTGGGCGTCGGGCCACGTGCTGCGGACGTCGAGGATGACGGAACTGCTGCGCGTGGGCCCGTAGGCTGCGGCCGCATCCGCCGCTCCCGTCAGGTCGTCGGCGATGATTGCCCAGCGCATGGTTGCGGTGGTGTTCATACTGCTCGGGACACCTCAGGAGTTTGCACGGTCTGCTTGGCTTTCAGGCGCTTAGCGTACCAAGCGACCATGAGGGGGCAGCCGATGGCGGTGACCACCACGGAGGCGGCAACCAAAACGGTGGCCGGTCCGGCTGCGGGGGCGTAAGCGGGGTTGGCTGCGGCCACCAGCATGGGAACGGTGGCTGCATTGCCGGCGGTTGTGGCTGCCGCCAGGCCGGCAATGCCGGAGCCGCCGGTCAGCTTGTCGGCGAAGAAGAGCACAGCGCCGCCGGCGATCAGCACGAACAGGCCGAGCGCCACTCCGAGCAGGCCCGCGTTGACCACCTGTCCCAGGTTCAGGCCGAAGCCAAGCGCCAGCGCAAAGAACGGAATCAGGACCGGAGCCGCGGAGGACAGGAACTTGCGCATGGCCGGATCCAGCGCGCCCAGGATGGCGCCGAGCAGCAGCGGGATGATGGCACCCACCAGGGCCTGCCACGGGAAGGCGGACAAACCGGCGACGCCGAGGGTCACCATGGTCAGGAAGGGGCCGGATTCCAGCGTCATGACGGAGTAGGCCGCCACGTCCTTGGGCTTGCCGTACTGGCCCATGAGGGCCATGTACATGCCGCCGTTGGTGTCATTCAGGGCCGCCAGGATGGCCAGGACTGAGAGGCCCGACAGGATTCCGCCGTCTATGGGAAGTTCGCCCATGAACCTGCCGGCTATGACGCCGATGATGATGGCGAACAGGACCTTGCTGCCGAAGAGGACGCCGCCCTTTTTCAGGATGTACGGGGTGGCCTTGATATCAATGCTGGCGCCCATGCAGACGTAGAACACCGCGAGGATGGTGGTGCCGCCGGTGAAGAGCGCGCCGGTGAAGGAACCGAAGAATTTGGCCGAATCCGGTGCGAAGGTGCCGAGGATGGCACCGATGAGCAGGGGGATCAGCATCATGCCGCCAGGGACTTTTTCCATGGTGGCCTTGATGGGGACAGACATGTAGCAACCTCATTGTTGTTGGGGGAGAGGGGCCGAGCACTTGGCTCGAAGCATGATGTAGATCATATCCGCTGCTGCGCGTTTAGCGCAACTACAATTGCGCGAATTGCGCAACAAAAAGTGATCGCTGACAGAGGGGCGCGTTACATGTAACGTTGATTGCATGAGCGTTAGGGATCGCGTTGCACGGCACCGGGTTGCCATGCGCGAGCGCGGCCTCCGGCAGATTCACATGTGGGTCCCGGACACCCGTACTGAAGAGTTCAAGCGTGACGCGCGGCGTCAGGCGCTGGCTGTTGCTGCCGCGGACCAGGCCGGGGACGATCAGGACTTCATCGAACAGATTTCAGAAGACTGGCCGGAGTGAACCGCGGCGAGTTGTGGACCGTCTCCGGTGGAACTTATGCCCAGAAACCGCGCCCCGCACTCATCATCCAGGATGATCTTTTCGCGGACTCGGAGTCTGTTACCCTCCTACCCCTGACGTCGCAACTCGCAGATGCTCCATTGCTGAGGCTGACCGTTGAACCCGGCCAACTGAACGGTCTGGACCGCTTAAGCCAAATTATGGTGGATAAGTTGACGACTGTGCGCCGGACCAACCTATGGCAAAGGATAGGCCGGGTTGATTCCCAAATGATGGTGGCTGTCGAGCAGTCGCTCGCCGTCTTCTTGGGCCTGGCCCGGTAACTGCGGTCGGGCTTAGGCGTCGAGCTGCTTGAGCGCCCAATCCCAAGTAATCAGTTCCTGCTCCAGTCGAACCGCCTTGCCAAAACGGTCGACTCCGAGCGCCTCGTAGAGGGCGGACTCAGCCTCAGTCAGCCGCGCGAGCGTTGCCCGCGATGGAGCAGGTTCCTCGCTCCAGGCCTCGCGGTGCGCCAGGAGCGTTTCCTCGTCCATGAGCACACTCTGGACGTGCGGATGGACTGCCCTCAGCTGGTCCAGGATCCCGAAGCCGTGGGTGTCGATGTCACCCCAATAGAGGACCCGACAGTCCCGCAGCCACGCAGCGTCCCGCAGCGACGAGAATCCGTAGCCGCCGCCGTAAAGCGCCAACGTTCCGGCCTGCTCAGGCAGGGCCAGAAAATTGACCTGGTTCTCCGTGCCGATCACCTTCTCCACTGGCAGGGACAGGGAAGCGAACGCCTCTGCTGTCACCGTGACGTCCCGGGCTGAGCCAAGGACTTCGATGGCGGGGTCCAGAATCCGGAACCTGACCAGCTCGGGCGGATGCAGGAAGCCGTGCCGCCGGGCGAACCGGGCGGCCGGAGTGCGGGCGGCGCCGCCTTCCAAAGCGGCATCGGACTGGGCAACCTCCGGGACAGCATTCGGGTCCACCGCTTCAACCGGCGCAGGCTCCGCCGCGACAGTGGCCAACATCTGATCGATGACCTGCCGATGGCGTTCGATGAACTTGGTGTGCACGCCGGGTAGGCCAAGTTGCCGGACGTAGATCCCCGGTGACGGATTGTCGCGTAGCCACAGCGCAACCCGCGCAGCAAGCACGGCATCGGATCCCAGTTCAAGGAGCTTCAGAGGGCGCCGCGACGCCCACTCCAGCAACCTTGGATCCAGGCCGCCAAGGCTGTTGGCAAGAGACTGAAAACTTGCAGCCTCCCGTGCCTTTCCGACAAACGCGATCTCGTCCTCCACGGTGGAGAACACCGCAGCAGCCGGGATTTGATTGGAGCCAACAGTGCGCCGCCCCGCTTCCACCGTCTCCAGCGCGAAGGCACCCGTGCCTCCGGACAGCTCAGCCGCCCAGTCGAGGACCGCAGCATAACCATTCAACAGTTCGGCCGCCGTAGGACGCTTCAAGGGGCGCCGCCGCGGATACGCCCCGGACGGTTCCAACAGCTCCCGCAGCAGTGCCCCGCTGGCCCATGCCTTCAGCGACTGCGCCCGCAGGCCGGCCAGCGAAGTCCACGACTTAGCGGCCACGCCGGTCCTTCTCCTCGCGGTACTCCTGGATGGTCAGGTTCCGCAGCTGGGAATCGTCGCCGTTCGTGTTCGCCACAAACCCCACATGCGAGACGAACGGCTCGATCACATGGATCTTCTGCAGGGGAGTGACGATCAGCAGCTGCAGCTTCATCCGCTGGAACAGCTCCAGCCCGTAACGGGCCGACTCGTCCGAGCCGCGCCCGAACGCCTCGTCAATCACCACAAACCGGAAACTCCGCCCACTGCCGGCGTTCCTGCCCGCACCCTTGCCCGAACCCAGCCCAAACTGGAACGCCAGCGCCGCCGCCAGGATGGTGTACGCCAGCTTCTCCTTCTGCCCGCCGGATTTGCCGCCCGAATCCGTGAAGTGCTCATACTCCTCGCCGGTTTCGGTCCACTTCTCCGACGCCGAGAACGTGAACCAGTTGCGTACATCGGTCACCTTCGCGGTCCACCTCCGGTCCAGGTCGGTGAGACCCTCCCGTCCGCGGAACCGGTCGATTAGCCGCTCCACCTGAAGGTATTTCTGCTCCGAGTACTGGTCCTCGTCGCCGATGGTGCCTTCCGAGCAGGCCCGCAGATCGCTGCCGAACTCCCGGACATCCTGGTCCGCCGTGGCCTGCTGCTCCAGCTGGATGTGCCGGCCCGTGTTGTACGGGATGCCCGCCAGCGACTCGTTGATATCACCGATCCGCGTAACGATGTCCTGCCGCCGACTGTCCAGGTACGCGTTGAAGGCCACCACCTCGCGGATGGTATTCCGGTTCAGCAGATCCTTGAACTGATCCTCGAAGCGCGGAAGGTCGTTGCCCACCAGCTGCTCCAGCAGCCTGTCGTAGTCGGGCGCAGCCTCCAGGGACGCATCGAAGTCCGTGGTCTCGTTGCGGTACTTGTTGCGGAAGTCAGCCATCTGCCGGACCGTGCTTTCAGCCGCCCGGGCGATCCGCTTGGATAACGCGTCGATCCTGTCCGTCAGGCCGCTACGCACGGTGCTTTCCACCGTGGCGGTGTTCTTATACGTAAGCGGCTTGTCGCCAAGCGCTTCTTCGGCGAGGCGTCGGACGGCGGCCAGCACCCCGCCGTCGTCCGTCACCGGCGTCTCGGCCAGGACGGCCCGGCACTCCTCGATCGCCTCGGCGATGTCCCGTGCGTCCTTCTCGTTTGCGCCGAGGCGCTGCTGCAGCTTGCCCGACTTCTCCTCCAGCCGCTCCAGCTGGTGCGTGACCTGCTGTTGCTTGGCCATCAGCTGCTGCAGGACGTCGCTGGTGGTTTCCAAGGCGCGCTTCTCCGCCTTGAGGTCCTCAATGCTGCGGGCTGTTGCCTGCCAGCTGATCTCACCAAACTCGCTCACGGACCGGACGATGCCCAGCTGCTGGTTGTGCCGGCCAAGCGCCCCCAGCTCACGGTTGACCCGGTCCAGCTGCCCCGCCACCACCTTCAGCCTGCCCTGTACCTCATCCTGCTCGGTGCGGAAGCGGGCGATCTTCTCATGGTTGTCCCAGCCCAGCACGTAATTGCGCCTGTCCGCCAGGTCCTTGCGGTCATCCTTCTCGTGCCGGCCGCGGCCGCCCTTGAGCTGGCCGTTGACCGTCAGTGCCTTGGGGTAGCGCCGGAACTCCGCCAGGCTCTCGCAGCAGAAGTAGTCGTACCTGCTGCTGAGCTCATCCTGCAGGAAGTCCCGGAACGGGGTGCCCTGCTTGATGGCAATCTTCGCAGCCAGCGTCCCGGGCTCGGCAGCCCTGGGCGTATACGAGTCCCCGACCCGCAGATAGACCAGCCGGCCGCGCAGATTGTTGGTGTCCACCCAAGTGCTGACATCGGCATAGTGCTCCGAGGGCACTAGGAGCGAGAGGGCGAAACCCCGCAGGGTCCGTTCCGCGGCGCCTTCCCACACGGACTCACCGTCACGGACCTTGAGCAACTCGCCAACGTAGGCAAGCTCGCTGTCTTTGATACCTGTTCCCTCACAGAGACGGCGGCGGATGTCCAGCTGGGGGAGCGGGATCAGGTTGCGCCGGGCCTGCAGGCTGGTCAGTTCCGCGGCGATCTCCGCGGCCTTGGCCCGAAGCTCCGACTCCTGGATGGACAGGGCGGTGCGGTCCTCCTGCAGCGCGTCCGAGCGGCCGGCCAGGTCCTGCTCCACCTCCGCGAGGCGTGCCCGGTTGGCATCAAACAGGACCCGGTCCTCGGGAGCCTGCAGACCGAGCTCCGCCGCGGCGGCGGAGTAGGCCTCGAACCGCTGCCGCTGCTGACTGGACTTGGCGGCCAGGGCGGCCAGGTCGGCGTCGATCACTGCCAGCCTGCCGCCGCCGTTGGTGCGGATGTCCTCCTCCACCCCGGCGAGTTCCCGCCGCAGCTGCTTGATCTCGCCGTTGAGCCGCTCCGAGTCCTCCTGCAGCCGCACGCCCGTCCGCTCAAGCTCGGCCTGGTGTTCCAGGCTCAGCTGCAGTTTCCGGTCGGTGAACCATGGGTGCAGCTGGTCCCGCTGTTTGCGGGCCATTTCATCCTCGGCCCTGACCTTTGCATGCTGCGCGGCGCCCTCCCTGATGGGAGTCAGCAGCGTGATCTGGTCCTTGGCGGTGAGGACGGCGTCGTGGGCTTTCTTCAGGTCGTCAAAGTGGTGGATCAGGTTGGTGATCCGGGCGGCAACGTCGTCTTCCTCGAGCATGTTGCTGCGCACAAAGGAGGTGATGTTTTCCACCTGCTTCATGGACACGGTGCGGTGGAACAGCTCCATGGCCTGGTTGCCGCTGATCCCGAAGTGCCGTTTGAACGCCGCCGAGTACGGGTCGAAGGTGTCGTGGACAGCTGCGCCTGCTGCCCGGAGCTTCTTCTTCAGCTTCAGCGGGTCCTGGCCGAAGTTGCTGAAGTCCGCGGCGATGGACTGCTCGGCTTCGGCGAGCGAGTAGAACCGGTTGGGTGTCCCGGCCTCCTGCGCGGCCCACAAGGTGATGCCCAAAGTAACCCACTTGCCCAGCACGGCGTTGTGGAAGACACCCAGTACCACGGTCAGCTGGCCGGCCCCGCGAAGGGCCACGGGCTTCGAGTACTCCCCGCCGGTGCTCCGGGCGCTTTTGTGGAAGCCTCGGACGTAGGAGGTGAGCGACCGTTCCTTTTTCTGCGCCCCGGCCGCCTTGTTGTACTCGATCTTGTGCGCGGGCAGCAGCAGCGTGGTGAACGCATCCACCACCGTGGACTTGCCGGAACCGATGTCGCCGGTGAGCAGGCTGTTGGCCCCGTCCAGCCGGAACGTGCGCACGCCCTGGTGGAATGTGCCCCAGTTGAGCAACTCCAAACGGTGCAGCCGGAATCCCGGCGGAGTGCCGCCGTCGTCCGCTGTCTCGTCCAGGCTGAACAAGCTCTCCTGCAGGTCCGCGCCCAGGTCCATCGTCACTTGCCCTCCCCGACGGCTGGTGCTGCCTGGCGCTCGCCGGCCAGCGACTCGCCGGCGAGTGTTGCCTTGTAGTCGGACAGCCGCGCGTCGAACTCCTCAAGCCACTGCGCATCCACGTACGCCTTGAGGATTCTCGCCACCTCGAAGGTGTCCTGCTGCCCCTTGAGCCTGCGGAGGAAACCGAGCTCCACCACCTTCTTGATGTCCGTGCCCAGCCGGTCCAGGATCTTGGCCTCGTTGCTGGACTCCGGCAGGAAGACCGCCACCATGTCCGCGATTTCCTGCCCCGTCATGATGAGCCGGACTTCGCTGCTGTTGATGTCGAACTCCATCATCCGGCGGCGGAGCAGGGCCAGCAGCAGGCTGACGTTGAATGTCAACGTGCGGCGGGCGATGAGCCGTGGGAGCGTGCTGTCCGGATCGTCCTTGGAGCGGAGGAACGCGTAGCCCTCGGCCTCATCGAGGACCAGGTCCAAGCCCAGCACGGAGACGTAATCGCGCACCTGCGAGGTCAGGCCGAGCAGGGACTGCCACACCTTCTCGTCGTCCTCGGCATTCAAAACGCCCCTGAACAGCCGGGTAACGACAGCGGGCAGCTCCTCAGGCGTGCGGGTTTCCGTATCAGTGGCGGGGTTCATGCCGGCCTTCCGAAGATGATCTGTTCGATGGTGGCTTCGCGGATGCTGCCGTCCGGCAGCTGCCAGGACAACTGCTGGGACTGCTCGGGGTGGATGGTGGCCCAGTCCGATTCGGTGGCCAGCTGGTAGTACGCCACCACTTCAGCCAGCCCCTGCGAGAGCGGGTACTTCTCGGTGATCTCGGCCAGGGTTGCCTGGTCCACCTCGGCCAGCACGGCATCGATGTTGGCCTTCAGGAGTTCCTTGTCCACAAAGAACTGGTTGAACAGGGCGCCCGCATCAACATCCATGTCATCTGCGTTCTCCACGATGTCCTCTACGGTCACCTTGCGGCTGGGCTCATACAAGGGCCGTTCGAACGGCAGCACCAGGTCAACGGATGGGACTTCAATGTCCATGAAAGCGCCCGACGGCGGCGCGTCCCGAGTGCCCAGCGCGGCGGACTCGACGCTTCGGATCAGCTGCATGATGCGCTTGTTTTCGAGGAACACCTTGTCATCGAGCAGGCGCCGCATCTGCTGGGAGAGCTGGCGGACGGTGGCCTGGGTCTGTTCGACGGCCGGCAGCCAGTCCTGGTGCAGGTTGGCCACGCCATGCAGGCTTTCGCTGCCGGCCAGCGCTTCAATCTGGGTGGCCCGTTGCAGCAGGTCCTGCAGTTCCGATCGCATCGTCGGTGACATGAGGTAGTCCCAGAAGCCCTGGAAAGTGCGGCCCTGCAGGGAGCTGCTGATGTCCTGCTGGTTGTCGAAGATCGATTCCAGCAGTTCGCCCTGCGTGCCCACCCAGGTGGCGATCTGTTCGCGCACCTGCCGGTCCAGCTTCCGGAAGTTCTGCTCGACTTCGCGGAAGTCGGACAGCAGGTCCCGTGCCAGGGCGGTGAGCTGCTGCAGGTGGTCAAGGGCCTCCGGCGCGGTCATCACGCGAACGTTGCCGTCCCTGATCCGCTGCATCTCGGCGTCGATCCCGTCCCGCTGGCGCTGCAGCTCCGCCAGCCTGACTTCAGGATCTGTTTCCGACTGCTGCACCAGCTGCTTGAGCACCGCGAAGATGCTCGTCAGCCGGGACTGCGTGGCCACGAAATCCCTGCCCCGGAGCGTCTCCACCCAGCGCACCACGTCCTCGGCGGCCGCTGTGAGGTCGTAACGTGGCTCGTCCTCGCCCGGGGCGTAGTACTTCCGCAGCCATTTGCGCTCGTCCGCGGCCCAGTCATCCAGGTATTCGCCTGCGGACCGGGGGAACCTGCCTTCGCCTTCGCTGTCCCGCAGCCCGAACAGCACGTCTTCCAGGACGTCAATCAGTTCCTGCCGGCCAAGGTTCCGCTGGTTTGGCCCGGTGAACGCGGCCATGAAGAACGCCAGGGCCAGCGGGGCATTCTGGGCGCGGAGAAGCGACCAGCCTGCATGGTTGTCCCGCAGGGAGTTGATGGCGTAGAAGTCCATTCGGGTCCCATGTTCAGTGCGTCACGTCGTCGGCATTTACTCTAGGCGACGGCTCTGACATTGTTCATCCAGCCGCAACCGCTGCGGGCCGCCCCATCCCCTAAGCCCCCCTTCTGCAGCAATCACAGCCTCCCGCCCTTGACAGGCGGTCCGGGCCGTAAGGAGGATCAAGGTGCCGGCCTGCGTGAGTGTTTCACGCACGCTGGCCTGCGGTTCTGCTGCTGGAAAGGGGATACGGGATGCGGCCAGCACTCCCTCGTGACAAACCCCTCCGGCGCGTGGCCGCAGTTTCCGCGGCCCTGCTGGTGCTCCTTGCCACGGCCTGCACGCCAAAGCCGCCGGGGCCGGATCCGAATGTGCCCGATGTCCATATCGCCGCAGTGGGAGACATGAATCCCGACGGGAATTCTGACCCCGAAACCCCGTCGGGCAGGAACGGCACGTTGATCGCCAAGCTGGTGGAAAAAAATGAGATTGATGCCTTCATGGGGCTGGGGGACTTTCAGTACAGCACCGCGCACTGCGACGACTATGTGAACTACTGGTTGCCGGTTTGGGGTGGCACCAAGCCCAAGCTGTACTGGGTGTCCGCCCCCAACCATGACTGGGAACCTGGCCGCAACGAAGACCTGGCCAAGTTCATGGACGGCCAATGCCCGGGGTCCCCGGAGAAATCGGCGATCAACCAGGAACGCGGGTTCATCCCCAACGGGGAACCATACTCGAAGGACTTCGGGAACTGGCACTTCGCGTTCCTGTCGTCCGCGCTGTGGCGGTACGACCAGGAGGCGGCTTCGGCTGCCACCAAGTGGCTGGACAAGGACCTTGGAGACGCCCAGAAGGCGGGCAAGCACCTGGCCGTCGTCTACCACGAGCCCTACTTCACGTCTGACACCGAGGGGCACGGGCGGGCCGATGAGCAGAAGCCGTGGATCGACGTCATGTGGAAGTACCGGGTCCGGCTCACCCTGTCCGGCTCGCAGCACAACTACGAACGGTCCTGCCCGGTGAACAACGCGGACAAGTGCGTTGATGACGGCATGACCGCGTTCCAGGTCTCCACCGGAGGCATCGACCTGCGCCCGTTCACCAGCAAGCCGAAGTACATCGCCAAGCGGTTCAGCGACACCCGCGGGTTCCTCCGGCTGACGCTGCACGGCGATGGGTCCTTCGACTGGGAGTTCGTTCCCACCACGGGTACCAGCACGGACACGGGCACACGCTCCGCGAAATAGGCCAGGGCCATCCCTGCCGCAGCAATGAAACGACGACGGCGACCACGGCTGGGGCGCGTAGCAGCAGTAGTCGCGCGGTCCGCTACGTCGTCCGGACGAAGGTGCCGATCCAGGTTGCGGCGAGCCAGTCCGAGAACCTCTCGTCGGTCCAGCCGCGTTGCCCGACGAGCTGGGCCCACAGGGTGCCGTCCATGGTGGCGTACAGCACGTCCCTGCATTCCTCTTCGCTGACGCCGAGCTGGCCGGTCGCGGCCGCGGCGTGGGCGTAGCGGCTGGCCACGTCCAGGCGCCGGTCCGCCCACTCGGCCAGCATCGCGGCGGCATCGGGCTCGCTCGCAGCCGCTCCGGCAAGGGCGTCGAGGAGCGGAAAGATGCGGCGGTTGCTCGCCGTCACGAACACAGCGTGCCGGCGGATCCTGTTCGTCAGGTCCGGCTCGGCCAGGATCGACTGCATCTCCTCTCGGTCATACAGGGTCACTTCCGCTTCATCACCCCGGAAGTCCACGTACCAAACGTGCCTCAGCAGCGATGCTTTGGTACCGAATGCGCCGTACACGGTCTCGACAGAGACGCCGGCCCGCTCGGCCACCTGCCTGATGGTGGTCTGGCCATACCCCTGGGCAATGAAGAGCTCGTTCGCCGCCGCGATGATGCTCCGCCGTGTTTCTGCAGCCTGCTCCTGGCGGCGGCGGGAATCATACTGCCTCTTGATTTTCCGTTCCATTGGATGCATTATAACTGTATTCAAAACAGTCTGACTGTAATGGAGTTGGTCATGTCAACTGAAACGGATGCATTCCTTGCCGAAATGATTCCCAGGCAGCGAGCGGCGGACGGTGCAATCCACGACGGCGACGTTGCTCCCCGCCTTGCGCTGTGGTCCCGGAACGATCCCGTAACGCTGTTCGGCGCGCAGCTCAGCGGCTCCGGTTGGGCTGAGCTGGAGCCGATGTTCCACAACGTGGCCTCGTGGTTCACCCATTCGGACTCCTTCGACCTTGAGATCATCTCTGCCGGCGTAAGCGGCGACCTGGCCTACACCGTGGGCTACGAGCACACTTCCGCCAACGTCGAGGGGACACCGCGCCAGTACACCCTGCGCGTGACGCACGTCTACCGCCGCGAAGACGGCGAATGGCGGATTGTGCACCGTCACGCGGACTTCCCGCCAGGGGAGGCAGCTGTCAGGTTCCCTGACGCCGCGACGGGCGTGAGTGGTTGAGGGCGGGCGTGACATGCAAGAGGAGACGGCAGCCTTCCTGGCCGAGATCCTGCCACGGCAGCGGGACATGACCTTGGCGCTTCATAAGGGCGACGTGGCACCCCGCATCGCCCTATGGTCGCACCGGAACCCCGTGACGTTGTTCGGCGCTCATATTTCCGGCGCGGGCTGGGCCGACCTCGAACCCAAATTCCGCCGGGAGGCCCTCCGATTCACGGGCTCCACCGGATCTGAGTTCGAGCTCGTCGCGGCAGGTGCCAGCGGAAGCCTCGCCTATACGGTCGGGTTGGAGCACAGCAGCGCGGTTGTTGACGGCCTCCCGGCCGTCTACACGATGCGCACAACACACGTCTATCGCCGCGAGGAGGGCATCTGGCGGATCATTCACCGGCACTCTGATCTGCCGGCAGATTCAGGCCGCCGGAGCCGCGAGCCCTGATCCCGTGGAGCACGGTCCGGAGCGATGCATTAACGTTTTGGAAAAATGCCCAAACTCAGAGCTCCAGCCGGAACACCCACAGCAGCACATCCTCGCCCGGCACATGCCAGTCCCGCTCCGGGGCGCGGCGGAACCCCAGTGACCGGTACAGCGCGTGCGCCCGCTCCATGAACGTGGCGCTGGTGATGCTGATCGCCGCGATGCCGGGCAACTGCCGGGCGTGCTCCACGATCGCGCGCACCACGGCCCGGCCCAGGCCGCCGCCTTGGTGTGCCGGATCCACGGCCAGCATCCGGAACTCCAGCTCCCCGTCCCGCGCAATCTCGCTGTACGGCTGGCCGGTGAACGTCAGCGTCACCGCCGCCACCACCTTCCCGGCGGCCTCCGCCACCCACACCTGGGCATGGGCGGCGCGGTGCTCCACGTCCTCCAGCACGCCCATGTAGGGATGGTCGGCAGCGAAGTGCCCGGCCCGCAGGTAGGCGTCCCGCGTGATCCGCCGGACCTCGGAAAAGTCCGACGGCGCCGCCCGCCGCAGTGCCACGCTCACCGGGCATCCATGGCCGGGGCAGTCCGCTCCACGTAGTGGCCAAGGTGTGCCAATTCGGGCTGGGAGGACGGATCGCCGACGGCGGTTGCACCCACCGCGTTGGCAACAGCAAGCGCGGCAGCGTAGTCCATTCCCGTGCGCAGGGCCAGGACCAGGGCGGAGCAGAAGGCGTCGCCCGCGCCGATGGTGTTCACCACGCTGACGGCGGGCGCCGGCACCTCCGCCACCTTCCGGCCATGCTCGAAGATGGCGGAACCCTCGCCGCCATAGGTCACCGCCACCAGTTTGGCGGATGCCAGGGCCGGGATCAGGGCGTACTCGCTCTCATTGACGATCACCAGGTCGCAGCGCTCCAGCAGCTCCGCCGGCAGATCCATGGCCGGCGCCGCGTTCACCACGAAGAAGCCCTGCGCCTTCCGGGCGGCCTCCAGCACCACGGGCAGCCCCACCTCCAGCTGGCACAGCACCGTCTCGTCCGGGCCGAAGTCCACTTCCTCCAGTGACAAGTGGGAGTTGGCGCCCGGGCACACCACAATCTGGTTCTCGCCCTCGGCGTCCACCACAATCAGCGCCGTCCCCGTGGCTTCCGGCAGCACCGCCACGTCGGCAGTATCCACCCCGGCTGAAGCAAGCGTGTCCAGCATCCCCTGGCCGTGCGCGTCGTCGCCTACGGTCCCTACCATCCGCACCCGGCCGCCCAGGCGCGCCGCGGCCGCCGCCTGGTTGGCACCTTTTCCACCCGGTTGCCGGGACAGGATGGCGCCGCCGATGGTTTCGCCCGCGGTAGGAAGCCGCCCTGCGGTGGCGATCAGGTCCAGGTTGATGCTGCCGACCACGGTGACGGCAGGAAGTCGATTGCTCATGGGAAGACTCTCTGAAGGGGGAGGGCCGGAAGCGGCCGGATTGAAAAATAGTGTAGCCCATGGTTGTACTTGTGAGTCATACATGGTTGTATAACAACTCCAATCGCCGTTCCGAAGACCGCGATTCCGCCGCACCCCGTTCGAACAAAGGAGTTTGATGTGAACGCCCCAACCCCCGCCACGGCCGCGCCTCCCGCCCAAGCCGCTGCCGCCGTCGTCCTCCCTGACGACGCCGCCAAGCTCTCCGGCCGCCGCGCCGCCCTGCTGATCTCCACGCTGCTGCTGGGCGTGCTGTCCTTCCAGCTCAACGCCAGCATGGTCACCCCGGCCCTGCCGCAGATCGCCGCCGACTTCGGCCGCGGCGCCGAAAGCACCGCCCCCGTCCAGTCCATGTTCTTCCTGGCCGGCGCCATCGCCGGCCCCGTGATCGGCCGCTGGAGCGACTTCATTGGCCGCCGCGCCGCGCTGCTGATGGTCCTGGGCATCATGGGCGCCGGCACCATCCTCTGCATCACGGCACCCACGCTGGAACTGCTCATCGCCGGCCGGTTCCTGCAGGGCGTCTCCAGCGCCGTCTTCGCGCTCGCCTACATCGTCCTCAGCGAGAACCTTCAGGCCAAGGTGTTCGGCACTTCCGTGGGCATCATCGCCGCCATCAACGGCGGCATCGGGGGAGTGGACGGCTGGGTGGGCGGGCTCCTGGCCGAGACCCTGGGCTTCCGGTCCATCTTCGTCGTCGTCCTGGCCCTGACCGTGATTTCCGCGGCCTGCATCCTCCGCATCGTTCCCGCCGGCCGCCCGCAGGGGGTCCGCGGCGCCATGGACTGGTGGGGCGCCGGCTCCCTCTCGCTGTTCCTGGTGTTCATCACCTACTTCGTCTCCGACGGATCCGCCGCCGGCTGGACCTCGCCCACCGCCCTGGCCCTGCTGGCCGGCACCATCGCCTCCTTCGCCGCCTTCTGGCTGATCGAGAAGCGGCGCAGCCACCCACTCATCGCCGTGCACCACCTCCGCTCCCGCCAGGTATGGCCGGTCATCACCACCACCGTCCTCACCCTCGCCGGCATCTTCGCCATCATCAACTTCACCGTGGTGCTGCTCAGCCAGGACCACGACGGCGGCTTCGGGCTTTCCGCCTCCGTCTCGGCGCTGCTGTTCCTCACCCCTGCCGCGCTGATTGGCGTCTTTGCCGCACCGCTGGCCGGCTGGCTGGCAGACCGCCGCGGCTGGATCAAGACCCTCCGCGTCGGGACCGGCATGAGCCTGGCCTGCGCCATCGCAGCCGCCATGTTCTCCACCAGCCAGCTTGCCGTCCTGATCGCCGTCGCGGCCCTGGGCATCTTCTACAACGGCCTGTTCCTCACCGCCATCAACGGGCTCTCGGTGCTGCTCTCACCCAAGGAAGCCCCGGCCGCCCTGCCCGGCATTAACGGCGCCTCCTTCGGCATCGGGGCGAGCCTCGGCGTCGTCCTGGTGGCGCCCTTCGCCGCCCAGGCCACCGCCGCCGGGTACGCCACCGCCCTCTGGATCTCCGTGGCCATCACCGCCGCCGCGTTCATCGTCAGCCTCTTCGTCGCCGCCCCCAAGGGCGAGACCCTCTAACCCCTTTTACTGTAGGAGAACCACCATGACCACGCCCTTCCCGATCTACCTGGACTGCGATACCGGGATCGACGACGCCCTCGCCCTGGCCTACCTGCTGGCCT
This sequence comes from Arthrobacter sp. SAFR-179, assembly GCF_059414945.1. Classification (NCBI taxonomy): domain Bacteria; kingdom Bacillati; phylum Actinomycetota; class Actinomycetes; order Micrococcales; family Micrococcaceae; genus Arthrobacter; species Arthrobacter sp. SAFR-179. The sequence goes on from NZ_JBPFDM010000010.1 coordinate 111,897, forward strand.
CTCCTTTTGCCTGCGTGAAGGGGATCGGGACCGTCAGTGGCAACGTCAGTGCCGCCGTGGGCGCCCGCAACACCCTGGACCTGCTGGAACTTGCCGGCTCCGATGATGTGCCGGTGGCCCTTGGCGCGCACCATCCGCTGGCAGGTTCCTTCGGCGGCGGGGCACCGTGGGTGCACGGGGAGAACGGGATCGGCGAGGTGTCACTGGCTCCCGCTGCGGCGGCACTGGCCAGGGAGTCTGCGGCGGAGATGCTGGTGCGGCTGGCCCGGCTGTACCCGGGGACGCTGCGCGTGGTGGCCATCGGGCCGCTGACCAACCTCGCGGAGGCGCTGCGCCTGGAGCCGGCACTGCCGTCCCTGGTGGACACCGTCACCGTGATGGGCGGCGCCGCGCTGGCGCCGGGCAACATCACGCCGGTGGCGGAGGCTAACATCCACAACGATCCCGAGGCCGCCGCCCTGGTGCTGGCCGCGGACTGGGACGTGACCCTGGTGCCGCTGGACGTGACCATGGCGTCGGTGCTGGAGGAGGACCACCGGCAGGCGTTGCTGGCCTCCTCTTCGCCCGTGGCGCAGGCGCTGGGGCAGATGCTGGGCTACTACTTCCGCTTCTACGAGGGCATTTACGGCCGGCCCTGCTCCGCCATGCATGACCCCCTGGCCGCCGCGCTCGCCGTGGGTGCCGTGACGCCCGCCGTCGCGCCGGTGGTGCGCGCCGCCGTCGACACTTCCGACGGGCCGGGCCGCGGGCAGACCATCTGCGACATGCGCGGACTGTACGCCGGCTACCCGCCCGTTCGGGGCGCCCGCTGCCGGGTGGTGCTCACGCTGGAAGAGGACTTCGCCCCGCACCTGGTGGAGACGCTGCTGGAGCACCATGCGGGCGCGGAAAGCACGACGGCGGTGCTCGCCGAAGCGGGCACCGCCGTCTAGCGAAAGCCCGGCCCGTCAGCACGGACGGGCCGGGCAACACCGTTCAGCTCACGTGTTCCACCTCAGCATGAGTGTTGGCGATGGCGTGCGGGACGGTCACCAGGGCCAGCACTGCAAGAGCGCCGGCTGCCGCAAACACGTAGAACCCCCAGGGGTAGGCGACTCCAGCTGCGACCAGCCCGCCCGTTACTGCAGGTCCGGCGATGGCCCCCACGCGGCCCACCCCGGCAGCGAAACCGAGGGCGGTGGCACGCAGGCGGGCCGGGAACAGCTGGCTCACCCAGGCGTAAACCAGCACTTGGGCGCTGAATACAAACACTCCGGTGACGAATACGAGGGCGTTGAGCAGGACCGCGTTATCAACCTTGATGCTCAGAAGGGCAAGGCAGACGGCGGAGAGGCCAAACCAAAGCAGCACGATGGGTTTGGTGCCATGCCTGTCGGCCAGGATGCCGGCGATGATGAGGCCGGCGACGGCGCCGAGATTCAACACCAGGAGCAGGGAAAGGCCTGCGCTCACGGGATATCCAGCGGATGCCATGAGCTGGGGGAGCCAGGTGTTCAGGCCATAGACCAGCAGCAGCCCCATGAATGAGGCGGCGGCGATCGCCGCGGCGACCAAGGGGTAGGGCTTCTTCACCAGATCCCGGAAACCCGTTTGTTTAACTGTCTTCGCTGTCGGACCAGCCTGCAGGGTTTCCGGCAGCTTGAACCACAGGAAGGGCAGGAGGATGAGCCCTGCAGCACCACCGACGACGAACATGATTCGCCAGTCGGGAATGACCAACAACGCGAGGAAAGCCGTTGCGACCGCCCCCACGTGGTACCCGGTCATGGTGCGGGTGGTGGACTTGCCTGCGGAACCTGCCGGCGAATAGTCATTCATGTAGGCGAGAGCGGCCGGAAGGCAGGCCCCCAGTCCCAACCCGGCCAGGAGCCGGAAGACGCCGAACACTGCGACATTGGGCGCCCAAACCACCGCGATGGTGAAAATCGAGAACCAGAGCACGCAGGCGGCCAGCAATTTCCGACGCCCGAAGCGGTCCGAGAGCGGGGCGATGAACAGTGCGCCCAGGCCGACGCCGACCAGGGAGATGGTGGCCACTAAAGTAGCGCCTACTGCGTCAAAGCCAAGTTCGCCGGTCTTGATAAGAGTGGGAATGACAGTGCCGAGCACCACCAGGTCAAAGCCGTCCAAAACCATCGCCAGCCAGCAGAGCCAGACAGGCCAGCGTGATACGCGCATGGAGGGAGAAGTCGTCATGTAATCCTCATTGATCAGGGATAAAGGTAAGAACACGTCTGGCCGAGAGCTGCACCGCTTTCGGGCGTGACCCACGGCATACGTTCTGCTCATGAAGGATAGTGTTAAAGTTCACTTAGCGCACTACGGTTCGTATGCCGAACAAGGTCTCAATCCCTTGACCGCCGAAAAAATTGTGGATTTCCCTTCTACCCCGCTGTTACACACGGGGCGCATGATAAGCGGCATGAAAAGAACAGTTCTGGCAGGTCTCGCATCGGCCGTGATGGCGCTCGGCGCCCTCACGGCCGCTGTGCCAGGCAACGCTGCCGCCACATCCCCGCTCGCATCTTCGTCTTTCGTGTCCGGACAGATCATGGTCAAGTTCCGCGACAACGCCGCGGCCTCCGGTGTCCTCGGCCAGCATGGCCTTCGTGAAGGCCCGGCCATCGGCAGCACTGGCGCCCATCTCATCACAGTGCCGGCCGGCAAGGAGCTCCACCTCGTTGAGGCACTGAGCCACAATCCCGCGGTGGAGTACGCCGAACCGGACGAACTCGCAACGGCTACCTCAAATGACGAGTATTTCCCCCGCCAATACGCCCTGCACAACGTAGGCCAGGCGTTCACGAACACCGCCGGCACCAAAACTGTGGCCGCGGGCACCGACAACGCCGACGTGGACGCCGTCGAGGCCTGGACCGTGACCACCGGCGGCGGGAAACGCGTTGCCATCATCGATTCAGGCGTCGCCATCAACCACCCGGACATCTCGTCGAAGGTTGTTGAACGGATTAACTTCAGCGACAAAGACATCTTTGTGGATGAGGACTACGACAGGTACGGACACGGAACGCATGTGGCCGGCATCGTTGCCGCCGCCCGGGACAACACCATTGGCGTTGCCGGCGTGTGCCCGGACTGCGCCATCCTGGACGCCAAGGTGCTCAACGACAGCGGATCCGGCTCCAGCTCCGGCATTGCCAACGGCATCAACTGGGCCGTCAGCAAGGGCGCCCAGGTGATCAACATGAGCCTCGGGCAGCGCGTCTCATCACGGACCCTCGAAGCCGCCGTCAACAATGCCTGGAATGCGGGCGTGGTGATTGTTGCCGCTGCCGGCAACGGCGGTACCCAGGCCCAGGTCTATCCGGGTGCCTACCCGAATGTCATTGCCGTTGCCGCCACGGACAACAACGACATGAAGGCGTCGTTTTCCACGTACGGAAAGTGGGTGGATGTTGCCGCGCCGGGCGTGGGCGTCTACTCGACTTTCCCCACCTACCCGTTCACCTTGGGCGGCCAGAACAGCCGGTCCATGGGCTACGACATCGAGACCGGGACCTCCATGGCTTCACCGATCGTCGCCGCGACTGCGGCATTGGTATGGAACACGGCGGCCGGGACGTCCAACATTGAGGTTCGCAAAAAGATCGAAGCCACCGCCAACCCGATCAAAGGCACGGGAACCTACTGGAAGTACGGCCGGGTGGACGCCTGCAAGGCGGTGGGCTGCACCAAGTAACGCAGCGCTGTTTACGACTGCAGGGACTGCATCACGGACAGGTGCCCGGCGCGCGCTGAGACCAGGCACTTGGCCAGGTAGAACGGCCGGTTGGAGTGCCGGACGAACTGTGTCAGCACCAGGACGGGGTCCGACGGGCGCAGGTCCAGCAGCTTCGCCCGGCTCGGGCCCACCTGACTGAGGCTGATCTGGCACTCGCCCGGGCCCCCCAGCCGGCCCAGCTGGTTGTTGAGCGTGGCAAGCAGGGTGGCGCCGCCGTCGTCCTTAATTTCAAGGGGCGCGGCGGGGCCTTTGCCGATGCTGACCGGCTGGGCGGTGACGTTTTCCTGCAGGTGGGCAATGGCCTCGCCGTCACGGATCAGGACCGATTCCCACAGCCAGCAGTCGGTGCCGGGCTCGATGCCGATGCCGGGGGCGACGAACTCGGAGGCGGCCTGCCGCACCACCTGGGTGCGCTTGACCTCCACCGTCTGCCCGGGGCCGCCGAGGACCTCTTCGAAGGGGCGGATCCGTTCGATACCGATGCGGGGGAGCGTGTCCGAGACGAACCGGCCCACGCCGCGGCGCGCCCGGATGAGGCCGTCTTCCTCCAGGAGCATGAGGGCTTCACGGACCACGGTGCGGCTGACCTTCATGTCCGCGCCGAGCTCGGTCTCCGTGGGGATCATGGAGCCGGGCGTGAGGAGGCCGTTGCGGATGGCTTCGGCGATCCGGGAGTACACGGCCACCCGCAATGGCGAGCCCGGCTGGGCGGCCACCGGCTGGGACAGGAACCGGGCGGCGTCCTGGTGCACGTTATGCCTCGCTTTTTTGTGATGGGCATCGGGGGATTCCAGCCTAGAACACGTTGCACGCGTGTGTTGGACAAGGTTCCCTACAGCGTCTCGGGAATCGGGCGCCCCGGAAAGAGCGTTGCGTACTGTTTCCGGTACATGAGCCGCCCTACCAGGCGGTAGGCGAGCCGGACCGGCGGAGGGATCTCGTTGAACAGCTCCTTGCGGTCGGCCGGCGGGTTCGTGGCCAGCACCATGCCGAGGTAGCCCACCAGGAACTTCTTGTCGAGCTCCTGGATCCCGTGCTGCCCGGCTTCCTTCATCTCTTTTTCGGACATCACTCTGTCCGCTACCGGCATCATCTCGGTGACCTCCCGGCGCAGATGCGTGTTGAGGACCCGGGCCAGGTCCTCGTAGCGGGCGGCAAGATCGGCCGCCGACTCTTCGTCCGCCGTGCGCATCCAGCGCAGCCGGACCGGTTCAATCGCCCCCAGCCTGGAGGTGACCTGCCGGTGCTGTTCGAGCATTTGCCCTATGTGCAGGGCGCATGCCGGTGCCCGTTCCTGCAGTTGCGGGTACATCAGCAGGTCCTCACCTTCGTGGTGGATGTGCAGCACCTTGTCGAAGTTCCCCAGCACTTCCCCCACGTACGCGGCGCGCGCCGTATCACCCGCTGCAGCAGATCGCACCAGCCCCGGCGCTTCCCCATAAGCCCAGAGGAAGAAGCGGTGGATGCGCCGCATACCCGCGGTTCCGCCGCACAGGACGGGCCCTGCCGGCAGGGGAGGAGCAGTCTCACCGGGCTGCATGGTGAAGAAGTCGGTCACGTCCTGGCCCCTGTCGTCGAGCAGTGAGACACAGGACCTCTCCCCGCCAGCATCGTAGCCCCGGGCCCTGAGGCGCACAATGGCCGGGAGAAAGGTCGACGGCGGGACCCGGAGGCCAGCCGCGTACGCGTTTGCGTGACTTATGCCAGTCGAAGGCGCGTGAACTGGTGCCAGGGCACGGGCCACCGCCAGCCGATGGCTCAAAAGTCACGCAAACGCGTCTCGCGGAAGTGTCAGGCCCCCGCCTGCAGCCCCGGCACGCCGTCCCGGATCTCGAAGGAGGCCTTGGTGGCCACCGGTGCGCCCGGCGTCGTGACGTGGTCCAGCACCCGGAAGTCGGCGGTCAGCGCGTCCCTGGTGATGCGGGTGTTCACGTAGCCGCGGTTGTCGTTGTAGAACTTCAGGTGCGGGTTCCAGGCCATGGTGGCGTCCGTGGTGGAGCCCGTGCCGTCGCCGGTGGAGGTGATGGACGTGCACACCAGCTCCGAGCCCACCACGGGGGAGGCGGTGTCCTTGTAGTCCACCTTCACGTCGTTGGCCCAGTGCCGGTGCACATCGCCAGTGAGGACGACGGCGTTACGCACCTTCGCGTCGATCCATCCCTGGGTGATGCGGCGGCGGGATGCCGCGTACCCGTCCCAGCCGTCCATGGAGACGTCGTCGATCTCCGGCGCCTGGTCCCGGTCGCGCTCCGCGAAGAACACCTGCTGGCCCAGGATGTCCCACCGCTGGGTGGAGTTCCGGAACCCGTCCAGCAGCCACTTCTCCTGCTCGGCGCCCGTGATGGTCCGGTCCTCCGCGAGCCGCCCGGCCACGTTCTTCCTCCAGCCGTCGCCCGCGAGCTGGTCGTCGCGGTACTGCCGCGTATCCATCATGTGGAAGTTGGCCAGCTGGCCCCACTGGATCCTCCGGTAGATCTTCATGTCGGGGCCGGCAGGCAGGGACGACGGCCGCAGCGGCATGTTCTCGTAGTACGCCTGGAACGCGGCTGCCCGGCGCTGCCGGAAGTGCTCCACGCTGTCGTTCAACTGCCCGGCGTCGTTGTTCTCCGGCACGTCGTCCGCCCAGTTGTTGTCCACCTCGTGGTCATCCCAGACCACCGCCCAGGGTGCGATCGCGTGGGCAGCCTGCAGGTCGGCGTCGGCCTTGTACTGCGCGTGCCGCTGCCGGTAGGTCTCCAGCGTGACGGTCTCGGGACCCTCGTGGTCGCGCGGGTTGCCGCCGCCGATCACGTAGCTGCCCTTCTTGTACTCGTAGAGGTAGTCGCCCAGGTGCAGCACCAGGTCCGGGTGGTCCTCCGCCAGGCGCCGGTACGCGGTGAAGTAGCCGTGCTCGTACTGCGCGCAGCTGGCAAACGCCATGGCCAGCGCCGCCGGCGTCTCGTGCAGGGCCGGGCTGGTGAGGGTACGGCCCACCGGGCTGACGTACTTACCGGTGCGGAACCGGTAGAAGTACTCACGGCCCGGCCGCAGGCCGCGGAGCTCCACGTGCACAGAGTGCGCGGTCTCGGTCCGCGCCTGCTCCACGCCGCGGGCCACCACCTTCCGCATGCCCTCATCCTCGGCCACCTCCCACTGCACGGCCACCGGGCGCGACGGCATGCCGGCCAGCCCGTCCTCCGCCACCGGGTTCACGGCCAGGCGGGTCCAGAGGACGAAACCGTCCGGCCACGGCTCGCCCGACGCGATGCCGAGCATGAAGGGATCGGTGCGGAGACCGGCGTCGTCAGCGGTGGAAACGGCGACGGCGGCACTCGGCAGTGCTGCGACGATGCCGGCTCCGAGGCCGGCGGAGATGAGGGTTCTGCGGGAGATGTTGTCCATGGCGCCCACGCTATTTCCGGCTGTTGGACAGGGTCCGAGGAGGATATGAATGGATGGTTAACGGCGTGACAAGAGATGTCGATTGGGCCCGAAGGCGCGTCCGCTTCTCAGCGGAGGCCTTTGGCCTCTGGCCCGTTTCAAGGCTGGCGGGCAGAGTGAATCCAAGTCCATCCAGCCAGGGAAAGAAGACGCCATGCCCCGCATCTCAGTCATCACCGGTTCGGCCTCCGGCATTGGCAAGGCCACGAAGGAACTGCTCGAGGAGCGCGGCGAGCGTGTCATCGGCGTCGACATCCACGACGCGGAGGTGGTGGCCGACCTGTCTACGGCAGAAGGACGCAGCGCCTTGGTGGATGCGGTGCGGAAGGTCAGCGGCGGCAGGATCGATGCCATCTACGCCGTGGCCGGCCTTGCCGTCCCGGGACCCGCCACCGTTGCGGTGAACTTCTTTGGGGCTGTTGCCACGCTCGAAAAACTCCGCCCCCTGCTCGCCGGCTCGGACGCGCCGCGGGCCGTCGTGGTCTCCTCGATGGCAGCCCTGATGGCCAGCGACGATGAGCTCGTTGCCCTGCTCACCGCCGGGGACGAACAGGCGGCCATGGCCCGTGCCGAAGTGCTGGCGAAGGAGCCGGCCACCGGCGGGCTCATCTACTGTTCCACGAAGCTTGCATTGTCCCGGTGGGTCCGCCGCCAGGCCGCCGGCCCCGAGTGGGCAGGGGCCGGGATCCCGTTGAATGCGGTGTCGCCCGGCGTCATTGCCACCCCCATGACGGCCGACCTCATTGACACCGAACAGGAGCGGGAGGGACTCCTGAAAGTAGTTCCCATGCCGCTGAACGGCATCGCCGAACCCATCGTCGTGGCCCGTCTGCTGGCGTGGCTCAACAGCGTGGAGAACACGCACCTGTGCGGGCAGATCGTCTATGTCGACGGCGGCAGCGACGTTGTGCTGCGCGGCGATTCGGTCTGGTGAGCGGCTGGCCAGGCGCAACCACCCGGCAGGCTCAGGCGCCGGAAGACGCCCGGAAGGCCAGGTATCGCGGATCAGTCCGGCCCACCAGCCGGCCCAGCGCCTCCACGGCCCGCGAATCAAAGGCGCCCATATCGGTGGAGAGCCACCGGACCAGCAGCCCGGCTTCCCCGCTGGCCCGCACTGCCGATCCCACGGCCAGGTCCAGCTGGTCCCGCAGCAGCTGAACGGCCAGCGCGCCTGACCTGCTGAGCAGTGGAGCCCTGTAGGTTTCGAGCGCGTCAGCCACCAGGCCCTCGCGCAGCAGCCGCAGCACCCGCCCGGAATCAGAAGCGCCGGCCAGGCCCGCTGCGAGCCGGTACGGGTTCGACTCCACGGCCCCGGCCAACATCGACCGCACCCTGAACATCTCGGTCCGGATGGCCTGCGGAGTTCCGGCGTCGCCGTGCAGCTCATAGGCCAGCTCCTCGGCGGACCAGCCCTGGGACCGGGAGTCGAGCAGCGCCAGGATCTCTGCCCGGCGCAGGGTCAGCGGTGAGCGGACGCCATCGGCAAACACCGCCGCGGGCTTGTCGCCGAGCAGTTCCAGCGACTCCACGGCAGCAGCCTGCCCGGCAACACCCTGCCCGGCAACAGCATGTTCAGGACGCCGGGACGCGCCCCTGGAAGCCGGGGCACCCAAGGAGGTGCCGGCGTCGGACGTTCCCAGCAAAGCCTCTGCCACCCGGACGGCACACCGCACCATCCTCAGGGTGTCCGCGCTGAGCGTATCTAGCGGCCCGGACACGTCCAGCACGCCCAGCACCCGTCCTGTGGCTGGATCCGTGATGGGCGCCGCGGTGCATGCCCACTCGTGGTGCGTCCGGACCAGGTGCTCGGCGGAGAACAGCTGCACGGGGCCGCCGGTGACCAGAGCCTCGCTGATGGCGTTGGTGCCGATTCCTGCCTCGGACCAGTCCGCGCCCTCCAGGAATTCCAGCTGGTCGGCCCGCCGCAGTACTGCCGGGCTGCCCACCCGCCACAGGATTTCTCCGCTGGAGTCGGTGAGCACCAGCAGATGGCGGCCGGAACGGGAATCATCGGCCAGGAGATCGTGCAGGGCCGGCATCACCTGCTGAAGCCGGTGGTCCCGCCGCAGCTCCAGCACCTCGGACGGCTCGTGCAGGTGCCGCGGGCTGTGCTGGTCCGGGCTGATGCCCAGGGCCATGGAGCGGTGCCACGAATCCACCAGGCTGGTGGGGATCTCGGGCCGCGGCACACCGGAGATCACCAGCTCATGTGCGCGCCGCAGCGTCCGCGCATACCGTGCCGGGTCCGAAAACCGCAGGCCCTGGTCCACTCATCCTCCTCACAGCCGGCACCCTTGCCGGTCCGTGTAACGCCGTTGTTACCCCCGCGGGGTTCCACTAGTGATGCAGCTCACGCCCGCCCCAGCATATCGCAGGGCTCCGGGCGGAGCCCATGGATCAGCAGAACAGCACACAAAGGAGTGGAGATGACCCAAACACCCACCGCTGCCGCCCAGGCCTGGCTTGCCGGCCTGGATGATGCGCTGCAGCGGCGCGACGTGGAGGCAGCGCTGGAACTCTTCGAGGACGAAAGCTACTGGCGCGACTTCGTGGCGTTTACCTGGAACCTCAAAACCCTGGAAGGCAAGGCGGACATCCGGCACATGCTGGAGGCCACCCTGGACCGGGTCCAGCCATCCAATTGGACGCTCGCGGAGGACGCCACCGGGGACGCCGAGGCGGTGGAAGCGTGGATCACGTTCGAGACAGGAGCGGCCCGCGGCTACGGCCACCTCCGGCTGCGGAACGGCAAATGCTGGACGCTGCTGACCACCATGCAGGAGCTCAAGGGCTTCGAGGAGAAGAAGGGCCCGCGCCGCGAGCAGGGCGTGGCGCACCAGATCGTCCGCGGCCGCCGCTCCTGGAAGGAGCTCAAGGAGGAGCAGGAGGCGCGGCTGGGCTACGAGGAGCAGCCTTACTGCGCGATCATCGGCGGCGGGCAGGGCGGCATCGGCCTGGCTGCCCGGCTGAAGCGGCTGGGCGTGCCCACCATCATCATCGAGAAGAACCAGAACCCCGGCGATTCCTGGCGCAACCGCTACAAGTCCCTCCACCTGCACGACCCCGTCTGGTACGACCACCTGCCCTACCTCAAGTTCCCGGACGACTGGCCCGTCTTCGCCGCCAAGGACAAGATCGGCGACTGGCTGGAGTACTACACCCGCATCATGGAGCTGAACTACTGGTCCGGCACCGAGTGCGTGGGGGCAGCGTACGACGACGGCACGCAGGAATGGGCGGTCAACGTCCTTCGCAACGGCGAACCGGTGACCCTCCGGCCCAAGCAGCTCGTCTTCGCCCTGGGCGTCTCCGGCTACCCCAACATTCCAAAGTTCGACGGCGCCGAGAGCTTCCTGGGGGAGCAGCGGCACTCCTCACAGCATCCCGGCGGCGGGGACTGGACGGGCAAGAAGGCCGTGGTGATCGGCTCCAACAACTCCGCGCACGATATCTGCGCCGACCTCTGGGAGCACGGCGCCGACGTCACCATGATCCAGCGCTCCTCCACCCACATCGCCCGCAGCGAATCGCTGATGGACCTGGCACTGGGGGACCTGTACTCCGAGCGGGCGCTGGCGAACGGCGTCACCACGGAAAAGGCGGACTTGCTGTTCGCCTCGCTGCCCATGCGCATCCTGCCGGAGGCGCAGGTGCCCGTGTACCAGCAGATGGCCCAGCGGGACGCCGAGTTCTACTCGCAGCTGGAGGCCGCGGGGTTCGACCTGGACTTCGGTGTGGACGGGTCCGGGCTGTTCGTGAAGTACCTGCGGCGCGGCTCCGGCTACTACATCGACGTCGGCGCTTCCCAGCTGATCATCGACGGACGGGTGAAGCTGAAGTCAGGCCAGGTTTCCAAGATCACCGGCAATGCCGTGGTCATGGCGGACGGCACTGAGCTGGAGGCGGACCTCATCGTCTATGCCACCGGCTACGGTTCCATGAACGGCTGGCTGGCGGACCTGGTGTCTCCCGAGATCGCGGACCGCGTGGGCAAGTGCTGGGGATACGGGTCAGACACGCCAAAAGACCCTGGTCCCTGGGAGGGGGAGCTGCGCAATATGTGGAAGCCAACCAACGTGCCGCAGCTCTGGATCCACGGCGGCAACCTGCACCAGAGCCGGCACTACTCGGCCTACCTGGCGCTGCAGCTGAAGGCCCGGATGGAAGGACTCGAAACACCCGTCTACGAACTGCAGCCCAGCCACCACACCCGCTAGTCACGTTCACAGCATGGAGGAATCATGAAGGCAGCACGTTTCCACGCCCGCAAGGACATCCGGATCGAGGACATCCCGGAGCCGGAGCTGCGGGCGGGGGCGGTGAAGATCGATGTCGCGTGGTGCGGCATCTGTGGCACGGACCTGCACGAGTACCTGGAAGGGCCCATCTTCTGCCCGGCACCGGGGCACCCGCACCCGCTCTCGCACGAGGAATCCCCGGTGACCCTGGGGCACGAATTCTCCGGGACCGTCTCTGAAGTCGGCGAAGGCGTGGACGGGCTGGAAGTTGGTGACAACGTCGTCGTCGAACCCTATTTTGTGGACGGCGACTGCGACATGTGCCAGTCCGGCAGCTACCACCTGTGCCGGCAGATGGGCTTCATCGGGCTCTCCGGGGGCGGGGGCGGGCTGAGCGAGAAGATCGTGGTGGACCAGCGCTGGGTACATCCCATCGGTGACATTCCGCTGGACGAGGCGGCCCTGATCGAGCCGCTGTCCGTGGCGCACCACGCGGTGGCCCGCAGCGGGGTGAAATCAGGCGACACAGCCCTGGTGGGCGGCTCGGGCCCCATCGGGCTGCTCACCGCCGCGGTCCTCAAGGGCATGGGGGTGACCACGATCATCAGCGAGCTCACCCAGGCCCGCAAGGAGAAGGCCACCTCCAGCGGCGTGGCCGACCACATCCTGGACCCCAGCAAGGAGGACGTTCCCGCTCGGGTGCGGGAGCTGACCGGCGGGACCGGCGCCGACGTCGCGTTCGAATGCGCGGGCGTGAACGCCGTCCTGGACACCATGCTCGACGCCGTCCGGCCCGGCGCCGTGGTGGTGAACGTGTCCATCTGGGGCGCGCCCGCAACCGTAGATATGCAGAAGCTGGTGCTGAAGGAGATCGACCTGCGCGGCACCATCGCGTACGTCCGCGACCACCCCGCCGTCATCAAAATGGTGCAGGAGGGCAAGGTGGACCTCAAACCCTTCATCACCGGCCGCATCGCGCTGGAGGACCTGGTGGAGCAGGGCTTCGACACCCTGATCAACCACAAGGACACCGCAGTGAAGGTGCTGGTGCACCCGTAGGGCCGGGGCTGGAGTGTTCCCGCGCCGCGCCCGGACTTTAGTCCCTGTTCTGGACTAACCCTCAGGCGTAGCTTGAAGACGGGCCCCGCAACGGCGGGACCTGTCTTCAAGGGGGCACCATGAACAGGCCCAGGCTTTCGGCATTCAGCATTCTTGGACTCAGCGGCCTGCTGGTCCTCACCGGCTGCTTCGGCCAGCCCAGCCCGGCCCCCTCCACAAGTTCCGCCGCCCCGAGCCCGACTGCCAGCAGCGCGTCCCCCAGCAGCGCCAGCCCAAGCGCGACGGCGACTCCCACCGCGTCGGCGAACCCCACCACGACGCCGGGCAGCTCAGTCGCCCCTACCACCCCAGCCGCCCCGCCGCCGTCGTCCGGTCCTGCAAGCCCGCCGCCCACGGAGGAACCCACGCCCACCGGACTGCCCGAGCAAGTGGCCCCGCTGACCATTTACTACGTGGCCGTCGGTGACAACGGCGTCTCCGGACCCGCCATCGGCTGCGGCGACAGCCTGGTGGCCACCACCACAGCCCCCGTGCGGTTCACGGACCAGGTGGGCCCCAGCATCGGGACCCTGCTGGCCAACAAGAACCGCGACATAGGGCAGTCCGGGCTCATCAATGTCCTCTACCAGTCGAGCCTGACGTATCTGGGCGGCGAACTGACCGGCAGCACCATCACCATCTGGCTCTCCGGGCAGTTCATGCTTGGCGGCGTCTGCGACGTCCCCCGGGCCAAGGCGCAGTTGGAATACACCGCCATGACGGCGTCCGGGGCCACGAGTGCACAGGTGTACGTCAACGGCCGCCCCATCGACGAGGTGCTGAGCCTGAAGTAGGGCCATAGGAACTCACGTGGCGCCGGGCAGGGCGATGGCGTGGAGTGTCCTGCTGGTCCCGCCAGCCGGGGTCATCGCCACGGAACTGATCCCCAAGGCAGGAAGGGGGCCCGGCGGCGCTCGCCGCCGTGGGCATTGGCGTCACCAACGGCTTGGCCGAGGAAGCCCGGTGGCGCGGCGTGCCGCTGGCCGTCTTCCCGGACCGTAAGGTCCCGGGCTGGCTGTGGCCCTCCCTCGGTTTCACCACGTGGCGCCTGGTCCGCTCGCAGTCCATCCCCATGCGCGCGGCCCAAAGCAGCGGCTCGGTCCTGGCGGTGTCCGTCGCCTACGCCGCCATCGACTCCTGCGGCGTTCGCGCTGTCCTTTCAGGAGCTGACTGAACATTATTCCGCTAGATTCCATGGTTTGTGCAGACGGTTTGTGATCAGTGACTGGTCGGTCGGTACTCCTATGCCAAGGGCCCGTTTGCTCTGCACTCCTGTTCACAATCCGCGACACCGATTTGCGCGAAACCTTAGCGATTTGAGGCACCTGGGTTATGAGACAAATGGCTCCGGTCCGGAGTTAGGTGCAAATGCCCCTAAAGGGATCCCCCAACGGACGGATAAAGCCGGGTCCACCGTGTGACTCGCTCGGCCCGGGAGGTTTCCCGCCGATCGCATGGCTTAATCGACAGCTGTGGGTATCATGCTTTGCGCTTCCCTGTGTAATACCCAGCAAACATCAGGATGAGCCCGCAAAAAATGATTACGTACGGCGAGCCGCCGATTCGCTCCGAAGGGACCTGGATGGCCAGCATGGTCCCGATGAGCGCATTAAGCGCACCCACGCAGAGAAGAAATATGCCGAGCCGCCGGGGTGCCATGACGCCAGCATAATCGCCGGCCATCTTGTCTAACCAGAGGCCGCGTCCGTAAGCCGATCCCTTACGGGACGCAGCGAACACCGGCGCTAATCTGATGAATAGACGGTTCAGTTTGCCGTACCAGTTTTCGGGCGCAAAGGAGATGCCGAGGTGGTCGAACGCCAGATGCTAAATGTTCCCGATCTGGTTGGGCAGCCTGTACATATCGCACAGGAGACTGCGGCGAACCTTGGGTTCGGTCTCGCAGCCGGGGACCCTGATGGTCCAGGCCTTCGCTCGCGCACGTGGCCAGGGCTATTCTGGGTGACCTCCCAAGATCCTCCGGCAGGGTCGGTCCTTGCGCGGGGAAGCCAAATTCGGATCACCTTCGTTCAGGACGGTCAAGCACGAAGCGACGTGCCGGAGCAGACGGGCGGGCCGACCCCCTCATTGCAAACTCATGCGGAGGGCGACACGGAGTCGTGAGTTGTCCGGTGAGGGATCGGCTTACGGACCGTTGTTTCCTCTGGGCCTGCTGTAGGCTGCGCGCATGTCCGAGTTAGAGGATAAGAAGCGTCTCCAGCCGAGAATGACGCGCGGCAGCTGGCGTTTCTCAACGTGGTCATCAGTCCCACTGGTTTTGGGTTTCTCTTTCCTAGCAGTTCGCCAGTTCCTTGCCGGTGACGGGCGGGACACTGCAGCACTATGGATTTATTCTCTGGTGGCTCTGGTCAATGCGGTATACCTCCTATATCTGCTCCGAGTCCACCACAATGACGCCCCGTTTTGGAGCAAAGAAGAAGCTCAGAGAGCGGAATTGGACCGTCGGGGCAGGCAGCTGTAACGCGCTAGAGCCGGGAACCTGTTCAAACGGCAGCGCGCGTTAATGTCCGCTGGGGGATCCTCCAATGGGCGCACCGTGAGAAGAACCGCTTTCGCAGTACTCGGAAATCGAGCCCGCGCTATGGGGGCGGACTTTCTACTGCAACCGGTCCCGGTCGTGTCGCTTTCGCAGTACAAACAGAACAGCCGAACTTGCCAGCCCCAGGGTCACGCTAAGAATCAATAGCAAAACTTTGAGATTCATCCAGAACGAACCTGCCGGCTGCGCTATTAGGGTCATCACGAAAATGAGTACCCCTGCAAAAAGTAAGCCGACTAGATCGCGTTCCTTCGGCCTTTTCACTGTTCCCTCATCCCCCGATTATGTACGCGTGGCAGCTGCCACAACTGATCCATCTGGAATTGTCCCCTTGGAGGTTGCTTAAACGCGGAGAAGTTTCGCGGTCGACCACCGGCTTACGGGCGCGACCCGCAAAGGAATCTCAACGGTGGATGCCCTCGCCTCCTTGCAGTCAGCGCGGGCGTATCCTGTGGACATGGCCATGGGGGCAGGCAAGAGCGATAACAGATACGAGTGGCAATCATGGCCGCCGGATTCCCTGGAGGGAATGCCCCCTAAGCGGAGGCGCTTGGCCGGCTGGGCAATTTTTTGGTTGCTTGTCCTGGGATCACTGCTGGGATCGGTCCTCGAGGCATTCGGCGTTCCGGAACCGTGGCGCTCCGCGCTTGTAGCCGCCGTTTTGGCTGCCGTGTTCGTTCCCTTAATCCGGGCGGCAGCTTCGGAGGCTCGACAGCTCCGCGCCGAAGGTATTGAGCTGCCTTCCTACCCGGTTACCCGCAAGTCGCTGATCGCCCTGGGCCTCGTCACTGGTGCTCTTTGGATTGCCTTTGCAGTAGTTGCATTAAGCGGGAGGCCCGTTTTCCCGCTAGTGCCGATTGCCGGCACAGCATGGTTGGTCTTTCAGGTCCGGCGGTGGAGAAAGCGATCAGCTGACGAAACCCCAAATGGGCGCTCCTACCCGCCTCAGTCGCCGAGCTGACCACACCATCGGCTGCCGGTGAAGGATCCTCTACCGGAGGGCTTTAGCCGTGGACACTTAGCTTTCGAGTATGCGACGTTTGGCTGCCGAAAATTCTTCTGCGCTAAGGGCACCCCTCGAATAGAGGTCTGCTAGAAGGGCAAGATCGGCTGCAACCGAATCCTGTCCGATGTTTCCATTCACATGGCGCTTGCCAGCGTGGCCAGAAGCAGCAGCCACAGCCCTCGTTCGACTCTTTGTCATTGCGTGCAAGACGAGCACGATGGCACCAAGAACTGCGACTGCAATCCCAAGCGGCATGGATAAGTAGGAATGGATGACGTTCCCTATGATCGCGATTGCAACTCCCGCGCAAACCAAACCGACACCAGATACCCAGCGGGCCGTCTCGCGAAGGGGGCGTTTTCCCTTGAACTCAAACAAGTACCCGCCAGCAGGATTGGGAACCGCGTGCTCGTTCATGTGCTGAAGCGTAGCCCCAACCTAGATTATTGAACATCCCAGTTTTCCTGGGAGTCCCACAGCCGTGCGCTGCAGGATCCCTCACCGGACGCGGGTTTCTATGACTTTCGAGTTGAATTCGGTGGAGGCCGGCAAATTAGGTTGGAAAGGAATCCTAGGGCTGTCCACCTTTGGCCGCTGGGTCTACAGTCGTAGCAATCAAACCCGGAGGACGTGGTGAGCAAAACGCAGGTTCTGGCTATCCTCGGCAGCCTCCTGATCGGGGCCTTTGTTTGCGCGGGCATTCTCGCACTAACCCTAGGAACCACGAGTAGTATGTTCTGGCCCGCGCTGGGGGCCACCATGACAATTGTCGTGCTCGTCGTGGTGCTGACTCAAAAGACCCGAAGGAGGCAATGAACAGCGAGCGGTAAAAATGTATGAGCCGCGGTGGTGTAGGACCCTTTCAGGACTTCGTGATCCCCGCCGGGTCGATAATTACTGGCCGATCCCTGGTGCGCCTGCGCTTATGAGACCGACCGGGCGCCCGTAAGCCGATCCTTCAGCGGTGTGCATCCTCGTCCTATCGCGATGGTTCCGTCGGATAGATCCCCACGGACTTCAGCTCCTCCGCCGAACCTGAAACTTCAAAAATGCCTGAATCGGTCTTGACGTAGACGACAGTTCGCTTCCGACCCAGATACCAAGGTGCTGTCGTTGGAGTCCTCAAACCGCCCGTCAACGGCTCCACATTCGGGAGGACGAGGGTCTCCCCTACGGAATATCCAGTAAATGCCGCCATCGGTTGGAAGATGAGCGACCCTTCCTTCATGGTGCCGTGTCCAGAAATCCACCCACGCTTGTCTGCAGGACCCGGTACGGAATAGCCGCGGGGCAGTGCGTTAGGGCCCGGCCGAAGACTGCATTCAAGAATTCCCCTCTCAGTATTCCGAGCGATTCGCTGACGTTTTAGCCGTCTAACCAGCAGGCTCATCACCAGGTAGACCAACAGTGTGACCGGGAATAGAAGAGAAAAATAAAGAGGCGAGGAGCGCAACGGCTGCCATGGGACTGTCACTGCAACAGCAATCATGAGACTTATGTAGAAACCCGCAACATCGTAAGTCTTCTCTATCCAGGTTCGAGGCGCAGGCTCCAGCCTGTCAGCAACCAATCCTTCACGCCTCCCGTCGATGAAATTGGCACGTGATTTGGCTTAGACGCTAAGCCGGGGCATGGTACTGGGCAAGAGAATTGCTTAAATCCTTGGGAAAGTTGACATTCTCATCTCCCTGCGCGGGCGCCCGATAGCCGGTCGTGGAGCGAGCAGCCAGTCATAAATTCTTCCCTCAGCGCTGTTACTAGCCTCTGTACGCACGTTTACCCCGCACGATGAAATGCACGGTGAAGGTGCCCTAACCGCTACACTCCAGACTGTCTCGAAACCCTTGGGATACGAGAGGTCTCGCACCATGAGCTGAGCGAGGGCTCCATCGCCGAGATTTCCTGGAGATACCGGAGTCTCTTCCTGGCTCACGATTCTCGTAACTATGTGCCGAAACCTTCTGGTTGAGGCGTTGTATTCATCGTTAGTTTCGAGACACATCGGGAGGTGAGCGCATTCACGTCTTTCAAGGAAGACGGAAACCGGGTGTGCAGAAGACTTCTGCATTCTGTGCAGTCAGCTTCTGAAAATGACACGCACGGCCCGCAGCGCCTGGCTGCCGCGAGTGCCCGGGCACCAAGAAGAGGGGCCCTTGCCCCTACCGGGCCCTGGGCGCCATGCCGCACCATAACTCCATGAAGAAAGTCGTCATCGCCGGTCTCACGGCGGCAGTCCTCTCGTTTGGGTCACTCACCATGGCTCCCGCCGCCAGCGCGGCGCCGTCCACGTCCCCCGCCGAAGCGGGACAGATCCTGGTCAAAACGTACGACGGCGGCGCAGCCCCCGGCGTGCTCCACCAATACGGTCTTTCGGCCGGCTCCGCCGTGGGCAGCACGGGCGCCCGGCTGGTCCCGGTGCCCTCCGGCCAGGAAGCCCGGCTGATCGAGGCGCTCAACCGGAACTCGTCCGTGGAGTACGCCGAGCCCGACGAACCTGCCACAGTGGCCACCAGTGACCCATACTTCCCCCGCCAGTACGCACTGCAGAACACCGGCCAGTCCTTCACCAACACCCGCGGCGACATCACCGTGCCCGCAGGCACGGCGGACGCGGACGTCGACGCCGTCGAAGCCTGGAACACCACCACAGGCTCCGGCATCAGGGTGGCCGTCCTGGACTCGGGCGTGGCCAGCGACAACCCTGACATTGCCCCCAAAGTGGTGGCACGTGCCAACTTCAGTGACGCTGCCACGAAGGTTGGCGACCCGGTGGCGGAGGACTATTACGGCCACGGCACCCATGTGGCCGGCATCGTTGCCGCCACCTCCAGCAACTCGGCAGGCGTGGCAGGGGTATGCCCGGGCTGCACCGTCCTGGCCGGGAAAGTCCTGAACGACAGCGGGGTGGGGTCCAGCTCAAGTGTTGCCAACGGCATCAACTGGGCCGTCAGCAACGGCGCCAAGGTGATCAACATGAGCATTGGGGTCCGTGCCTCGCGCACGCTCGAGGCCGCCGTGAACAACGCGTGGACCAAGGGAGTGGTGCTGGTGGCGGCCGCCGGAAACGGTGGAAACCAGACCAAGATCTACCCCGGCTCCTACCCGAACGTGATCGCGGTCGGGGCCACGGACAACAAGGACGTCCAGGCATACTTCTCGACCTATGGGGCCAGCTGGGTGGACGTGGCGGCGCCCGGAGTCAATGTCTACTCCACCTTCCCGAACCACGCCTTTGCCCTTGAAGTTCCCAACAACCGCTCCAGAGGCTACGACGTGGGCAACGGCAGTTCCATGTCCTCGGCGATCGTGGCCGCCACCGCTGCGCTCGCCTGGAGCTCCCACCCCGGTGCCACCAACGCCTCGGTGCGGGCCAACGTGGAATCCACCGCTGACAGGGTCTCCGGGACCGGCACCTACTGGGCGTACGGCCGGGTGAACGCGGCGAACGCCGTGAAGTAAAACGGCCTCATATAGGCGCCTTGCACGGAGCCGGACGCTGTCCGCGGCTCCGTGCACATCTGTGCAGTGCGCCCTGCACTCCACGCACGCTGCCGGCTGCGGCAGCCGCAGGCACTGCGCCGGTTCGAAGTAGCTACTCACCAGTAACAATATTGCTGGCGGCGTCCCCAAATCGGGCCAGTAGACGCGGGTGGGAGGGGAATTCACTCCACGCACGTTCGTGCAGGCGGGGCCACCTGGCGATCCTTGCTGCCTAGCATTTCTAGGACCGCAGCAGGCACCTGGTTGGCACACCCGCCACCAGCACACCCGGCCGCGGCACCATTGCTGACACGCGAACAAAGAGGTTTATATGTCACTGCTTAAACGCGCCCTGTCCGTCGCCGCAGCCGCCGTCCTGGCCGGCTCGCTCTCCACGGTTCCCGCCCAGGCCGACCCCTTGGACATCGCCCCGCCGGGCGCCAACGACTGGTCCTGCAAGCCTTCCGCGGAGCATCCGTACCCGGTGGTCCTGGTACCTGGAACCTTCGAAAGTATGGCGAAGAACTGGTCCACCCTGTCGCCTTACCTCAAGAGCGCCGGGTACTGCGTCTTTGCCCTCAACTACGGCGAGACCAACGGCGTCTACGCAACCGCCCCCGTGGCAGACTCCGCAAAGGAACTCGCCCCGTTTGTGGACGCCGTCCGCGCCGCCACCGGTGCGGCAAAAGTGGACCTGGTGGGCCACAGCCAGGGCGGCATGATGCCCCGCTACTACATGCACCTGCTGGGCGGCGCCAAGTACGTCCACCACTTGGTGGGCATTGCGCCCTCCAACCACGGCACCCAAGGCCTGATCGTGCCGCCGCCGGACGCCGTCCCCGATCCCGCCTACACCACCCTGGGTTGCGCGGCATGCGCGGACCAGCAGGCAGGCTCCGCCTTCATGCAGGAACTCAACGCCAAGGGCGACACCGTGGCCGGCCCGTCCTACACCGTGATCTCCACCGTCTACGACGAAGTGGTGATCCCCTACAACAGCCAGTTCCTGGTGGGACCGGCCAGGCAGGTCACCAACATCACCATCCAGGACAAGTGCCCGGCCGATGTCTTCGAACACGACCAGACCCCCAACGATCCCGTAGTGCACCAGTTCGTGGCGAACGCATTAAGCCAGCCCTCCGGTCCCGCAGACCCCAGCTACCAGCCCAACTGCCTGTAGCCTCCGCCCCTGCACTCCGTGCCATGATGGGAGCCAGACAGTCCAAGGAGGTATCCGGATGGACCGCGCACCTGATGGCACGGAGGGCGGGGTAGGCCCGGGCCCGTTGCAGCACCCGTTTTTTGCCCGGGCCTTTGCCAGGGCGGTAGGCGCAATGGACCGCCGCGGGGCCGCCGAGCACCGGCGCCGTATCCTCGCGGGACTGAAGGGGTCCGTCGTCGAAATCGGAGCCGGTGCCGGGTCCTCCTTCCCGCTGTATCCTCCCACCGTGACCCGCGTCCTGGCACTGGAACCCGATGACTACCTCCGGGGTGTGGCAGAAGAACAGGCGGCCGCCGCCAGCGTTCCGGTAAGCGTGATAGCCGCGGCGGCAGAGGACATACCGGCAGAAACAGGCAGCGCCGACGCCGTGGTGGCCAGCCTTGTCCTGTGCAGCGTCAAGGACCAGTCCGCCGTGCTCGCCGAGATCCGTCGCGTCCTGCGCCCCGGCGGCACCCTTGCCTATTACGAGCACGTCCGGTCCCGGCACCCGGTGCTGGCGAGGGCGGAAGATGTACTGACGCCCGTGTGGGGGCAGTTCATGGGCGGATGCCACCTCAACCGGGACACCCTGGCCGCCATCACCGCTGCAGGTTTCACAGTTCAAGACAACCAGCGCTTCGGGTTCGCCGTGCAGCGGCTGAATCCTCCGCTTGCCCACATCCTTGGCACGGCCACCAGCCCCGGTCCGCCCGGCTGACGTGGACTCCCCGCCATGAAGAAACTGGCCGTGCCGGGCGCGGACGGTGTCACCCTCAGCGGACCCGGCCGCTGCCCGACCGCCCGCCAGGCGAGCTGCCCTTCGACTGGGCTGTTGTCCCCGCAATCGCGGCGCAGGTCAACGACCCCTCGCGCCGTTGGTGGGCCAGGCTCCCCGGGATTGGAGCACCAACACTGCTCATCGGCGGCGGAGCCGGCAGCCACATCCCGCAGGAGTTGCTGGCCGAGGCCGCGGAGCTTATCCCGGACTGCACGCTGGTCACCCTAAATGTGGGGCACAACGTCCACGCCACCGCCCCGGACCAGTTCTTCAATGTACTCACGGAGTGGCTGGCTCAGCGGGCACTGTGAGGGCACGACCCTGCAAGCGGCGTAGATACACGCCACTCGACTCGACGTCGTACCCTTGCCCTAAGGTAGCGCCACAAACCAACGTGTCCGATCGGATCCGGCATGACAGACCTGAACGTCCGGGAGCGCAGTTCCCTCCAGCTGCCCATCACCGATGCGGCGGCCCTGACGGCGGATCAGACGCTGGAGCGCCTCGGCTCGGCCCCTGACGGGCTGTCTGGAGAAGAAGCTGCCGCGCGGCTTGCAAGCCTGGGTCCCAATGCTGTCCGCACCCACCGCGCCAACGCCTGGGCCGTGCTGGGCCGGCAGTTCGCCAGTCCCATCCTCATCCTGCTGATCGTCACCGCTGCGCTGTCGCTGTTCCTGGGGGACGCCACCAACTCGATCGTCATCGGCGTGATCCTGCTGGTCAGTGTTGGCCTCGGCTTTAGCAACGAATACCGCGCAGAGCGTGCGTCCGAGGCCCTGCATGAGCGTGTCACCCACAAGGCCGCCGTGCAGCGCGACGGGACCACCAGGGACGTGGATGTCACCGCCCTGGTGCCCGGCGACGTCGTCCATCTTTCCCTGGGCGCCATCGTCCCGGCGGACATCCGCCTGCTGACCGCCGACAACCTCCTTTGCGACGAAAGCATCCTCACGGGGGAGTCCCAGCCTGCAGCCAAGGACCCGGCGCCGGTACCGGCGGGCGCACCCCTGGCGGACCTCGCCTCCTGCGTGTTCATGGGCACCGTGATCCAGTCCGGAGGGTGCAGCGGAGTGGTGGTGGCCACCGGCGGCCGGGCCGAGTTTGGCAGGATCGCGCTGGGCCTGGGTGAACGGCAGCCACAGACCGAGTTCCAGCTGGGCCTCAAGCGCTTCTCCTTCCTGCTGCTGCAGGTGGCCCTCGTGCTGACGTCGCTGATCTTCGTGGCCAACCTGCTGCTGCAGCGCCCCCTGCTGGAATCACTGCTGTTTTCCCTGGCCATCGCCGTGGGCATCACGCCGCAGCTGCTGCCCGCCGTCGTCAGCACCAGCCTGGCCACCGGCACCCGCCAGCTGGCCAGGCGGAAGGTCCTGGTCAAACGGCTGGTCTGCATCGAGGACCTTGGCGACATGGACATCCTGGTCACGGACAAGACCGGCACCCTCACGGAAGGGAAGATCAGTTTCACCACTGCCCTCCCGGCCACCCCGGAGGTGTCCGACGGCGGCCTGCTCACCCTGGGTTTGCTGGCCACCGAGGCGGACTATGCGGGAGCGAAGGTTTCCTCCGCGGGCCAGAACCCGCTGGATGCGGCCTTGTGGGAGAGCGACGGCGCGGCGGCTTTCGAACCGGGGCGCTTTGACCGGCTGGACCTGATCCGCTTTGACCACCGGCGCCGCCGCACCTCGGTGCTGGTCCGTGACCGGGGAGGTCCGGCTCTGCTTGTGACCAAGGGTGCGCCGGAGGACGTCCTTGCCCTGTGCGGTGCCACCGCGCCGGCGGTGCAGGGGCTGCTGGATGAACAGTTCGACGCCGGCTCCCGGGTGGTTGCCGTGGCCACCCGCCCGGCCGCGGGGCTGGACAGGCTCACGCCCGCGGAGGAGCGAGACCTCACCCTGGCCGGTTTCCTCGTTTTCCTGGACCGGCCCAAGGCCAACGCCCGGCAGTCACTGGACCTGCTGGAGGCGCTGGGGATCTCGGTGAAGATCGCCACCGGGGACAACGCCAAGGTGGCGGAGAAAGTCTGTGCCGACCTCGATGTGATCTCCGGCGGCACCCTCACCGGCGTCCAGATTGAGACGATGTCCGACGCAGACCTTGCCGCAGCCGCGCGGACGGCCACAATCTTCGCCCGCGTCTCGCCGGAGCAAAAAGCCCGCATCATTGCTCTGCTACGCCTCAGTGGCGGGTCCGTGGGCTTCATGGGCGACGGGGTCAACGACGCCCTGGCACTGCACAAGGCGGACATCGGCATCTCCGTCGATACGGCGACGGACGTTGCCAAGGACGCGGCCGACGTCGTCCTTTTGGACAAGGACCTGGGCGTGCTTGCCGACGGTGTGATGGAGGGGCGGCGGATCTTCGCCAACACCATCAAGTACGTGCTGATGGGCACGTCCAGCAACTTCGGCAACATGTTCAGCGCGGCGGCAGCCTCCGTGGTGCTGAGTTTCCTGCCCATGCTGCCGGGCCAGATCCTGCTGAACAACCTGCTGTATGACTCCGGGCAGCTGGCCATTCCGGGGGACCGGGTGGACAAGGATCAGCTGCGGGCGCCGTCGCACTGGGACATCGCCTTCATCCGGCGGTTCATGCTGCTCTTCGGCCCCATCAGTTCACTGTTCGATTTCGCCACGTTCGCCCTGATGCTGTTCGTTTTCAACGCCATCCCGGGGGAGTTCCGCGCCGGCTGGTTCATTGAATCCATCGCCACCCAGACGCTGATTATTTTCGCCATCCGCACCCGGCGCGTGCCGTTCCTCCGCAGCCGGCCCTCCGCCGGGCTGATTGCCGCATCCCTTGGCGTGGTGGCCGTGGGGATCTTCCTTCCGCTCTCGCCCTTGGCCGGGCTGCTGGGCTTCGACCCGCTGCCGGTCCCGTTCTTCCTGGCCCTGCTGGGCATGGTGGTGGTGTACCTGGTGCTGGTGGAGCTGGCCAAGCAGTGGTTCTTCGCCCGCGACGCCCAGCAGCTGCCGGCGCCGCCGCCGCCCGTCCGGCCCCGGCACGCCACACACCACATCGCCCGCAGGGCCTTCAGGTTCAGCATCCCGGTCAAGGTGCCGCGGACTCCGATGCAGCCCCGGAGCCGGCGCCGGGCATGGCTGCGGGGGCAGGAGACAGCCAGGACGTAACTTATCGGCCGCTGGGTCGCCGGGGTTGTTAGCATGGTGGTGAGAGACACTGGGGGCTGTCACCAATCGGATCCAGGGCGATGGGGCCCTGTTCTATGACTGAGGTGTTTTCTTTATGTGGCGTGAACCAATCCGGCGACGAACCAGGGAGCTTCTGCGTGAGTTCGTGGACCGGGCAGATGAGCTGGTCCGGACCCAGGAACACGTGGAGGGCCTGCTCGGCGCCGTCGTCTCCCTGACGGAAGACCTCAGCCTCGAAGTGGTGCTGGACCGGGTGGTGCAGTCGGCGTGCGAACTCGTGGGTGCGCGGTACGGCGCCTTGGGCGTTATCGGCGATGACCAACAGCTCAGCCACTTCATCACTGTCGGCGTTGACGAAGAAGGTGCCAGGCTCATCGGTGACCTTCCTACCGGCCACGGCGTGCTGGGGCACCTGATCCGCGAGCCCAGCCCGGTGCGCCTCCATGACCTCGGCGAACACCCCATAGCGGTGGGCTTCCCGCCGGAGCACCCGCCCATGAAGACCTTCCTGGGCGTCCCGGTCCGCGTCCGGGACGAAGTCTTCGGAAACCTGTACCTGACGGAAAAAACCGACGGCCAGGACTTCACGGCCGAGGACGAAGACCTCGCCGTTGCCCTCGCCTCTGCCGCCGGTGTGGCAATCCAGAACGCACGGTTGTTCGAGGACAGCAAGAGCCGCCAGCGGTGGCTGGAAGCGGGCATGGACGTCAGCGACCGGCTCAAGGCCAACCCGCGGTCCGACACGAACAACCTGGACATGATCGCCGAGCGTGCACTGCACGCCTCGGCCTCGGCGTTGTCCGTCATCGCGTCAGTTGCCGGAGACGGGACTTTACGGTGCCGGACCTCCCTGGGAGTGCAGTCCATACCCGCGGGGCAGGAGCTTCCGGTGGGCGAGGCCGTAGCCGAGGTGCTGGCAACGGGGGAGTCCAGGATCGTTAAGGATCCGGTCCACGTGTTTGACGGTGCGTCCGCCGAAAAGCTCGGACCGGTCCTGCTCGCTGCGCTGGGCAACAACATCGACGGGCACCGGGACACCGTGTTGATCCTGGCGCGTCCGTCCAGCGGAAGCCGCTACACAGATGTTGATCTTGAACAGAGCGCTGTCTTCGCCTCCCGGATCGGCCTGACCCTTGACCTGCTGCGGGCCAACCAGCTGCGGGAAGAGCACGCGCTGTTCATCGACCGCGAACGCATCGCAAGGGACCTGCACGACCTGGTTATCCAGCGGCTGTTCGCGGCCGGGCTAAGCATCCAGGGGCTGCGCCGCTACACCGGGGACCCCCTCGCGCACGAGCGCCGTGTCGCCGGAATCACGACAGAACTGGACGACTGCATCCACCAGCTCCGCGACACCATCTACGCCCTGCAGGCCCGGGAACAGGACGGGGAGCTCCTGAGCGGCCGCGTGCTGCGCGCCGTCCAGGAAGCTGCCAATGCGGCCGGAGTCCTCCCGAGGATCCAGCTCTCGGGCCCCGTCGATGACGTGGTGGGCGACGAGGTGGCCGAAGAGTTGCTGCCGGTGCTGTCTGAAAGCGTCAGCAACGCCGTCAGGCATTCGGGCTGCGAGGAGATCTATGTGCACCTCTCCGTGCAGGAGGGCCACGTGGTGCTCACTGTCCGCGACCATGGGCGGGGCTTTACGAATCCCGGCCGGATCAGCGGACTGAACAACATGAAGACCCGGGCCTCCCGGGTGGGCGGGACCTGCATTATTGACAGCGCACCCGGCAAAGGCACCAGCGTGACGTGGACTGCGCCCCTCCCTGAATGAAGGAAGCGCCCGGCCAGGCGGGGATCAGTGCAGCAGTTCCCACGCGCGCGGGATGGGCACCGGAACCAGCTGGCTGCGGCGCCGGAAGCCCAGCTTCTGCAGCACTGAGGATACACAGCCAGCCACCGCCTCATCGGGCAGCACCAGTTCCTGCCCAATCTGCCGGTTGGTCAGGCCGCGGGCCATGAAAGCAAGGACGTTCCGCTCCCTCTCCGTCAGGCTGTCCAGCCAGGACGCGGAGGAAGCTGCGTAAAGGCTTTCCGCGATCCTTTCCCTCACCCCCGGCCGCAGCAGTGAACTGCCGGCGGCGGCGCTGCGGATGGCGTCCACCAGTTGGTTGTTGTCCCGCACCTGCTTCAGCACATATCCAGAGGCGCCCGCCAGAACGGCTGCCCGCACGGCATGCGGTTCATCCCAACTTGTCAGGATCAGGCATCGGACTCCGGGGGCGGTGGCGCGGAGCCCGCGGCAGACCTCGATCCCGGTTCCGTCCGGCAGCCTGTCGTCCAACACCGCAAGGTCAGGTTCCAGAAGGGGAATCAGGCGACTGGCTTCTGCGGCCGATCCGCTTTCACCGGCAATGGAGAACCCATCGTTTTCGAGCAGGTCCCTCAGTCCCCGCCGCACAGGTTCATGGTCGTTGAGGATGAAGATCCGGGCGGTCCAGGCCGGAGACCGAAGTGAATCGCTGGGTGCTGCAGGTGTATCCATGAAGACGCTCTCATCGGGTCGATAGCCTCCCCAGCCGCCGCCTTGTCAGCGGGCCCGCCCCGTTCGGAAGGATCCTCAATCAATCATTTCGTGTCGGCTACGTTAGCAGCAGGGCCAAAGGTCCGGTCGTGCCGCTTATCAGGTGTAATCAGGGACCGCCGTTGCCGGAAGCGCCCGGAATCCGGCGGAGGAAAGCCTCCACCGAATGAAGGGTGAGAGCTGCGTCCTTGAAGGCCGGGCTGCCATGCGGGTGCAGCCGGTCCAGCAGGCCGCCGTTGTACTGGAGGCGGCGGAGGGCCGTGGACACCGCACGGCTGGCATAGGCCAGGTCTCCCTGGTGGCGGAGCAGTGCCAGGGTCATGCCCTGGATCGAGGTCAGTGCGACAGCAAGGACGTTTGCGTCCATCTGCCGGCCCGCGGCCCGGTGCCGGCGCAACTGCAGTGCAAAGCCGTCCCACACCTCGCGCGCCGCGATGCGTGCCACTTCCGTCCGGGCTTCATTGTCCGGCAAGCCGCGGCACACCAGGTCCCCATGAAGGCACTCGAACCTGCTGCTGAGTTCCTCGGCCATACCGCCCGCGTCGGTGCCGTGGGATGTCGAAGGCTTGAAGTTGGAAGGATGAAGGAGCATCGCGCGTCGGCGCGCAGCTTCTTCACGTGATAGCCGGGCGTGCTCCTGTAATGCTGGTCGGGCGGGACGGATCGTGCGGATGCCAGGCATGCCGGTCCTTTCAAAGTGCAGCCAGGTGGCAGGGCGCGCCTGGATGCCGCAAGGTGCAAATAAGTGGCGGGTGCATTGGAGAGGGGGGAGGGGGAAAGCCACTCCGGCCTCGCAAACTTGAGGACCCGGATGGCGCCTTTACAAGGATGCCAAGCTGACCGCGCCCGGTTATAGGGCTGAAAGTCCCAACCTCGGAACGGGCAGGGGAAGGGACATCGTTTCATGCTGACGGCCGGGGCTTTGGGCCCTGTTTCCCATGTGTGCCCGCCCGTAGCGTGGGGTTAAGCAGCCCGCGTACGTTGGCTGCCGGAACCGGGAGGCACACGGTGAAATCAGCAAACGCAAGCATCATTGCAGGCATAGTCCTCATTGGGCTGGGTGGGCTTTTGCTGCTGGACCGGCTCGGTGTCATGGACAGTGCCGCCATTGTTGCGCCGCTGATCTTCGCGGCCATTGGGGTTCTGTTTCTTTCCCTGTTCGTCCGGGGGCGGGAAAACTGGTGGGCGGCCATCCCCGGATCCGTGTTCCTGGGCCTGGCAGCCGTCATCACCGCCACACAGCTCACAGGCGGAGCCTGGGGCGCCGCCTTCCTGTTCCTCTTCATGGGTGCCGGCTTCGCCGCAGTGTTCGTGCGGGAACGCACCAACTGGTGGGCACTGATCCCGTCCGGTGTCATGCTCACGCTGGCGGTCATTGTGGCCCTTCCGCAGGAGCTGCAGGGCATGCCCACCGCCGCGGTCCTCTTCCTGGGCCTGGCCGCCACCTTTGGCGTGCTTTCCCTGGTCCCGATCCACACCGCCGGGCACACCGGCGATCAGGCAGCGGAAAGGATGAAGTGGCCGCTGATCCCGGCCGCGGTCCTTACCGTCATGGGGCTGATCTTTGCTCTCCAGGCGACGGTGGTGTTCATTTCCCTGGACTTCGCTTTCCCGGCCATCATGATCCTGGCCGGGATCACCCTGATGGTCTACGCCTACCTCGCCCCCCGGGACGGACGGCAAAAGACGCACCGCACCGGTCCGCGGGCCGGTTGAGTCTCCGGCTTACTGTCCTTTGCGGGAAGGGCGCAGCAGCGTGGCCCACAGGTGCCGGAACATCCCGGCGAAGGTAACCAGGAATGCCGCAAGCGCCAGCCACAGCTCCGCACGCCCGATGGCTGCCACCAGGGGCAGTTCATCCGCGCGGCCAAGATAAATCCCGGCCACCGCGTACATGCCCAGGGGGAAGATCACGCTCCACAGGCCCGGCTCGTAGGACAACGGAACCCGGTGGACCACGTGCCGCCACCAGCCGGCGGCGAGGAGTACCGGGAACAGCCACGAGGCGAAGGACCAGAACACCACGGAGGAGCCGGCCACCAGCCCGCGTGTCGCATCCACCATGGGGGCTCCGGCCATCTCCACGATCCGCGCCCCCGCCAGGACGCTGATGGCCATGGCGCCCATGGCCACGAAGTACTGCGGGCGCAGATCCTCCGGGCGGATGGGATATGTCATGAGCCGGAGCGAGACGAAGATCCCCACGGCGGCATACAGGATGAGCCCCACCGACCAGGCAACGACGGCGGAGAGCGCCAGGGCCGCGCGCCACTCCGGCGCGGCGAGGGGCTCGATGGAGGCCGCCGCGACAGCCACGGACTGGCTGGCCACACACCAGATAAACCATGAGCCGTTGGCATCCTTAACTACAGGGCGCTCAGACCGGCCGAGCACGGCGGTCCATGGCACGACGTAGCCAAGCACCACCCAGGCAATCACCGCCACTGACAGGAGGACCGCCGTCGTGCCCTGCCAACCCGCCATGCCAAGCCGCGTCCCCAGCACGTTTGTTCCAGCGATGAAGGTGAAGAATCCGAACGCCCGGCCGGGGTCCAGGAAGTCTCCGCGCATGTCGTCGGTGAATCTGGCCAGGCGGAGCAGGCTGAGCGCAAGGATCACCACGTAGGAGAGCGCGCACACCACCAGCAGCGCCACTGAAAGGGGGTGGAACCCTTCCAGCTCAAGCCCCACGGAGATGATCCCGCTGGCCATGGTGAGGGCGAAGTAGCCGGGGGTCAGCGTCCGCACCGCCTGGTTCGCGCGGGAGGCGAAGGGAAGCCGGGCGTCAGTGGCCGTGTCCATGCCCCCAGCTTAGGGTGGAGGATCATGCACGCCAGTGTCCGCGAGGTGGCACTTCGCAGCAGTCCCGGGGCATTGCCGTCATATGCCATCTCGCGGGGGAATTGCTCAAGTTTTTCAGCCGGCCTCCGCCCGTGCCCAATGCTCCCGGAGCAGCGCGGCAACCCGTTGCGGCTCGATCCGGTGCGGGGGATCGAAATGGTGGCGGTCGGGAAACACCTCAAGCCGGAAGTCGGGGAAGACCTGGCCCAGCCGCCTGGCGTTGTCAGCGTAGTCATCCGGGTTGCTTTTGCCGCCCAGGATGAACAGCACCGGCCGGTCGAAGCCGGCCAGGCGGTCCCGGTCCAGGTTGTATGACTTGAACGTCCTGATGAACGCACCGATCCCTGCCGGCCGCTTGGCCATCCATGACGGTGGCGGGCCGGGCGGCGGAGGCGGCAGGACGACGTCGTCCCTGACGCCCAGCCGCATGAAGGCGGTGATGAACTCTTCCGGCGGAAGTCCGTCCAACTGGTCATACTTCTTCCACAGTTCCCTGTGCCCCGGACTCCAGTCCCACGTGCCCGCCCATGCGGGCTCAAGCAGTGCCAGGCTGCGGAGCCGTTCGGGATGCGATGCCGTCAGGGCCAGGGTGGCTGAGCCGCCGCCGGAGTACCCCACCAGATGGAACGTATCCCAGCCGCGCCGGTCGGCCTCGCGGAGCACGCCGTCCGCTTCCGTATCCAGGCTCCAGTCCGGCGGCGGTGCGTCCCCGGCATAGAGCTCCAGGTCCTTTGAAACGGCGTTCACCCCGGGTCCCAGTTCCTCCAGCAGGCCCCCGTAGGCAGGGCCAGCCGGAAGGACACTCCCGGGCAGCAGGATCACGCGAACCGGTTCCATGGCAATCACTCCCTGGGGGTCAGCTCCGCGCTGCCAAATGCTCCGTCACGTACTCGGCGTCCGGGCCCACGCCCACCAGGGTGGCGGAGATGTGCCGGGTGAGCCAAGGGAGCCCGACGGCGTACAGGCCCGGGTGCTCCGTCACGCCTTTCACATGGCGGGGGTAGTTCCACTCATCCAGGAGGGGCAGGTCCAGGATGCTGAAGTCCAGCGCGTAGCCAGTGCACCAGATGACGGAGGTAATCCCTTCCGCCGCAAGGTCCAGGCGGGCGCCGGACTCTGCCGGCAGCCAGTGGTCCACCTCCGGTTCCTCAGCTTCGGGGGCGTCGATCCCGGCTGCCCGGATGTACGCGTCGGCAAGCATTTTGAGACGCTGCCCGAACCCCGCCTCCACCAGCCCAAGGCGCTGGGGGAGATCATCCGTGAAGACCAGGTCGTCGTCGTGCAATCCCTCAAACCGGCCATGCAGCCGGACGCCGCGCCGGCCCAGCCCGCGCAGGTGCACACTG
Organism: Arthrobacter sp. SAFR-179; assembly: GCF_059414945.1. Taxonomy (NCBI): domain Bacteria; kingdom Bacillati; phylum Actinomycetota; class Actinomycetes; order Micrococcales; family Micrococcaceae; genus Arthrobacter; species Arthrobacter sp. SAFR-179. The sequence goes on from NZ_JBPFDM010000010.1 coordinate 143,280, forward strand.
TGGCCGCCGCCGTTGCCGGACAGCAGCGGGTTGCACATGAAGCGTCCGGCGGGGGAGGGCAGCTGGTCCACCAGCAGCGCATTGATCCCGTAGCCGGGGCCGTGGACGTTCACTTCCATGATCCAGTGGAAGATGTCCTGGCCCCGGTACCGCCGCGGCGCTTCGGGGCAACTGGACACGGACAGGTGCACGGTGCGCCCCGCGTCGAGCAGGTCCTCGGTGATCTGGCCGCCGGATTGTCCGGTGCCCACCACCAGCACCGCGCCCTCCGGCAGCTGCCCGGGGTTGCGGTACTCATGGCTGTGCAGCTGCAGGATCCCGGGGGAGAGGCCGGCGGCGGCAGGCGGGATCCGGGGGCGCTGGAACGCGCCGCTGGCCAGCACCACGTTCCGGGCGGTCCATGTGCCCCGGCCCGTTTCGAGCGTGAACCCGGTCCCGGCCGGGGCGATCCGGGTGACCTCCGTGTCCAGTTCCACCGGGGCGTTGATGCCCTCTGCGTAACCGCGGAAGAAGTCGATGGTGGCGTCGCGGGGAATGAATCCGTCCGGGTCCGGCCCGTCATAGTCAGTGCCCGGCAGGGCCAATGAAAAGTTGGGGGTGTTCAGGTAGAAGGAGTCCCACCGGTCCTGCCAGGCGCCGCCCAATGCAGGCCGCCGCTCCAAGAGCCGGTGCTCCACGCCCCGCTGCGCCAGCCAGTAGCTGGTGGCCAGGCCGGCCTGCCCGGCACCCACCACCACGGTGTTGGTCCCGTCACGGGAAACCGCGGGGGCGGACATGGCTAGTTCGCCGCCGCCCGGGAAGTCCTCGCGGCCCTTGCTTGGCGTTCCTTGGGCTCTTTGGGCGGCAGGGACGCGATGTAACCCAACGCCTTTTCGGCCCATGCCCGCGCCCGGGTGTCGTCGCCGTCGCCCTCTTCATTCCAGACCTCCGGCAGTCCGGTGTATCCGCCCATGGGCCGCTCCGCCGGCCCGAACGGCACGGTCCGCTCGGATGACTCGAGCATCTCCTTGTCCTCCGGGGAGAGCTTCACGCCGATGGTGGAGCCGAACAGCCCGGCGAACATGTTGCCGTTGATGAACGCGCCGAGGTTGCCGAACATCGGCTTCACCACCACTCCCGGATGGTCAGGGATCACGCGCCGGAACCGCTCTTTGTCTTCCTCGGTTGCCTTGGGCATCTCCATGGCTTCATCTCCCGGTGGTGGGTTGTTTCCGCAGGATCTGGATGCAGGATATGCCTATTCGCAGGCGCGGTCGAGGGTCCGTGGACCCCATGGCGCAGGCGACAAAAATCCCGGCTTGAGCAGGTCAAACTTCCCTGCGGAGTGCTATATATAGCTCAAGGCAACTATTTTTTGGCTGCCCTGCCAGGTCGCATGGATCCGGGAGTTTCCGGGGGCTGGAGGCAACGGTGCTGAACACGCCCGACTCCCTCCCGGCCGCAAAAATTACCCCCCGGGCCGCCGCCTTCCGCGCCCGCCCCGCCGCCAGGCCCGCGCTCGTGGCCCTCGCCGCGCTCGCCCTCCTGACGGGCTGCAGCGGCGGCATTGCTGAGTCGGTGTCCACGGCCGTGAAGGACAGTTCCTCTGCCGTGGCCACCGCACGGATCGCCCTCCGCCAGGACATGGACGGTAAGCTCACCAAAGCCGCCACCGACACCAGCCTGGAGGACGGCCTCAAGGAGGTCGAGGCCAGCAGGAACAGTGTCCTGAAGCTCTCGCCGGCCACGCAGGAGGAGCGCGTTGCGCAAAAGCAGGCGCTGGATGTGCTGGACCAGTGCGCCGCTGGTTTCGCCACGGCACGCGCCGCGCTGGCAGCCAACGACGGCGGCAGCCCGGCCCTTTCCGACGGTGACAAGGCGCTCGCGGACGCGCAGGACGCCCTGAAGCAGCTCGAAGGCGCGGTGGGGTCCCGGTGAAGCGGCTCCTCGGCGTCGCGCTCGGGGTCCTCACCGCCATCGGCGGGTTCGTGGACATCGGGGACCTGGTGACCAACGCCGTCGTCGGTTCCCGGTTCGGGCTGTCGATGGTGTGGGTGGTGGCCGTCGGAGTGGTGGGCATCTGCCTGTTCGCCAACATGTCCGGCCGGGTGGCGGCGGCATCGGGGCGGGCCACCTTCGAAGTGATCCGCGAACGCCTCGGCGCGCGGGCAGGCCTGGCCAACCTCTCGGCGTCCTTCCTGATCAACCTGATGACCGTCACCGCGGAAATCGGCGGTGTGGCGCTGGCCCTGCAGCTGGCCAGCAGCGTGTACTACCTGCTGTGGATCCCCGTGGCGGCGCTGGCCGTGTGGCTGGTCATCTGGCGCGTCAGGTTCACCATCATGGAAAACGTCGCGGGCCTGCTGGGGCTGACGCTGATTGTCTTTGCGGTGGCGTTGTTCCTCCTCAAACCTGACTGGGGAGCGCTGGCCGGGCAGTTGACGCCCGCCGTGCCGGAGCAGGAAACAGTGTGGACGTACAGCTACTACGCCATCGCACTGTTCGGCGCCGCCATGACCCCCTACGAGGTCTTCTTCTTCTCCTCCGGCGCCGTGGAGGAAGGCTGGACCGTAAAGGACCTGCTGCAGGAACGCATCAACGTCCTGGTCGGTTTCCCGCTGGGCGGCCTGCTGTCCGTGGCCATCGCGGCGTGCGCCGCCGTCGTGCTCCTGCCGGCCGGTATTTCGGTGACGTCGCTGTCCCAGGTGATCCTGCCCGTGGCGGAAGGTGCCGGGAAGCTGGGGCTGGCGTTCGTGCTGGTGGGCATCGTGGCCGCAACCTTCGGCGCCGCCCTGGAAACCACCCTCTCGTCCGGCTACACGCTGGCCCAGTTCTTCGGCTGGTCGTGGGGGAAGTTCCGCCGCCCGGCGGAGGCCGCGCGCTTCCACGTGGCCATGATTGTCTGCCTCCTGATCGGGATGGCGGTCCTGGCCACCGGCGTGGACCCGGTGCAGGTGACCGAATACTCGGTGGTGTTCTCCGCCATTGCCCTGCCGCTGACGTACCTGCCCGTCCTCATCGTGGCCAACGATCCCCAGTACATGCACGAGCACGTGAACGGCCGTGTGGTAAACGTGCTGGGAATGGTCTACCTGGTGATCATCCTGGTGGCCTCCCTTGCCGCCATTCCGCTCATGATTGTGACAGGAGCCGGCTCATGACCTCCCCGTCCGGTCCGCTGCCGCCCGTGCCGCACGTGGCCGGCCGCATCCTGGACGCGCAGCTGCACCTCATGGACCGGCAGGTTTTGGACCACGACGGCGTCCCGGTCACCACCGTGGACGACCTTGAGGTGAGCGGGCCTGCTTTGGACGTGGAGATCCCGCCGGGGACGGCGCCACCGGTCATCACGGCCCTGCTGACCGGGGCGGTGCTGGGCACGCGGATCTTTGGCGGCAGGCCGCCGTCGTCCAGGCTGATCCGGATCCCGTGGAAGGACGTGGCGGAGGTGGAAGTGGTGGTTCGGCTGGGCGTGAGCGGCGAACCGCTGGATGCCAGCTGGGTGGAACGGTGGGTCCGGGACAAGATCATCGCGCGGATACCGGGAGGCCGCCATGATCCTCGGTGACCTGCTGGGCACTCCGGTCCATGACCCCGACGGCGGATGGCTGGGCCGGGTTGCCGACGCCCGGTTCGTGCTGGACGGGCCCCCGCACCAGCTGATGGCGGACGCGCGGCTGCTGGGGCTGGTGGTCAGCCCGCACAGCGTTGCATCGTTCCTGGGGTACGAGCGCAATGGCCTCACCCACCCGTGGCTGCTGGCCCGGATACTGCGGTGGCGGCACCGCGGCTCGTTCCTGGTGCTGTGGGAGGACATCGCGATGGTGGGCCCCCGCTCGGTCCGGCTCCGCCCCGGGTTCACCCGGTACAGCACGGCGCTCGAGGATCGCCGGCAGGTTTAGTGCCGTTGAACAGGCACGGAATTAGGTGTGGGGCGAATCTCCTGTAGTGTTGATCCTGTTGTTGTGTTTATGCAGTTGGTAGTTCAGGCAGTACGCGCGGTCGAAAGTCCGTGTTCTTCTGAAGTAGCGGTTTTTGAACACCCCACGCCGGAGGGCCCGAAAGTCGGGATTTTCCCTCCACCTTCACGAAGGACAAAAATAATGGCTACTGGTACCGTCAAATGGTTTAACGCTGAAAAGGGCTTCGGCTTCATCTCCCCGGACGACTCCTCGCAGGACGTTTTCGCGCACTACTCCGCGATCAACTCCTCCGGCTTCCGCTCCCTCGAAGAGAACCAGAAGGTTTCCTTCGACACCGAGCAGGGCCCCAAGGGTCCCCAGGCCACCAACATCCAGGCTCTCTAATTTCCTAGGGTTCCGGGACCGTTAGGTTTCCAAGCAGGGCTTGCCGTTCATCGGCAGGCCCTGCTTTTGTTTAACCCAGCTGTGCCAGTTCCCGCCCGCAGGCCTGCGCCTCGAACAGTATTTTCCTTAGCCGCCCCGTCTCGACAAGTTCCACCTACAGGAGGACTGTTGAAGGTGCACGCGCCTCCAGCATGTGCACACCAGCACCGTGGGCGGCGTCTGGAAAATTGGTATACCTGCGCGGCACCAGTTGGGGTGGTGCATGTCCGGCCCGAAAATTGGCCGGCACTGGCTGCCCGCGCTCCCCGGCATCGGCAGCCGGCACCTTCACTCCGAAAAACAGTGGCCGGTTGGGCCAGTCACGCAATGGGTCGAATCGGCTGCAGCTGCACATCGGCATTTATCAGATCGCCGTTTAAGAAAGCACTGCTATGAAGCACTATCGGGGAACCACACCGAGATCCAACAAACTGGCATTCATTGTCGCATTCGCTGTTGCACTACTCGCCTCATTGGCTGCAGCCGGCCCCGCATCGGCCGACGGCGGCCACCGGACCTGGCAGGTACAGGTGGGCTCTGAATCCCGCGACCAGGAGATCCAGGGGATGGCGTTCCTACCCTCGGAGATCTTTATCAATAAGGGGGACACCATCGCGTGGCACGCAAACTCCGCCGAAATTCACACAGTGACATTCCTGGCTTCGGGACAGTCGCTGCAACCGTTCAATCCGTTCAGCAACGATGAGTTGCTGAAGCGCGGAGGGGACAGCTACGACGGGCATTCATACTACAACTCGGGCCTCCTGGCCAACGTGGACGTCCCTGGCTTCCCCGATGCGAGGAGTTACAGCCTGTCGTTCCCGCGGGAAGGCGACTTCACGTACTACTGCCTGGTCCACGGCATGGTGATGAAGGGAACGGTCCACGTGCGCGATCGGGGCACGGACTACCCCTACAGCCAGGCTGACTACGACAAGGCATCGAGGGCGCAGGAGAGGTCCATCCTCCGGGACGGGCAGCAACTGGACGCATCCCTGGCGCAGCAGGCAAGCAACCACAAGGTCATAGCCGGCGGTGACGACGGCGTGGCGATGGTCATGCGCTTTGTCCGGCCAACCGTCACAGTGCATGTTGGCGATACCGTCGTGTTTGCGAATACAGGCATGGACGCTCCGCACACCGTCACGTTTGGCACCGAACCGGCGAACATTTTCGCCCCGTCCGGCGACCCGGAGCACTTCGATGGCGGCAACCTCAATTCGGGAGTCATGTGGCCCGGGGATGAGTTCGCCGTGACATTCCAGGCGAAGGGAACTTTCAGGTACATCTGCGCCCTCCATGACTACATGGGCATGGTGGGCAAGGTGAGGGTCGTCGACTGACACCCCAGTTACCCTCGAGATACGCGGTCCGGTCGGGCGATTGCCCGGCCGGACCCGTTTGCGTTCGGGGTCAGCGCAGCCCCATCGCTTCCCGCACCTCATCGAGGATGTGGTGCATGGCCCGTTCCGCCTCCGCGGTATCGCCCCCGGCCACGGCCGTCGCAACAGCTTCATGCGCCTGCAGTGCTTCGCTCCTCGGCTTGAACGGCATGAGCCCCTGCCGGGTCCGGCTGGTCAGGACCTCCGCGATCATCCCTTCCAGGGCGCGGAACATTTCATTGCCGCAGCTTCGCAGCAGCAGCTGATGGAACGCGATATCGGCGGCCAGGAAGGCCTGGAGGTCGCCAGCCTCGCCCAGCCGGCGGAGGTCGGCGGCCAGGGACACCAGTTGTGCACGCTCTGCGGCGCTGGCCCGGCGTGCAGCGCCCGCTGCTGCGATGGGCTCGACGGCGATGCGCAGCTCGGTGAGGCTGCTGTACTGCAGGTCCCGCCGGTCCGAGGCCAGCCGCCAGCGCACCAGGTTCGGGTCGAAAACGTTCCAGAGCGAGGGTTCCTGCACCACGATGCCCACGCGCCGGCGTGAGTAGACCAGGTTCATCGATTCGAGGACCTTCATGGTGTCCCGGGCAACGGTCCGTGAGATTCCGTACTCGTGCTGCAGCCCTTCAAGGGTGAGCCGTGTGCCCGGGACGAGCTCCCCGGAAGCTATGGCAACCCCCACCGCCTCAATAACCCGCCCCTGCGCCGCCGGGGAGGGACCGCCGTCGTGCACTTCATCGCCGTCCTGGATTGTCGCCGTCGACATTCTTTTCCCCGTTCCGTTACGCGCCGCTGCGCCCCTCCAGAATAGCGGGGAAAGCGGCAAAGGTATGACTTGTGACACGAATAGATAGCATCTTTAGTGAAGAAAGGTGATACCTTATCGCTTGGCCCGATGAACACCGGGCCGGCAGCGAGCTTCTTCGAAAGCCAAAGACGTCTTCTCCGGAGGTATGACATGCAGTATCCAGCCACGCACCTGGTGGTCATGGGCGTTGCCGGTTCCGGCAAATCCACCCTGGCGGCCGCCCTGTCCCAACAGCTGGGATGGGCCTGCGCCGAAGCGGATGAATTCCACCCGGAAGCGAACATCACCAAGATGAGCCAGGGCATTCCCCTCCAGGACGGGGACCGCTGGCCCTGGCTCGAGGAGATCCGCAGCTGGATGACCGCGCAGGCCGCCGCCGGCAAGAGCACCGTCCTCACCTGCTCCGCGCTCAAGCGCGGCTACCGTGAGCTGCTCGCCGGCGCCGAAGGCCGCGTCATCTTCCTCCATCTCGACGGCGGCGCGGACCTGATCAGTCAGCGCATGCAGGGGCGCGTGGGTCACTTCATGCCGCCCACCCTGCTGCCCAGCCAGCTGGCAACCCTTGAGCCGCTCAGCCAGGAAGAGCTGGACGCAGGCAGCCTCCGCCTCGACATCTCGCGCTCACCCGAAGAACTGGTCGCCGCCGTCGTGCAGGCCCTCAACCTCCCCTCCGGCCAGGCGCCCACAGCGTCCTGACCCCCAGTCCCCAACCCTGTTTCAAAGGAGAACCATGACCATCGAAGGATGGACCCAGACGATGGGCGCAGGCCCCCTGCTGCTCATCGCCGCGGCGGCAATTCTTGTGCTGCTGTTCCTGATCATCCGGCTGCGGATGCACGCCCTGATCGCCCTGATCCTCATCAGCCTGGCCACCGCCTTTGCCACCGGCATCCCCGCCAACCAGGTGGTCCCGGTCCTGGTCAACGGCTTTGGCACCACCCTGGGGACCGTGGCACTGCTGGTGGGCCTGGGCGCGATGCTGGGCCGGATCGTGGAAACCAGCGGCGGCGCCAAGGTGCTGGCCGACTACCTGATCGGCGTCTTCGGTGAAAAGCGCGCGCCGTTCGCGCTGGGCCTGGCCTCGCTGATCTTTGGCTTCCCCATCTTCTTCGACGCCGGCCTGGTGGTCATGCTGCCGGTGGTCTTCGCCGTCGCCCACCGACTGGGTGGGGGAGTGCTGCGCTACGGCCTTCCCGCCGCCGGCGCCTTCTCGGTGATGCACATCTTCCTGCCGCCGCACCCCGGTCCGGTCTCCGCCGCCGCCTTCTTCGATGCCAACATCGGCCTGGTGCTGATCGCGGGCCTCATCACCGCCATCCCCACCTGGTACGTCACCGCCTACCTGTACGGCCTGTACACCGGCCGGAAGCTGGTCCTCCCGGTTCCCGAAATCCTGGGCCACGCCAGTGCCGACGCCGAGGCGCACCCGCCAAAGTTCCGCACCATTATCGGGCTGCTGCTCCTGCCGCTGGTCCTGATCTTCCTCAACACCGGACTGAACACCCTTGCCTCCTCCGGAGCCCTGGACGCCTCCGTCAAGAAGGAACAGTGGTTCCAGATCCTGCGGACCATCGGTGAAACCCCGGTGGCACTGCTGATCGCCGTGCTCGCGGCGCTGTTCGTGCTGGGCACCCGCCGCGGCCGCGATGCGGGGGCGCTGGAGAAGCTGCTCGAATCCTCCCTGGGACCGGTCTGCTCGGTCATCCTGATCACCGGCGCCGGAGGCATGTTCGGCGGCGTCCTGCGCACCTCGGGCATCGGCAAGGCGCTGGCGGACGTCCTGGGCAACCTTGGCATCCCGCTGATCCTGGCAGGATTCCTGATCTCCGCCATCCTGCGCATCGCCCAGGGCTCAGCCACGGTCGCCCTCACCACCACCGCGGGCCTCATTGCCCCCGCGGTCGCAGCAGGCGGCCTGAACGGCATGCAGATCGCCGCCATGGTGATCGCCGTCGCCGCCGGATCCGTGGTGGTCTCCCACGTCAACGACTCCGGCTTCTGGCTGGTGGGCCGGTTCTTCGGGATGGACGTCAAGACCACCCTGAAGACTTGGACCGTGATGGAAACCCTGATCGGCGTGATGGGCTTCGCTATCGCCGCTGCCATCTTCCTGGTGGCCGGTGTGGCGGGCTGACGCTTCACGCTGAGTGACGGCGGGGCGGCTGGTGGGAACACCGGCCGCCCCGCCGTCGTTGTTCCCCTTGGCGTGCTTTCCCTATGCGCCGCCCGCCGACCAAAGGACACCCCTTGACTCCTCGCACCATCGTGATCACCGGCGCCAGCGACGGCATTGGCGCGGCAGCCGCACGGACGCTGGCCAAGGCAGGGGAGCAGGTGGTCGTCGTCGGCCGTTCCGCCGAAAAGACCCGCGCCCTGGCGGGGGAGATCGGTGCAGACTCCTACCTCGCCGACTTCGCCGACCTGGCGCAGGTGCGCGAACTCGCCGCCCAGCTCAAGGAAAAGTACCCCCGGATCGACGTCCTGGCCAACAACGCCGGCGGCATCATGGGCAAACGCACGCTCACGGTGGACGGCAACGAATCGACATTCCAGGTCAACCACCTGGCACCGTTCCTGCTGACCACGCTGCTCATGGACACGCTCACCGCCAGCAGGGCCAAGGTGGTCAACACCTCCAGCGGCGCCAACAGCTTCGGCAAGCTGGACCTGTTCGATCTCAGCGCCGAGCACGGATACAGCACCAACCGCGCCTACGGAACGGGCAAGCTCGCCAACATCCTCTTCACGTCCGAGCTGCACCGCCGCTTCCACGACCAGGGAATCACGACGGCGGCATTCCACCCGGGCGTGGTCCGCACCAACTTCGCGGCGGAGTCCGGGAGCCCCTGGCGGCACGCGTACACCACCTTGCTGAACCGCTTCATGCTCAGCCCTGATCAGGGTGCCGACACCCTGCTGTGGCTCACCAACGGCACCCCGGGCACCGACTGGATCTCCGGGGCGTATTACTACAAGCGCTCCCTGGCCAAGGCCAACCCGCAGGCGTACGACGCCGAGCTGGCCAGGGGCCTGTGGGAGAAGAGCGAAGAGCTGGTCAAGGCCTTCGTCTAGCCTACCGTTCGCAGGCCAGGCCGTCGTGGTCGGCGTCCAGTCCGTAGATGTCCGTGCCTGTGACCTGGATGGGGCCGCGGACGTACGCCGGCCCGTTGCCGCTTCCGCCGGCGCAGTCCACGTCGGAGGCAATGGGAACGCAGCCTGAATAGTTGGGGTCGCAGCCGGGATTGGTGCCCGGAACGGGTTGGGCCACGGGAGCGGGAGGCGCAGCAGCCTTTGCGGCAGCCGCCGCCGCAGCCTTGTCCGCTGCTGCCTGGGCTGCCGCCGCTTCCTGGGCGGCCTTCGCTTCGGCGGCCTGCCGGGCAGCGGCCTCTGCGGCGGCTGCATCAGCGGCAGCTTTGTCGGCCGCGGCCTTGTCGGCTGCGGCCTTATCTGCGGCTGCCTTGTCAGCTGCGGCCTTTTCCGCGGCCACCTTCGTTGCAGCTGCGGCTGCCAGCTTCTCCGTGACCCGCTTGGACTGCGCGGCGTCCAGCCACACCAGCCTGCCGGATTCGTCCTTGGTACAGACATAGGTGGTGCCTGCGGAAACCTGCTGCCCGTTCACTGCGGTGCAGGGCGTATCGGCAATGGGTTTTGGCGTGGGTGTTGCGGTTGCAGTTTCGCTGGCGGGGCCTGCAGCGGCCGTCAGTGAGGCCTGGGGTGCGCCGCAAGCTGCCAGCAGGAGCACGACGGCGGCAGCGGCCCCGGCGGTCAGCGTTTTGTTGGAGCCCTTCCGCCAGGCAGCCCCGGCGGTCAGCGTGTCTTCCTTGCGAGAGGTGCGGGGCGCGGAAGGGCTGTGAATTTCAGGCATGGTTCCCCCAAATGCGTGTGCTGGATGCGGATTGCACGGCCAGCGTAGCCACGGCTGCGTGGCCGGAACCGGGTTAAGCGGAAATCTTGACGCATTCCTTCGCCAACCCTGCAGCTTCCGGTTTGCCCTGCGCGCCATGACCGGATTGCGTTACTTATCGGAACTTTCCGGTCAGCCCTCCCCGAAGAGAAGGGCACCCGCTCCCGCGGAGGCGCAAAAGTCGCGCATTTACGGCACCGTGGGCCTCAGCCCTGCCGCGCCAGCGCCTCGCCGATCACGCGTGCACCCTCCGGGTAGGCGCCCGGATTCGGGCCCGAGTAGTTGAGCCGGATGAAGGCGCCGGCGGGTTCGGCCGGGAACCACTCCGTGCCCGCGGCGATAATCACCCCGGCGTCCTCACAGTCACGCACCAGGCGCGTAAGGTCCGTGGCATCGGGCAGGCGCAGCCACAGGTTCAGTCCGCCCTTGGGCAGGGCGTCGATGTGCGCCTGGGGAACGTGTTCGCGGATGCTGGCCGCCAGGAGGTCCCGGCGCGCCTGGAGCTGCTGGCGGAGGCTTCGCAGGTGCGTTTGCCACCCGGGCTGCGTCACCACGTCCAGCGCGGCGGCCTGCAGGAGCCCGCTGACGTACATCGACTCGGCGGCGCGCTGGCCCAGGATGCGTTCCCGCGCCGGTCCGCGGACAACCACGGCAGCAATCCGGATGGCGGTGGAAACACTTTTGGTCAGGGACCTGATGTACACCACATGCCCGGAATCGTCGCGGGTGGCCAGCGGAACAGGATCCGAGGTGATGCCGAAATCGTGGGCCCAGTCGTCCTCCACCAGGAAGGCGCCATGCCGGCGGACCACATCCAGGATCCCGTCGCCCCGGCCCGCCGCCCACTGCGCCCCGGTGGGGTTGGAATAGTTGGGCTGCACGTAGAAGGCACGGGCACCGGTCTCGGCGAAGGCGCGGTCCACGTCCGCGGGGTCCGGCCCGTCAGGACCGGTGGGCACCGGAACCAGCCGCACCCCGGTCTGGGCGGCGGCGAGGATGGCGCCCCAGTACGACGGCGACTCAATAAGCAGCGGCTGTCCCGCGCCCACCAGCGCCCGGAAGATGGAGCTGAGGCCGCTTTGGCTTCCGGGCAGCACCACCACGTCGTTCGGGGTGGGAGGCGTGACCCCCACCGGAGTGGCCAGTCCCAGTTCCTGCGCGAACCATTGCTGCAGCTCGGGCATGCCGGCGGCCGGCGGCCGTGACAGTGCAGCGTCACCACGGGCAGCGCGCGTCAGCGCGGCGCGGACCAGGCGCTCCGGCAGCAGCTCACGGTCCGGGTAGCCGGAATGGAACCAGATGGCATCGCCGGGAACGTTGCGCATGGTGCCCGACGACGACGGCAGCGGGGACGACGGCGACCTCAGCGCAGCCGTTTGCCAGCCATAGTCCGAGGGGCGTGCCGTGCGGACCGCACGGACAAAGGTCCCAACGCCCGGCCGGCTTTCGACCAGCCCCTGGGCCGTCAGCACCTGCAGCGCCTTCTGCACGGTCACGGGGCTGGCCTGGTACTCGGCCACGAGCTGGCGGGTGGACGGCAGTTGGGCTCCCGGAGCCGCGCCGGCGATCCATTGCCGGAGTGCCGCAACGATCCGCGAACTGCTATCGTTATTCATGAAAGATCATAGTAGCGCTACTGTGCTGAATGACCCAGTGATACTGCCGCCAAAGGCCACCGGAATCTGGTGGGGCCTGCTGGGCGTGGCGGCCTTCTCCTTTACCGTCCCGTTCACCCGCGTGGCCGTCGCAGGCATCCCGCCACTGTTCATCGGCTCCGGCCGGGCCGTCGTGGCCGCTGTTCTCGCGGCCGCAGCACTCGCCATCACCCGCCAGCGGCTGCCGCAACCGAGCATCTGGCCGCGCCTGGCGCTCGTGGCCGGCGGCGTCGTCGTCGGCTTTCCGCTGCTGACGTCCTACGCGCTCACCGCGGTGCCGGCAGGGCACGGGGCCGTGGTGATCGCCCTCCTGCCGGCCGCCACTGCCACGGTGGCGGTCCTGCGCTCCGGCGAGCGGCCGCCGGCCGTCTTCTGGGCGGTGATGGCGCTCGGCTCGCTGGCGGCGATCTCATTTGCCTTCCTGCAGTCCGGCGGTGTGGGGCACCTGCACTGGGCCGACCTCCTGCTGCTCGGCGCCGTGGCCTGCGCCGCGGTGGGGTATGCGGAAGGCGGCCTGCTGGCACGCCAGCTCGGCTCCTGGCAGACCATCGCCTGGGCCCTGGTCCTTGCCGCCCCGGCCATGCTGGTCCTGGCCGTGCTCTCCGTCCTGGACCAGCCGCCGTCGGCCACCCCCGTCCAGTGGGCGGCCTTCGCCTACCTCGCGCTGGTAAGCATGTTCCTGGGCTTCTTCGCCTGGTACCGCGGCCTGGCCATCGGGCCCATGGCACAGGTCAGCCAGATCCAGCTGCTCCAGCCGGTCCTCAGCATCGGCTGGGCCGCGCTCCTGCTGGGGGAAGCGCTCACCTGGACCACCGTGATCGGCGCCCTTGCCGTCATCCTCTGCGCCGCTGCGGCCGTCCGCGTCCGCCTCAAACCAGCCCTCTGACCTCCTGAAAGGACTCCCAATGTACATTCCCGCCCACTTCGCCGCAGACCCCCAGGCCGTCCAAAACCTCCTTGCGGCGCCCGGCGCGGCCAACCTGGTCACCATGACGGACCAGGGCCTGCTGGCAACACTGCTGCCTTTCGCCTTCAACCCGGCGGTGGGGGAGCACGGCGCGCTGCAGGCCCACATGGCACGGAACAACCCGCAGTGGTCCACCGCGCCAACCGGTGAGGCACTGGCCATCATCCAGAGGCCGGACGACTACGTCTCGCCGTCGTGGTACGCCTCCAAGGCCGAGCACGGCCGCGTGGTCCCCACCTGGAACTACAGCACGGCACATGTGTACGGGCAGCTGGTGGTCCATGACGACGCCGCCTGGCTGGCCGGGCACGTCCGGCACCTGACCGGCCTGCACGAGGACCGCCGGGCGGAACCCTGGACCGTGGACGATGCGCCGGAGAAGTTCATTGCCGGGCAGCTGCGGGCGATCGTCGGCGTGGAACTGGTGATCACCCGGATCGAGGCGAAGGAAAAACTGAGCCAGAACCGCTCCGACGCCGACGCGAAAGGAGTGGCTGCGGGACTCCGGGCCGGCGGGCGTGAAGCCGCCGCGGCCGCCGTCGAACGCGTCCGCGGCAGGTAAGCCGGGAACCTACGCGGCCCGTTCCAGCAGCACCATCACCTCGTAGTGCGTGGTCTGCGGGAACATGTCCAGGACCCGGGCGCGCCGGGCGGTGAACGACGGGAGGGCGGCCAGGTCTCGGGCCAGGGACTGTGCGTTGCAGCTGGAGTACACCACGTGCTGCACGTCCGAGGATTCCAGCCAGCCGCACAGCTCCTTCCCGATGCCGCGCCGCGGCGGGTTCACGATCACCAGGTCCGGCGACTGCCTGCTGGCAAGGGCAAACGCGGTGGCGTCGCCGGCCTGGAAGTCCATCCCCTGCAGGCCGGCCTCGTCACTGCTGATGCGGGCAGACACGATCGCCTCGCTGCTGGTTTCAATGCCGGTGACGGTGCGGGACGGGGCGGCGCTGTGCAGGGCGAACCCGCCCACGCCGCAGTACAGGTCCCACACCGAGGCCGGCGCCAGTTCGTTGACCCACTCGCGCCCCTGGCGGTACAGCGCCGCGGCCATGTCGGTGTTGGTCTGGAAGAAGCTTTGCGGGCGCAGGTGCAGGTTGACGTCGTTGACCCGCATGTTCAGGGTGGACTGCCGGGTCAGCAGGATTTCCCGGTCGCCTTCCAGCACGGCTTTGTGTTCCGGGTGCAGGTTGACGGAGACCACCTTCACCTGCGGCAGTGCGGCCAGCAGTTCCGGGAGGTGCTTCCGGATGCGCGGCACCGTTTGGTCCGAGCGCAGGACCAGCCGGAGCATGACCTCCCCGTCCGGTGATTCGGTGATGATCACGTGCTTGAGCTCGCCGGTCCGGCCCGGAACGTCATAGGGCGTCAGGCGGACCCGGCGGATGAAATTGGCCAGCACGGGGAAGCAGGCCAGCAGGCCGGGGGAGCAGACGCCGCACTTGCGCAGGTCAACGCCATGGCCGTCGGCGTCGAGGATCCCGATGGTGGGGTTCTGGGCGGTTCCGCCAATCACCATTTTGGCCTTATTGCGGAAGCCGGACTCCTGGCTCGCCACCGGCGGAAGCCATTCGAGTTCGGTGTGGCCGGACAGGAGGGTCTGGCAGTGCAGCTGCTTGCCGGCCAGCTGCTCGCCGTAGGGCCTGCCCATGTGGGTGCAGGAGCGGCAGGTGCCGGCATCAAAGTAGGAACAGCGCATGACCGGACAAGTTTACCCGGTGCGCCATCCCGGCCACGACGTGAAGGTCCGACGACGGCACCCGGCCAGGTGCCGCCGTCGCCCATTTCATGGCGGGTCAGCGGACGCGCTGACCTGGTGCCGAAGTATCATCTCCTAGTGCTTTCGTTCTGGAGCCGGGCCGACTCGTGTCTGCTGTTGAAATCTCATGCGGTGAAGGGTGGACATGGAGCGGGCGAGTCTTGACCGGATCGATCAGAGCATCCTTGCGGAGCTGACCCGCAACGCCAGGATCAGCCACGCGGAGCTGGCAGCGAAGGTGCTTCTGTCCCGCAACGCCGTGCGGCAGCGGATCGACCGCATGGAACGGCAGGGGTATATCCAGGGCTACACGGTGGTCACCGGTACGCCCGGTCAAGGACCCGTCTCGGCCTTCCTGATGGTCTACCGGAAGGACAGGGTGCGCGGATCCGATGTGATATCCCTGCTGCAATCGATCCCGGAAGTGGTCCTCTGCGATGTTGTCAGCGGCGACTTCGACCTGCTGGTCCGGGTGGAAGCCCGTTCCCTGGAGCGCATCCAGGAAATCTGGGAACAGATTGCTGCCGCTCCCGGAGTGACGGACACGGTGACGGCCATGACACTGTCCAACTACGTCCGGCGGGGCACGGCAGTCCAGCCCACCTAGACCCCGCCGTCCCGGCGCTTGATGCAGACAACCTTCGGCTGGGTCATCTCCTCGTAGGCGAACCGCACACCTTCGCGGCCCATGCTGCCGTACTTGGACCCACCGAACGGCATGCCGTCGACGCGGTAATCCGAGGAATCGTTGATCATCACGCCACCTGCATCGATGCGGCCGGCAGCCTCCACTGCAGTCCCAAGGGAGCGCGTGAAGATTCCCGCATGCAGGCTGAAGTCCACCGCATTCGCCAGGTCCACCGCCTCGTCAAAGGTGCTGAACGGCTGCAGCAGCACCACTGGTCCAAAGACTTCTTCGGCCCAGAGCCTGCTCCCCAAGGGAACGTTCTCCAGCACCGTAGGCTCCAGGACATTGCCGTTCCGGATATTGCCGGCCAGGACCACGGCACCTGCGCTGACGGCCGCATCAATTTTGGCCTGGAGGTGTTCCACCGCTGCCGACGTGATCATCGGACCCACATCGGTGCTTTCCGCTGCAGGATCGCCCGCCACCAGCCGGGACGTTTCGTCGAGGAACCGCCGGCGGAACTCCGAGTACACGGTCTCGGCGACGAGGAGACGCTGTGCTCCCACACAATTCTGGCCGGCGGCCCAAAAGGCGCCGGAGACGCAGGCTTCCACGGCGGCAGCAATGTCGGCGTCGTCCATCACGATCACCGGTGCATTGCCGCCCAGATCCATGGACAGCTTCTTCAGCCCAGCTGTCCGGGCGATGGCCTCACCGGTCGAAAACCCGCCGGTGAAGGACACCATCCGTATGTCACGGTTCCTGACGATCGCCTCCGCAACGTCCCTGCCTCCATGGACAACCGTGAGCACTCCGTGCGGCAGGCCCGCTTCGGTGAGGACGTCCGCCAGCATTTGGGCGGACAGGGGAGTCAATGCCGACGGCTTGAGGATCACGGCGTTTCCTCCCGCGATGGCCGGGCCCACCTTATGCGCCACCAGGTTCAGGGGGTCGTTGTAGGGCGTAATGGCCGCGATGATGCCCAATGGCTCGCGGGAGTACCAGCCAATGCGGTCTTCCGATCCCTCATAGGAGTCAAAAGGAATGGTTTCTCCTGCATTCCGGCGTGCTTCTGCTGCCGACAGGCGCAGGGTGTTGACCGCCCGCAGCACTTCCTTGCGTGCCTGCCGGATGGTCTTGCCGCTTTCAGCGGAGATGGTCCCGGCAAAATCCTCCGCCCGCGCGTCCATCAGCATGGCAGCCGAGTCCAGGAGCTTCCCGCGGGCGTGGCGGGACATTCCCCTGGCCTGCACGGCCCCAGCCCGGGCGGTCTCGAAGACCGTTTCCATGGCCTCCGGTGCGGTCAGTGCCACCGCTCCCACCACCCGGCCATCGAAGGGGCTCTGTACGTCACCGACAGCGGGCCGCGCCTTTTCAAGTGGCGCAAGTGTCGATTCACGCATGTGCAGTCACCTGGTTCCTGGCACCGTGCATGGCGATGATGTCCGAAAGCAGGGCATAAGCGGTCTCCACCCGTCCGGCCCCGGGGCCGGAAACCGTTACCGGGCCGAGGAGGTCGGTGTTGAAGGACACAGCGTTGTTCGCTCCGGAAACTCCCGCGAGCCCGTGGTCAAGGGGGAGTGCTGCGGGGGCAACGCCGGCGCTTACTGTCCCGTCCGGGTTTCGCCGCGCAGAGCCCACCAGCTTCCACCGCCGGCCCTGGCTGGCAGCCCTGGTGAGGTCTTCGGGGGTCAGCGCGGAGATGCCCTGGCGCTGCACATCGGCAAGGGTGAGGTCCGCGCCTAGGAGTTCATTCGCCAGGATCAGGACCTTGAGCTGGACGTCGTAGCCTTCGATGTCAGCGGTGGGATCCGCCTCTGCGTACCCCCGCTGCTGGGCTTCGCGCACTGACTCGTCAAAGCTGAGGCCTTCTTCCATCCGGCCCAGAACGTAGTTGCTGGTGCCGTTGAGGATGCCCTCGAACCCGTTGAGGGCCAGGCCTGGAAGCAGTTGCTTCGCAAAACGGAGCACGGGGGTTCCGCTCATCACCGCGCCCTCGAATTCGAAACCCAGGCCGTTTCTCCGGGCAAGCTCCGCCAGTTCCGCGCCATGCAATGCAACTGGGCCCTTGTTGGTGGTGCAGACGCTCTTCCCTGATTCCAGGGCCCAGCGGACGTGGGAGGCTGCGGGCTCACCGTCCCCGGGGTTGGTGAAGGTTGCTTCGCAAATGATGTCGGCAGGGCAGGTCCGAATGACACGCTCGTTGTCCGGCTCTGCGGACCCCCCGCATGCCGCGAAGGTCTCCACACCCGGATCGAGCCGGCAGGCTGCGTCCAGGTCGATTCCCCCGGCCTGCACCAGCGAGCCGAGGCGAAGGTCCGTAATGGCCACCACCCGCAGGCCGAAACCCAGTTTGCGGCTGAGCTCATCCCCGCGGGTGGCGATCAATTCAGCAAGTGTCCTGTTGACGCCGCCGAAACCGATCAGCGCGATGTCGTACGTGGTCATGGTGCTCCTTCAATCCGTTCAGTTGGTGCTCCCATCGTGGCCCCACCAGCTGTCCGCCAGGACATGTCCAAATGCCCAAACGGGAAGGCAGAACGACCATTGGCCTGCCGGTTCGACATGTCAGTGTCACGTAGTAAACGTGCAACATTTGCATCTTCGTATGACTTTCATGACTAAAACGGCGCTTTTGTGTTACTTTCGTCACTGTCGACGCACTCATAGCCCCTTTCGGACAGGCAGGCGACATGCGGCCGCCCTTCCGACCCTTCCCCCACCTGGAGGCATCCCTTGGAATCTTCGACCCCCCTGACCCTCAAGCCAGAACCTGGCGCTCCGCCTTCCGGAGAACCGGGACTCCACCGCTCCATGGGCCCCAGGCATCTGGTCATGATCGCCATGGGCGGAGTGATAGGTTCCGGCTTGTTCCTCAGCTCGGGCTACACCATTTCGCAGGCAGGGCCACTCGGCGCCGTCCTTGCCTACCTCGTCGGCGCCTTTGTGGTCTACCTGGTGATGGCCTGCCTTGGTGAGCTCGCCATCGCGTACCCCGTCTCGGGCGCATTCCACATCTATGCTGCCCGGTCCATCGGGCCGGCCACCGGCTTCGCAACCGCCTGGCTTTATTGGCTGTGCTGGGCAGTGGCCATCGGGTCGGAATTCACCGCCTCGGGCCTGCTGATGCAGCGGTGGTTCCCCGGCGTTGACGTGTGGGTGTGGTGTCTCGTTTTTGCCGCCACGCTGTTCGGTTTGAACGCCGTTTCGTCCAGGTTCTTTGGCGAGTCGGAGTTCTGGTTTGCCATCATCAAGGTCGCGGCGATCATGGCGCTCATCGTCCTTGGCGGTGCAGCCCTGCTGGGCTTCCATCCGCTCAGCGAAGGCGGCAGCCATCCCTTCCTCTTTGAGAATTTCAATACTGAGGGAGGCCTGTTTCCCAACGGATTCACCGGCGTTCTGATTACCGCGCTCGCCGTCTTTTACGCCTTTTCCGGATCTGAACTGATCGGTGTGGCGGCCGGGGAAACCAAGGATCCCGCCACGAGCATTCCCAAAGCGATGCGAAGCACCGTCATCCGCCTGCTGGTGTTCTTCGTCGGGGCCATCGCTGTCATTGCCGCCACTATTCCGTACCAGGAAGTAGGGCTTGACGAGAGCCCGTTTGTGACGGTGTTTACGGCCACCGGTGTTCCTTTCGCTGCTGACCTGATGAACTTTGTCATCATCACGGCGCTGCTGTCCGCCGGCAACAGTGGATTGTTTTCCTGTGCGAGGATGCTCTATTCCCTTGCCAATGAAGGCCACGCGCCGCAGGTGCTCAAGAAGCTGACGCGGCGGGGTATCCCCATGACCGCACTGTCGGTGAGCATGCTCGGCGGGCTGGCATCCCTCATCAGCAGCGTGGTGGCTCCTGAAACGGTCTACCTGGCATTGGTGTCGGTGGCGGGCTTCGCAGTGGTGGGTGTGTGGATGTCCATCACCGCTTCGCACTTCTTCCACCGGCGTTCATTCATCAGGAACGGCGGGAACGTGGCTGCACTGGCCTACAAAGCCCCGTTCTTTCCGGTGGTGCCCATCCTGGCATTTACCCTCTGCGTCATCTCACTCGTCGGCATAGCTTTTGACCCCAACCAGGTCGCGGCCCTGTACTTCGGTATTCCTTTCGTTGCGGCCTGCTACGGCTACTTCCACTTCAGGTACGGGCGGAAGCGCTCTGCCGTCGTGCCTGCCTAGGACGTGAACCACAGCTGAGGCCCGGCGCAGACGCGTAAAGCGTCTGCGCCGGGCCATGGCTGCATCCGGGGCGCGGAGAAGCGTGTGGCATCAGGGGAACCCCTCACGTGTGAAGATAGACCGGTTGACGGTGGGAAGGAGCAGCAAGGGTGGACGAAACTGCCCCGGAGGCGTCGTCACTGGCGCAGGGACTGCGGATTGTGCGCCTGGTGGTTGACAGGGAAAAGACCGGCAAGCAGCTCCTGGGCGTTTCCCAGCTGGCAGCTGAGCTGGACATGGACCAGAGCCGGGTATCCCGCCTCACCCAGGAACTGTGCGACCTTGGCCTCCTGGAGCGGCCGGAACGCGGTCCGTTCCGGGTCGGGAGGAGCTTCTTCG
Source organism: Arthrobacter sp. SAFR-179 (assembly GCF_059414945.1). Taxonomy (NCBI): domain Bacteria; kingdom Bacillati; phylum Actinomycetota; class Actinomycetes; order Micrococcales; family Micrococcaceae; genus Arthrobacter; species Arthrobacter sp. SAFR-179. Next base: position 163,262 of record NZ_JBPFDM010000010.1, read on the forward strand.
GCCTTGCGGCCACGCTCAATACGGGCTGGATACAGCACGCCGGGGCTGAACTGGAGAGCCTGGTGGCCGCCACCGGTCTGCGCTCCCGTGTGTCCGTCCGGGACGGTTACCGCGTCATTTTGCTGCTGGCATCGAGCAACGATTCACGTGCAGGCAGCTTTGTCCAGCCCGGCATGGTGACGCCGGCTTGGTGCACGGGATCCGGACGGGCCTTGCTGTGGGACCACAAGCAGCGCGCTTTCGAGGCATTGCTTTCCGACGTGAATTTCATCGGCGTTGGTGGTCCCGGTGCCGCCCACTCCATCCCCGAGGCCTGGGAGTTGATGGTCCGGGACAAAGCCGAGGGCTATGTTGCAGCCGTGGAGGAATTTGAACACGGCATTGTCGAAGTTGCTGTCCCCATCCGCGATCCCCAGGGTGGAATCGTTGCTTCGCTCAGTGTTCTTGGAAGCCGCGCGGAGATGGGTTCCCAGGCCCGGGAACTGGCCGATGTCCTCGCCGGGGCCGCGGCCAGGCTGGGGGCTGCACGGCCCACCCCCGAAGGGTAGCGGGCCGCAGCCTAGGGCTGGTTGTTGGGGGACGGGCAGCCCAGCATGGCTTCAAGCCACTTCCCCTGCGTTGCCAACGCCTTGGCATGGTCAGCCTGGCGGGGCTCAAGCCGGCTTTTCGGGCCCACGATCTGCAGGGCGGCCACCACGTCGCCCCTGAAGTCCCGCACGGGAACGGCCAGCGAATACAGGCCAGGTTCAGCTTCCTCATCAACCACGGAATAGCCGCGCCGCCTCGCCGCCTCCAGGCGCGCCAGGAAGTCCTCGACGTCGGCCGGTGTGTTGGGGCCGTGCTTCACGAAAGGGACCTGCGCAAAGACCTTACGCACCTGCGCCTCGGAGGCCTCCCAGAAGAGTGCCTGGCCGGCGTCGCTGCAGTAGGCAGGGTAGGGCCGGCCCAGCCATGAGCCCACCATTTTGCTGGTTGCGGGGATACTTTCGCCCACCGTAACGGTGCTGTCCCCGCTGAGGACACCCAGGAAGCATCCTTCACCAGTCTCGCTTGAGAGCCGCTCCAACGCGGCCGCACCGTCGGTGTGCAGGCGGCGCCGGGTCAACAGGTGGGCATCGGTCAGCACGCTCCAGTCCAGGGCAAAAGTGCGTTGCGCTGTTCGGCGCAGGAACCCTTCCTGCTCTGCGGTCCGCAGGCTCCGGGACACCTGGCTGCGGTCCTTGCCCAGGTCGGCGGCAATTTCGGCCACGGTGCCGCCGGGGAGGCCGTGGGCGTGGCGCTCCCCGGCAGCCAGAACCGCCGTGATTCCCCGTCCCATGCTTGTAGTCCTCGACATGGTCCGAGTCTAAATGACTGTTGCCTGCCGTCAGGAGATGGCAAAGACGCGGGCGGGAAAGCCGCTTCCCTGAAGCGGTTTGGCCCAACTGGCCACAATTACGGCTCCTGCCTCCGGAAGGCCGGTGAGATCCGCCAGCAGTTCGATCTGCCAGCGGTCCTGGGCGAGGATGTAGGTTTCGAGGCCGAAATCCCCGTTGGAGGTTGCCAGGCCGGGATCTGTATCCGTCTGCTCGTGCCCGATGACGGAAATTGAGCGTTCCTCGACGAGGAAGGACAGAACTTCCCGTGACCAGCCGGGCGTGTGGCTGACGCCGTAAGCATCCCGGTTGGCCATGGCCTCGCTGTCCGGCCAGTGCCGGCTCCAACCGGTCCTCAGCGCTACAAAGGAAGCGGCCGGAATCCTGCCATTCCGCTCCTCCCAGTCCCGGACATGGTCCAGGCTGGGTGTGGCGTCCGGGTTGCCGGCAACGTCCTTGGTGATGTCCAGGACCACCAGCGGCAGGATCATGTCCTCGACTGGAATGCAGTCCAGGGTGCGGCCGCCCCGGATGAAATGTGATGGCGGGTCCACGTGTGTTCCCCATTGGCCAACGATGGAGTACCTGTGCGCCGTGAAGCCGTCGCCTTTGTCGAGATCGAAAAGCGCTTCCCGGGTTTCGTTTGGAAAGGCGGGAAAGTGCGGCTGGCCGGGATGAAAAGCGTGGGTGAGGTCGGTGAACTGCCGTCCTTCCAACACGGACTGCAGGGCCGGCCAGAGGCCGGTGGCGGTGTTAATCATGAGGCAGCCGCTCCGGAACGGTCTTTGGCGCGCAGGCCCCCGGCCACGCTCACCGGCCCGGTTACCTCGATGACCGGCAACTCCCAAGGGTGGATGTCCACTAACTCCTTGATGAACTGTTCCACCACATGGTCCTCAAGGGCGGCGTCAAAGTACGTGGTGAACACGAAGGTGGGCGAAACCGTGTGTTCCCCCACCGCGCCCAGTGTGGGTACGGCGCCCTCGCCGCAGGTGAACCCTTCCAGGCCAACGCCCGACTCAAAAACGTGCTTGTAGTTCCCAAAGTCGCCGAGCTCGCGGAACTGCTCCACGGCATGCAGGAGCGCGGCCAGACCCGGGTCCTGCCGGAGAGCGGAGACCTCCCCGGCCGCTATCCGTGTGAAGGTTTCTGTGCTGATGGGCCAGTGCACCCGAAGCTTGCGGACTGTATTCAGCTGCACACTCACGTGTGGTCCTCCTATATGGCTCGTAGATGCCTGTCATCGTGGCACACAGTGATGTTCATTACAAGCATGAGAAATTGTTTATAATGATTATTGTCAACGCAGTTATCCAGTTCGGAGTCGGCATGCCCAGCAACGCACCCCTGTCCAGCCTCCTTTCACAGGAAAGGCCCCTGGTCTCCGACGGCGCCCTTGCAACGGAGCTGGAGGCCCGCGGCTGCAACCTGGCAGACCCCCTGTGGTCTGCCAAAGTGCTGCTGGAACAGCCCGACCTCATCCGGGACGTTCACCGGGACTACTTCGCGGCGGGTGCCAACATCGCTACCACCGCCAGCTATCAGGCCACGCCCCAGGGTTTTGCAGCGCGGGGGATTGGTGGCCGGGAAGCCCTGGAACTGATTGCCCTGTCCGTCCAGCTGGCGGCTGAAGCGCGCCAGGAGCACCTGGCCGGGCATCCCGATGCCGGGCCGCTGCTGGTCGCCGGTTCCGTGGGACCCTATGGCGCCTACCTCGCTGATGGTTCCGAATACCGCGGTGACTACGTGCTCAGCCCGGCGGAGTTCAAGGACTTCCATGCGCCCCGGATCGCCGCTTTGGTCAACGCCGGCGTCGACCTCCTGGCCTTTGAAACACTGCCTTCCTTCGCCGAAGCCGAAGCCCTGCTGGCACTCAGCCGGGAACACGGCGTCGACACCTGGTTCTCCTTTTCACTGCGCGACGGCGGGCACATCAGCGACGGAACTCCGCTTGCCGACGTGGCCCGGCTCCTTGACGGCCAGGCGCACGTCGCCGCAGTGGGCGTGAACTGCGTCCCGCTCAACCTCGTCACGCCGGCGCTCGCAGCACTGCGGGAGCACACGGAAAAGCCGCTGGTGGCCTACCCCAACTCGGGGGAGACCTACGATCCGGGGACAAAGACGTGGAGCCAGGACCTGACCGCGGCAGCAGGCGCCCCCGCCAGCCTTGGCTCAGCCGCCCCTGAGTGGAGGAAGCTTGGTGCCCGGATCGTGGGTGGCTGCTGCCGGACCACACCCCGCGACATTGCCGCGTTGACCCGGCCGGCGGGCAACGCCTAGCTTCACGTCATTGCGCCGGTCCAGGGAACACGGACGGATCCACAGGTGTTAAAACCTATGGAGAAACGAACCATGGACAACAGAACTTACACAGCACTTGTAGTACCGGCCGGCAATTCCGAACCGATCCGCATCGAGCAGGTGCCCGCGGACCTGCAGGCCCTGGAAGCCTTGGTGGATGGGCCTCTGGAGTCGGTGATCCGCGGCGACTGGCATGTCTACCTGAACGCCGAAAGCGTCACCATGCTCCTGCCGGTCAACGTCCGCGCCGGGCAGCTGATGCACGAATGCGGTCTGGACCTTGACGGGATCCGCGGCACTGCCGTCTTCCTTGGCCGCGGCGAACACGGGGCTGAAGCGGACATCCCGGAACATCTGGCCCGGCTCGCGGAGGAGCTTTTCGGGGCACCGCTGGCCGCGTAGGTCCGCGTACCTCCGGTGTGGCCTTCCGTCGTGGGGCACATTGAATGGGAAACGGGCCGTGCACGCCCTGAGCTCCGGCGCGTCCGTGTCAATGTGCCCCAATTCGGAGCGGCCGTCGCAGCAGGCCGTGCAAAACCTAGTCCCCGCGGACCCCATACGTGCTCAGCACGTTGCCCTTGCTGGTGGTGGACTGGTCCTGCAGCACCAGCCGGGTCAGTGGGTCGCCGTCCTGGAACAGCTTGCGGCCGCTGCCGGCAATGACCGGATGGGTCATCAACTGCAGCGAGTCCAGCAGCCCGGCGAAGAGCAGTTGCCGCACCACGGAGATGCTTCCGCACACGGCGATCTCGCCGCCGTCGCGCTCCTTCAAGCCGGCCACGAACTCTTCCAGCGGTGCGTCCATCAGCTGCGAATTTTGCCATTCCAGCGGCCCGGTGAGGGTGCGGGAGGCAACGAACTTCTCCACCGGGTTGATGAACGCGGCGAAGTCCTGGTCAGTCGAGGCGTCCGGCCAATAATCGGCCCACTCCTGGTAGCTGACGCGGCCCAGGACCACGGTATCCACGGTGTCCATCATCCTGGTCAGGCCCGCGCCAAGTTCCTCGTCGAAGCTGTCGAACTGGAACTTGAAAGGTTCGGACACCACCCCGTCCACGGAGTGGAACAGGCCGGCAGTGACTTTGCGCATGGGAACCTCCAGTTTTTTGGGCGGACAGGCATTACGGTATTCGCGCAAGGCTGTTCCGGGAAGGGCGCGGGCAGGGCCTTTTTGGCCAGGGAATCCTTAAGACGGCGGGTGGTTGCGTTAGCTTCATCACTCGCCGTGTCGTCTTGCGCAGTTTCATGCCGGCCGGGCCCCATACTTGTCTTTGAGCGGCTTTTGCCGTCCCCCGGCCAGGCAGGAGGAAGTGCATGGAAACCCTGAAAAAAGTCGTGACCAACCAGTATTTTCCTGCCGGCGCCGTACTGACGGCCGTGGTGCTGTTCTGGGTCGTGGGCATGCTCGGCGGACTGTCACTGCTCAACAACAACCAGCCGCCGCTTACCACCCTGACCTGGATGCTGTTCGTCTACGGCGCTGCGGTTCTGACCCCCCTCGCAGGGCTGCTGGCCGCCATCGATCTGGTCCGGCGCTGGCGCCGTAACCGGGGCGCCGCACCTGCCGTGGAGGCCAACCTTGCCTCCGGGGCTGGGGAAGCGTCGCAGCCTGAAGCTTCCCCTGCGCAACCCGCCGTTTCCCAGCAGGCGCCGGCCAAGCCGCAGCGTTCCGGTCGGCAGGAAGCAGCCTAGGCGAAGCAGCCCAGGTTGCGGGCGCAGTGCCTAGCGCCCCTTCAAAGCGTTCAGCGCCTCCTCTGCGTGGTGCAGGGCCTGGCCGAGCCGGTCGCCGGGCTCCGGCAGTGAGAACAAATAACCCTGCAGCGAATCGCACTCCAGCGCCGCCAGGTAATCTGCCTGTGCCACCGTCTCGATCCCTTCCGCAGTGACTGTCAGTCCCAGGCTGTGGGCCATGTTGATCATGGAGCTGAGAATGGGCAGGCGTTCGTTGCCGGTCCGCACCATCGACACGAACGACTTGTCGATCTTCACCGTGTCCACCGGCAGGTCCTGCAACCGGCCCAGCGAGGAGTAGCCCGTGCCGAAATCATCCAGCGCCACCCTGGCCCCGGCGTCGCGGAGCGTGCTGAGCTGCCGGATCAAGCTGCAGTCGGCGTCGAAGAATACGCTCTCTGTAACTTCCATGACCAGCTGGTAGGGGGCCACGCCGCTGGCCTTCGCCAGCCTCAGGACGGACTCGGCGAAGTCCGGTTCCTGAAGCTGGACGCCGGAGACGTTGACGGCCAGGGAACGCGAGGGATCCTCGCTGAGCCAACGTGCCAACTGCACCATCCCGGAAGCCATCACTTCGGCCCCGATTTCACTGATCAGCCCCGTGCGCTCGGCCAACGGGATAAAGATCGACGGCGGCACCCGCTCGCCATCGCGGTCCCACCTGGCCAGCGCCTCCAGTTGGACCACCTGCCCCATGCGCTGCGAAACGATGGGCTGGAAGTCCACGGTGATTTCGCCGCGCGGTACGGCCAGCCGCAGCCCGCTTTCCATGTGCGTGCGCTGCACCAAAGCCTGCATCATGTCCGGATGGAAGCGCAGGAACCGGTTCTTCCCTGCCGCCTTGGCTGCATACATCGCGATGTCCGCGTGCCGCAGCAGCTCCGACGGCCCAACGCTGTCCTGTCCCAGGGAGGCGAGGCCCAGGCTCAGGCTGGGCCGCAGGACGCTGCCGTTGATGGTCACCGGAACGTGAAGGCAGCGCACGATGCACGCCGCGATGGCGTCGGCGTCCGGGCACGCCGTCAGGAGGACCACGAACTCGTCCCCGCCCAGCCGTGCAACAACGTCTGCCGTTGGGACGCAGCCGCGGAGCCGGCGTGCCACTTCGATGAGCATGTCATCGCCCGCCTGGTGGCCAAGGATGTCATTGACCTCCTTGAAGTCGTCCAGGTCAAGGAGCAGGACGTCCACCGTCTTCAGCCGGGGTTCCAGCAGTGCTTCGGCCAGGGCGTCGTTGAACACGGCCCTGTTCGCGAGTCCGGTCAGCGGGTCCTGGAACGCCATGGCCCGCAGCTTTTCAGCCTGGACGGCCAGGTCCATCATGGCCCGGTGCGCCTGCTCCTGCGCTTTCCGCCGCGGCGTGACATCGCGGAAGCTCCAAACCCGGCCGACGATCTTTTCCCCCACCCGCTGGGGGCGGGAATACCGTTCATAGGTACGGCCGTCCCTGAACTCAACCACGTCATGGCTTTGGGCGGCCGGGTCCTGCTGGAGTTCCCCCAGCCGGGCCGTGAAGGCCACAGGATCTGCCACCTGCTCCACGACGAGCTGCATGACCGGTTCTTCGCTGTCCGCTTCCATAAGTTCCGGCCGGATGCCCCACATGGTCAGGAATTGTTCGTTGAAGCCTGCAACCCTGCCGTCGTTGCCCATCACCAGGATGCCGTCGGCAGTGGATTCAAGGGTGGCCGTCAGCAAGGACATCGCCTCCCGCAGGCCATCGTCCGCCGCCTTGCGGTGAGCCGTGCCGCGGGCTGAAAGCAGCAGGCGCGCTTCGGATTGCGCAATCATTTCTCCTGCATGCCCCGCCGGTCCAGGCTCCCCACGAGTGTCGGCCGCGGCTCGCTGGGGAAGGAGTGCGGCCGCAACCTCGATGGGGATCTCGGCACCGTCCTGGCGCAGCCCCATGATCTCGCGCGGCCGCGGATACTCTTCCGGCTCTGCAAGGAGTTGGTGGAACAACAGGCCCACCTCGTCACGGAAGCCCTCCGCGATCAGTTGGCGGTGGTCCCTGCCGGTAAGGGCCTCCTCCGCCAAGCCGAAGAGCCTCGCTGCTGCCGGGTTGGCCGCAAGAATGATTCCCTCTGTAGTCAGTGCCAGCAGCGCGTCCGGACTCGCGTCCATGACAACACCGAAAGTTTGTAATGCCACATTCTTGGCACGGCCCATAAAACTGGTCATCACACCACCCCTTCGCCATCATAAAGGCCATCCACGGGAATTGGATGCGTACGGGGAGCCGCAAATTTGCCACGTTGGACGTAAAAAGCGCCGTCCTCCTTTTGCGGAGTCCGGCGCTTCTTACTTAATTATTTATGTGCTGCGGCTACACCCGGCGGCCGCTGCGGTTGGTGACTGCTCCGTAGATCAGGAGAACGATGATGGAGCCGAGGATGGCCAGCAGCCACGTCCTGAGATCGAAGAATTCGGCCAGTCCACCGCCAAAGATGAGCGATCCGATCCAACCGCCCAGGATGGCTCCGACTACGCCGAGGACCAGGGTCACTACCCAGCCGCCGCCTTGGCGACCTGGCAGGATGGCCTTCGCAATGGCTCCAGCAATCAGGCCCAAAATGAGAAATCCGATAATGCCCATGTTGCCACTCCTTGTCAGTAAGTTGTGCCGGGCCCCCATTTCCGGTTCCATCATTCAATCAGCAGGCTTACTACTGTGCAAGACTTTGAATATCACAGGATGACTGTCAGTTTCGCGGCAGGAATGCGGATCTTTTATCCATGACGGTGTTGGAGATCCTTGATTTCCCGGTGGCCGGCTTGGTTCATGCTCATAAATCGCGCATTTCGGTGTGCGCCGCGGCTTCGTTGCCCATGCGGACCGCAGCTTGGCTACCGGGCCGACGCCGTGTTCCGCGGATAGGATGGCAAGTCCCGGATCAGACCAAGGAGCGCAGGCATGCCCAGCCAGACCGCCAGGCCCCGTGCCATCTTTCTCGACATCGACGGAACGTACGCCGACCATGGACTCGCTCCGGCAGCGCACGTGGATGCGGTGCGGACTGCCCGGAAACTCGGACACCTTGTCTTTGTCTGTACCGGCCGCCCACTGTCCATGGTCCCTACGCACATCCTGGACGCGGGATTTGACGGCACCATTACCGGGGCCGGTGCCCGCGTAGAGGTCAACGGGGAGATCCTGAAGGACGCCCGTTTTGAACCGGAACTGGCGGCACGCATTGTGGAGGCCCTGGATGCGCACCACGCCGCCTACATCCTGGAAGCCCCGGAGGCCCTGTACGGCCGGATCGGGGTGGACCGGCGGCTGAGGGAGGTGCTGGGCCCCGTCTTCGCAGGCCGTCCACAGCACGACGGAGTTCTTAGCACGGACGTGGATCCGCTCGAGGACATACTGGGGCCGATGCAGTACGGAGATGACCTCCGCAACACCTCCTACGCCAAGGTCTCCTGCTTCGATTCACCGGTACCCTTGACCCACCTGATGGAATCCTTCGGCCCGAACGTGGGGCTGATCCCCAGCTCCCTGTCAGCCCTGGGTGACCGCGCGGGGGAGATCTTCATGGCCGGCACCCACAAGGCGGTGGGCATCCAGGCCGTGGAAGCCCGGCTCGGCCTGGACAGGGCGGACATCGTTGCCATCGGCGACAGCGCAAATGACATTGAAATGCTTGAGTACGCAGCCGTGGGCATCGCCGTGGAGGGCGGCCATCCCGCCGTTCTTGCCGTGGCGGACAGGATCACCGCCCCACCCGCGGGCAACGGCGTTGCGCTGGCCTTCGCCGAACTCGGGCTCCTGGGCTAGACCTCAGCGTGCGGCGGCTGCTGCCTTCAAAACGCCGGCGGGGGTGCCGAGGCCCCGCACTGCCCAGCCTTCTTCCTGCCACGCCGCTGCATCCAGCACGTTCCGCGCATCCAGGACCACCCGCCGTCGTACCTGCTGGCCGGCGACGGCGGGACAGAGCTGCCGGTACTCGTCCCATTCGGTGAGGAGCAGCACCAGTTCGGCGCCCTGGAGCGCCTTCCCAATGGAGGCCTCGAAGCGGAGGCGCGGGTAGCGGCGCCAGGCAAGGTTCACCGCTTTGGGGTCCGTGACGGTGACGTGGGCCCCGACAGCTGCCAGCCTGTCCGCCACGTCCAGTGCCGGGGAGTCCCGGATGTCATCGGTGTCGGGCTTGAAGGACGCGCCCAGCACGGTGATTGCGCGCCCGGCCAACGATCCGCCGCACAACTCCGTGGCGAGGCTGACCGTGCGCTCACGCTGGCCGAGGTTGACCCCATCAACCAGGCGCATCCAGTCCTGCACCGCGGGCACGCCGAGTGTGGCCGCCTGGGCGCTGAAGCTGCGGATGTCCTTTGGCAGGCAGCCGCCGCCAAAGCCGAGTCCCGCATGCAGATACCGGCTGCCGATCCTCGGGTCCAGCCCCATCGCCTCGCTGAGCTCCGTCACGTCCGCGCCCGCGGCATCACACAGCCCGGCCACGGCATTGATGAAGCTGATCTTGGTGGCAAGGTACGCATTCGCAGCCGACTTGATGAGCTCCGCCGTGGCGAAGCTGCAGACCAGGCGGGGGATCCCGGCTGCCAGCAGCGGTTCGTAGACCGCATCCAGCGCTGCCGCGACCCCCAGCGGCGCACCCGTTGCCGCGTTGAAGGCAGCAGGCCGGCCGCCTTCCACGCCATAGACCAGCCGGTCCGGCACCAGCGAGTCCTTGACGGCGGTGCCCTGCCGCAGGAACTCGGGGTTCCAGCCCAGCAGTACGTCGGGGCGCGGCGCCAGGATGCCGCGGAGCATGTCCACCGTTCCAACGGGCACAGTGGATTTGCCCACGACGACGGCGCCCGCAGCCAGGTGCGGCAGCAGGGTTTCGAGGGCGGAGATCAGGAACGTGAGGTCGGCGCGGTCGGATGTTTTGTCCTGTGGGGTCCCCACGCAGAGGAAATGCACTTGGGCGTCCCTGGCGGCCTCCGGATTGGTGGCGAACGTCAGCCTCCCCGTGGCATGCCCGTCCTGGAGAAGCTCGTCCAGCCCGGGCTCGTGGAAGGGGGCCACTCCCTGTGCCAGGTGCTGTACCTTCCCGGGGTCGACGTCGATGCCCACCACCTCGTGGCCCATTGCTGCAAGGGTTGCCGCGTGGACGGCTCCCAGGTACCCACACCCGATTACTGAAATCCTCATGACGCTGCTCCTGCCCTGGACATCTTCTGCGGGGATGCCGGAACCGCCGCCAGGACGTCCCGGTAGTGCTGCACCAGCTCCTTGCACAGCACCGGCCACGTCCTGTCCTGTACTGAGGCGGGGGCGGCGGCCGCGAACGCCCGGCGCTTGGCGTCGTCGCCCACCAGGTCCTGCACCCTGGCGCGCATCGCTGACAGGTCGCCCGGTTCGTAAAGCCACCCGGTCCGCGAATTCTCCACCAGGTCCAAGGGCCCGCCACGCCCCGTGGCCACCACCGGAACCCCCGATGCCATAGCCTCCTGGATGGTCTGGCAAAAAGTCTCGAACTCGCCCGGGTGGACGAACAGGTCAAGCGAAGCCACCGCCCGCGCCAGCTCCTCGCCGCCCAGGAACCCGGTGAATACGGCGCGGGGGAGTGCAGTCTCCAGCGCTGTGCGCTGCGGTCCGTCGCCCACGATCACCAACCTGGTGTTGGGCATGCCGGACAAGGCGGCCAGGTCCTCCACCTGTTTTTCCACCGCCAGCCTGCCCACGTAGCCAATGATCCGTTCACCGTTGGGGGCCACCGCGGCCCGCCATCCGTCGTCGCGCTTTTCCGGGGAAAACCGTGCGGTGTCCACACCCCGCCGCCACATTCGCACCCGCGGGATGCCCCGGCCGCGCAACTGGTTCAGCGCGAACGTGGAGGGCACCAGCGTGCGTGTTGCCAGTAAGTGGATGTTCTCCACCCGGTTCCAGGCCCAGTTCTCCAGGAATGGAACACCGTACCGGGCGGCGTAGCCGGGGACCTCGGTCTGGTAGACGGCCACGGTGGGAATTCCCAGTTGGCTGGCCGCCTGGGCGGCGCGCCAGCCCAGCACGAACGGCGAGGCAAGATGCACTACCTCGGGCGCGTACTCGGCAAGGATTCGCTTGACCCGGTACACCCCTCCCAGCGCCACCCGCACGTTCGTATAGCCCGCCAGCGGAACCGACGGGAGCCTGTGTACCTCGGCGCCTTTGACCTCGGCTGCCTCCCCGTCGTGGGCGGAAGGTGCAATGACCAGGACCTCGTCGCCCCGCTCCTGGAGATGGTCCAGGACCCGCAGGATGGAGTGGGTGACACCGTTCATCAACGGCAAAAAAGATTCGGCAACAATTGCGATCCGCACTCCTCAACCGTGGGCGCCTTCCTTGAAATGGCGGGGGAGAAAGCGTTACCCGAAGGAAAAGGCCGGATGAACAACTGCCCCTGGGTTTCAAATTATTTAGTAAGTAGGCTTGGCATCTGATGCTAAGCATGCTTACGGTAGTGGGGCAGTCAGCGCAAAGCCTCAAGCAGCCGGGGCGGAAGCCAGACGTCGGGGACAACCCGCGCCAGGACATCCAATGCTGGCAGACCCAGTGCAAAGACACATCCAAGGAGAGTCATGCTCAACAGGGAAAATCTTGAAAACCTGCTCACCAAGGGCGGCAACGTCGTCGGTTCCGATGGCACCAAGATCGGTTCGATCGGACAGTTGTACGCAGATGACGACACGGGTGAGCCCACATGGGTCACGGTCAAGACCGGCCTTTTCGGCACCTCGGAGTCCTTCATTCCGGTTGAGGGTGCACACAACCAGGGCGAAGACCTGGTGGTGCCCTACAGCAAGGAACACGTCAAGGACGCCCCCCGCGTGGACGCAGACGGCCACCTCACCCCCGAGGAAGAGGACCGGCTGTACACGTACTACGACCGTGGCGCACGGACCTACACCGAGGCCCGCACCGGCACTGACAGGGACGTTGACCTGCAGGGCGACGCCGACCTGAACGCCGGCACCCCCACCGCCGGGCTTGGGGCGGGCCGCGACACGAGCGACCGCGACACGTACGACCGCGACACGGATGCCCGGGGAACGGTTGGCCACGACACTTCCGGCCCCACCACGGACGACGCCATGACACGGTCCGAGGAGAAGCTGCACGTGGGCAAGGAACGTGAAGCCACCGGCCGGGCACGGCTGCGCAAATACGTCACCACCGAGAACGTCACCAAGACCATCCCGGTGGAACGCGAAGAAGTCCGGATTGAGCGTGAGCCCATCACGGACGCCAACCGCGGTGCCGCATTCGACGGACCTGCCATCAGCGAGGAAGAGCACGAAGTGGTCCTCCACGAGGAGCGCCCCGTCGTTGAGAAGGAAGCCGTCCCGGTGGAGCGGGTCCGGCTGGACAAGGACGTTGTCCGCGACGATGTCACGGTCAACGAGGAAGTCCGCAAGGAGAACATCGAAACAGACGGCGATCACCGCCGCTGACCGGCGCGGGGGCTTCGGCCCCCGCCCCGCGGGCGGGCTGGTTGGACCAGCCGCCCTGACACGGTGAACGGCGCCGGGAGCTACCTTGGGGGCTCCCGGCGCCGCAGTCGTTTAAAACGCTGGTGCAGCCACGCCGAGGGCGCTGACTGCACCAGCCAGTAGGACGAATATCTTCAGAACTTACGGTTCATCTTTCATTCGCGGCTCCTGTTTTCCCGGTTTACGGAATCCGGGTTTTTGGCTGGCGCCGGATCAAAGGCGGCGGCCAGCAGAAATCGCAGTACGCCCTCGGCGGGTCTTCTGGTGTTGGTTGCTACCAATTTTACGGCCGGGGTTCGGAAAAAGCGCTGGCCTGCCGGTCATTTGATTGTTCATCCATGGCCACGTGGAGCCTGTCGTTCGCCGGTAGAGCCCACCCGGCGTGACACCATGGAACACGATGAAACTGCGCGCTGACCAGACCGGAGACCGTGGCCTTCCCATGCCTGTATGGCTGCAGGGCGGCCTTGAGACGGCGCAGGCAGCCATCATTTCGGCGCTGGTGGTGGTGGCGCCCATTGTCGCCGTCTGGGCCACTGCCGGTTTCCAGAACGGTCAATTCGAGGTCCTGGCACGGCTGGCCGGCCAGTCCTGGCTGCTGGTCCATGGCGTGCCCCTGGAGCTGGCGGGAGCGGGACCGGAGGGGGCTTCGCACGGGGGAACCGGTGTCCTGAGCCTCATCCCGCTGGGCCTGACCCTGATTCCGTTCCTCCTGGCCTGGCGTGCAGGCCGCCGGCTGGCCCGGGCCTCCTATACAGACCAGCTGTGGCAGGCGCTTTTGGGATCGTGGGTGGTCTACGGGGCGTTCGGCGCAGCCACCGGATTCGTCTGCCGCAATGCCGACGTCGTCATCAACCTCTGGTACGCCCTGCTGGTTCCCCTGGTTCCGTATGCGCTGGGCATGGTGATTGGGGCCCGCAGGGAGGCAGGCTCCTGGAGCCGGCTCATCGGCGTCGATGCCGTGGACTGGATTTCGCGCACCAGCCAGCATTCCCGCTGGGCGGGTTCGTACTTTGCATCCGCGGCGAAGGCAGGGTTCGTGGCCGTGATGTCCGCGCTTGCCCTGGCCGCAGCGCTGCTGGCAGTAGACCTGTTCATCCACTGGAACCTTGTGGTGTCCGTCTATGAAGCGCTCGACGCCGGCCCGGTGGGAGGTGCCGCCCTCACCATCGCGCAGCTCGGCTTCCTGCCCAACCTTGTGGTCTTTGCCCTCGCCTGGACGTCCGGCGCCGGTTTCGCCATGGGTGTCGGTACCCAGGTGGGTCCGTTGGGCACCGCCGTGGGGCCGCTTCCGTCCGTCCCCGTCCTGGCGGCCATCCCGTCGGGGCCACTGGACTACGCCTTGGTGGCCATGATCGTTCCGGTGCTGGCCGGCGTCATGGCGGGATGGTGGTTCCTGCGGGAGGGGGAGAACCATTTTGACGAGTGGCTGGCCATCAAGATCCACGCCCGCTGGTTCACCGCGGCTGTCTCCACCCTGGCGCTTGGCGTGCTGGCCGGCCTGGCCGCGGGGCTGCTGACCGTGTGCCTGGCCTGGCTTGCCAGGGGATCAGCCGGTGTGGGCCGCCTGACCGCCATCGGACCTGACCCTCTCTGGACGGGACTGTGGGTGGCCGCCGAGGTGGCTGCCGGCGTCGTGATCGGCTACGCGGCCGGACCATGGCTGGAACGCGAGACAACCGCGCCCGTGGAACAGGACGCCGAGCTGGTGCACTAGGGGTCAGCGCACCTTGGTGGGCAGGACGTCCTGGAACTGCACCATGCAAGCGTGGGTGGCCCGGTCCGTCAGGGCGCGGCCAAGGCAGGCCTGGTACTCCCGCACCTGGTCAAAGAGGACCATGGTGGTGACAATCAGCAGCACCATGACGGCCGCAACCACCAGGCCCGAGATGGTGCCGAAGAGAACCAGCTTGGATTCCTTCAGCCGGAGTGCCCGCACCAGCAGGACAATTCCCAGGACCAGGCCCGCGGCGGTGAGCACCGTGGTCAGCCACAGGTAGCCCACATCCAGCTGGTACACAAAGAACGCGCCGAGCACCGAAACCACGAACATCCGGAACAGGGTGTGGGTCTTGGCGAGGGACGCTTTTGCCGCCTCGCTGCGCGGGGGCCTGACCTGCTGCTGCCCGCTCCGGCCCGGTTCGCTGTTCATGTTTTCCAGCGTACGCGAGCCTGCACCTAAGCTGGACCAATGCGTATCGTCGTCCTCGTTTCCGGCACCGGGTCCAATCTCCAGGCAGTTATCGACGCCGTCAAAGCGGGCGAACTTCCCGTGGAGATCGCGGCGGTGGGTGCGGACCGCGAAGGAACATACGGCGTCGAACGGTCAGCTGCGGCAGGCATCCCCACGTTCGTGGTGGACTTCAAGGCCTACCCCGACCGTGCCGACTGGAATGCCGCCCTCACCGAGGCCGTGTCCGGCTACAAACCGGACGTGGTGGTGTCCTCAGGGTTCATGCGGATTGTCAGCCCAAGCTTCATCGACGCGTTCAACGGCAGGTACCTGAACACGCACCCGGCGCTGCTGCCGGCATTCCCCGGTGCCCACGGCGTGCGGGACGCGCTGGCGTACGGGGTGAAAGTTACCGGCTGCACCGTCCACTGGGCGGACGCGGGCGTGGACACCGGGCCCATCATTGCCCAGGAAGCCGTGGCCATCCAGGACGCGGACACCGAGGAGTCCCTGCACGAGCGCATCAAAGTGGTGGAGCGCCGGCTACTGGTCTCCACCCTGGCCGCCCTCGCCGCCGACCCTTCGTTCTCCCCCTCCTAGCTCCCAGCCCGCCACCCCTCCCTTCCCCAACTAGGTAGCGCTAAGTGACCCTTCTATAGTTCGTCAAACCGTGCAGGGGTCCAGTTTTGCCGCGTTGAGGGTTCGGTAGATGCGCCGGGCGA
>NZ_JBPFDM010000011.1:0-173901 GCF_059414945.1 Arthrobacter sp. SAFR-179
GTTTGGGGCAGGCCCTTGATCTGCTTGAGTTCCTTGCGGCCGATGGAGGCCAGGACCGCGGCGATGATGCCCCAGATGACGGCGACGATCAGCGCGGACCAGCCCAGGGGCATGATGGCCCCGAGGGCCCACATCAGGGCCAGGGACAGGAAGAGCAGGACGAAGTGGCCGCCCACGCCGGCGCCGGCGAGCATGCCGGCGCCTTTCCCTGCGCGGGTGGCGGACTGCTTCGCTTCGGCCTTGGCCAGCTCCACTTCCTGGCGCATCAGGGTGGACAGGTCCCGGGTCACATCCCCCAGCAACTCGCCCAGCGACGCGTTGTCCGCTTTCATATGCGCCTCACTCGGCGGCATCTCCGGAATCTGGCTACTCATCACAGACCACCCGTGCCGCGGCGGCCGGTGCCGGAGGTGCCTTCGCTGCCGAACGGCTCGTCGTCGTTGTAGACGCCGTTTTCGGCCCGGTAGGGGTCGTCATCAAACCGAAGCGGGGTCTCCTCGGCGGTCCCCGAGGGCAGGGTGCTGGTGGATACCGGGGCGCCGCTGGCTACCGTCGGCTCAGCGAAGAGGTCATCGGTTCCGGCTGCGTACACGGTCTCCGGGTGCAGGGGCGCTACGGGCGGTGACTGCACTGCGCGGTGCTGGCCCAAACCCTGCTGGCCTGAGGCCTGGACCTGCCCCTGCGAGCCGGGGGCGCCTGCGGTCAGGCCGCGGGTGAGGCGTCCGGCCAGGACGCCGGCGCCGGCGGCGAGGAGCAGGAACGTTCCGGGCCGGTTGCGGGCAAACCGCTGGACCTCGTTCAGGAGGTCACCCGGCTCCCGGTTCTCCAGCCAGGACGCCATGGAGGACGTGCGATCGGCTGCCTGCCGGATGAGGTCGCTGGCCATGCCCTGCTGGTCCGGTGCGCTGGCCATGCTGTGCAGCTGGCTGGAGATGTTGCGGATGCCCTCGGCGGCCTTCTGCTGCTGCGTACCGGCCTGGCTGGTCAGGCCCGACTTCGCCTGGTGGAGCAGGTCCTGGGCGTTGGCCTTGGCCTCGTGGGCAACGTTCGCGGCCTCACCCTTGGCCGTCTGGGCTACTCCCTGGGCGGCAGATGCAGCTTCACCGGCAACGTTGGAAGCCTCCTCCTTCGCCGCCTGCGTCTTGGAGGTGTCGGCTGAGGTTCCCGTGTAGGAGGTCTGGCCGGGTACTGCCTCGGTTGCGCCGTATGGATCGACGACGGCCGGGTCGGTTGTGGTGCGCGGAGTCTGGGGCCATTGGTTCTCTGTCATCATCACTCTCTTTCAGAAAGGGTTAGCTGGCGAACAAGAACCAGCAGTGCTGGCAACTTAGTAAGCAAGGTTACTAACTAGATACTAAGCACACTTCTCATTTCGATTGCAAGGGGCAATGTCCTGCTGTTTGAAGTTCGGGGCGCCTGACGCGGGCCCCGGGGCGAGGTGGATAGTAAGCCTACTTGCGAACAGGTTGCTAAGCATGCTTATTGTAGGGGTGTAGCGACGCAGGGTGACCAGCACTTCGCCACCTATAGGAAGGCCGCGGCCGATGACCAGCAATCTCGATCCGGACGCCCGGAGCAGCTACCGCCTTATCACGTTGGCGGCGCGGCTGATCCAGCGGCGCCAGGACGATGCACTGGCCCCCCTTGGCCTCACCCGTGCCGCTGTTATTGCACTGGAAGGCCTGATGGGGGGCCCACTGAACCAGGAACAGCTCGCCGACGCGATCAGGGTCCAAAGCCAGACGCTGGGCAGGGTTCTCACCAGGCTTGAAGCCACCGGACTCATCACCAGGGTGCGCCAGGCTTCGGACCGAAGGCAGCTGAAGGTGGAGCTCACCGATGCCGGCGAAGCCGCCGTCGAAGCCGCACGGAAGGCCGAGGTCAACGCTTACCCGGATGACCCGGACATTGCGTGGAATGTACTCCGCGAGGAGCTGACGAAGTTTGTCCGCGCAGTACCGCCGGGCCGTGATACCGGTGTTGTCCCGTTTGCCCCGCCCGAACACCGGGCCGGGCACGGCCACCGGCCGCAGGCCGGGCGGGCAGGCGGCGCACGGAGCTGGGACCAGCCCCGCCAGAACTGAACTCCTTGCCGGAACTGAGAGTCCGGCCGGAATCATCAGCAGGAAAGGCAGTGGCCGGACCTTTCGGACCGGCCACTGCTTTTACTTAACCCTTGTCTTCCTGCTCATAGGCCTGGCAGGCATCTTTGAGGGCGCGGACGGACTCTGTTGGCACCTGGTCTCCGGCCTCCGCAATCTGGCCCAACGGCGTCGTAATTTCCGCCGGAACCCCTGCTGTCCATGCCGCCGAGACGAGGCCCGCCAGCGCCTGGCGGTCCTCCACGCTGACCAGGCCGTCCTGTACCACGGAGCAGATCTGCCGGTTGACCTCCTGGGCGGCGGCCGAGGCAACCTTGGAGGCGGCGTCGCTGGCCGCATTGCCGGCGGCTTCCCCTACGGCGCCGCATCCGGTCAGCAGCAACAGGGCGGTGGACAGGGAAGCGGCGGTAACGACGGCGGTGCGGAAAGTCATTCCTCCAGCGTACCGGCGGTGCCTACCGGCGGGCCGGGACGCCCAGGATGCTGTCCAGGAGTGCGTTCCGGAATTTGCCGTCCGGATCATGACGGGCGGCAAAGGAACGGAAGTCGGCGAAGCGCGGGTACAGCTTCTCCCAGTCATGGCTGTCCGGAGTGAAGAGCTTGCCCCAGTGCGGGCGGGCCCCGAAGGGCCGGAGGGCCTCTTCCAGGACCGGGAGGAAGGCTTCCACTTCCGGTTGCAGCGGTTTCCAGGTGAAGTGCAGGGCCACGCTCTGCTGCCGGTAGAAGGGGCTGAGCCAGAACTCGTCGGCAGCGCCGGTGCGGATTTCCGAGACGAAGAGCAGTGGTGCCAGTTGTCCGGCAAGCCCGCGCACTGCCTGGAGGGCGGCGGGGGCGTGCTCCAGGGGAAGGATGAACTCGCTTTGCAGTTCGTCCCCGTTGCTGGGCGTGAATTCGTGCCGGAAATGCGGCAGCCGGTCCAGCCACGGCCCGGGCTCATCCAGCTGTACTGTGCAGTTCTCGGCGGACATGTCCGGCAGCGGGTGCCGGGGGTTGAGGGCGGCGGTGGCACCGAACAGATTGGCGAGCGGCTGCTCTTCATCAAGTGCCTTGAGCCAGACCTGGTTGATCCTGTCGCCGGTGTAGTCAGTAAACAGGCTCACGCTGTAGGCGCTGGATACGATGGTGCTGAAATCGGCCAGGGCGTTGTCCCAGGGGAGATCCTCCAGGACGCGCTGGCGCATCCTGAAGCTGGGGCGCACGGCCAGTTCCAGTCCGGTGACGATGCCCAGGGCGCCGATGCCCACCACGCTGGCGAGGAACTCGTCCCCGTCCGCCGGGGTGAGCGTGACCTGCTCTCCGGAGGCCCGGACCAGGTTGATGGACTCCACGGCGCCGGCAAGTGAAGGGTTGTCCACCCCTGAGCCGTGCGTGCCGGTCTGCACCGCACCGGCCACCGAGATGTGCGGCAGCGAGGCCAGGTTATGGATGGCCACCCCGGACTGCTCCAACGTCCGGCATAACGCCCCGTAGCTCACTCCGCCACTGACGCGCACGGTGCCCTTGGCTGCGTCCAGGTCCACCTGCTGTGGCAGGGCATCGAGGAGGATGTGCACGCCGTCGGTATCACCCACCCGGTTGAAGGAGTGCCGGGAACCCAGGGCCTTGACCCGGGGCGCGGCCGCCACGATGTCCGCCAGTTCCGCTACGGATTCCGGCCGCCGGACATCCGCGGAGGAGTATTCGAGGTTTCCTGCCCAGTTCTTCATCGGTGGCTTTCGCTTGGGGTCGGTTTCCTCCAACTGTCAGCGCTAACAATTGCCCGTGTCAAGAAGCTTCCACGGTGCGGGCGGGGTTGCACCGCCCAGCCAGTGGCCGGGCCGCTCAAGACCGGCGGGGAGTCGGGTGCAAGCGCTGCCGCGGGCCGCGGTGATTTGTGCCTGGGTGAGGAAGAGCGCGTTGGTAAGGTCGGCGTCGTCGAACCTCGCATCCCGCAGGTCGGCCCCCAGCAGGTCCGCCGCCGTAAGGTCCGCGCCCCGGAAATCCGCGGCGATCAGGCAGGCGGCGCGAAGGTCGGCACCGCAGAGCGCCACGCCGCGCAGGTCTGCCCCGGCCAGATCCGCACCGGGCCGGAGCCGGCCAAGGCGCGGGTCGTCGTCAAAGTAGCCCGCGCGGACCTCCTCGCTGACCCAGCGCAGTGCGTCGCCTACCTGGACGTGCAGGGATCCGACGTCGGCGGCCAGGACGTCGTCGAGGGGACCCTCTGCAACGTCCCGGACCATGGCCTGCAGGTGGCGCACATCCCCGGCAGTCTCCGGGCCGTAGGCCTTCGCCCCGGCCTGCCCTAGGAGCCACAGCATTTCGTGCAGCTGGCGCAGGACTTTGAAGGCCGCGAACATATCCGGCGCCAATGCCGGGTCCTCCCGCCAGCTGGTGCCTCCGAACAACCGCTGGCTGACGGCCTGGCCGGCGCCGAAGCAGTCAAAGACCGTGCAGCCAACAAAGCCGCGGGGCCGGAGCCGGTCATGGATGGTGCAGGAAAAGTCCGCTGCCAGGTTGGGGCATGGCGTGGCCGGCAGTTTGTCGATGGCGAAGTCGGCCGAGCGGGTGAACCCGAAGGCAGTGCAGCACAATGCAAAGCATTGCGAGCAGTCAGGCCGAAGGGCGGGCTGGCCGGGGGAGATCGCAGCGGAAGGAGGGTTGGTGGGTTTCAAGATGGCTCCCGAGGGTGGTTCCGATAGGGGTGCGGGACGGAGGGGAACCCATCGCTGGGTTCCCCTCCGGGACACGCGGAATCACCGTTCCTGCTTGGGATGACGGGAACTGCGGACTGCTGGACATCAAAGGCAATGTATGAGAATCACTGCGTCCAGAGTATCCGCTGCTGCGGGGATCGGTCAGTTGTTTTTGGTATCCCCTGCCGGCGTGGTGCGCGGGGGAGGAACGCGACGGCTTCCGGTGGCTTCAAAGGCCGCCGCTATACGGAGCAGCTGGGTGTCGCTGTAGGCCCTGCCGGCAATGGTGAGGCCCACGGGCATCCCGATATCGGAAGCGATGCCCATGGGAACCGTGACTGTGGGGATGCCAAGGTGGCGCGGAACCAGGTTTCCGTTGGCAACCCAAACGCCGTTGCGCCAGGCGATGTCCGCAGAGCCTTCATTGACGTCCGCATCCGCTGGGGCCACGTCGGCGGCTGCCGGGAACACCACTGCATCCAGGCCCAGCCGGTCCATCCACTCCTCCAGGTCCACCCTGCGGGTCTCCTCGAGACCTGCCAGCCCCTGGGGCAGGTGCGGAATATTGGCCAGGACGGGAACCCCGTTGTCGCGGATCCAGGCGGGGTAGTCCGCGATGTCGTCGTCGAACCCGTCGTACCGGTCCGGCAGCGCGCTCTCGGGGGCTGGGAAGATGGCGGAACCGTCGACGTCGGCAAGGCGGTTCAGGCCAGGGTCGCCGTTGGCATCAAGGAAGTCATTCCACGCCCAGGCAGACAGGTCCACGATCTCCCGCCGCAGGTATTCCGGTGACACCAGTCCGCGCGTGGCAATGGTCGGCGCACCGGGCCGGTCGCCTTCATAATTGGACACCACCGGGAAATCCACCTCCACCACGTCCGCGCCTGCGGCTTCCAGGTCACGGCGCGCCGCTTTCCAGAGCTCCAGGATGGACGGGCGTGTTTCGATCCGCTGGCCTGTGGGGCCGCCGATGCCGGGTGCCTCCGAGGTCCCGGCGTCCGGGTCCGCGTTGATGTACATCCGGGGGATACCGAAGCACTTACCCGCCAGCACGCCTGCGGCCGCGGAAACGTCCCGCACCGCGAGGTCCATGTACGACGACGGGCGGACAGCGGATGCCTTGGGTACCGGGATCCAGGGCTGGACGCGCCAGAAGTCCCCGCGGGTCTCGCTATCGTCCGCCACCACTACGTCCAGGACCTCCAGCAGGTCGGCCATGGTGCGGGTGTGCGGAACCACCACGTCCATGGTGGGGACAAGTGGCCAGTTGCCGCGGACGGAAATGACGCCGCGGGAGGGGGTGTAGGCGCAGAGCGCATTGTTGGACGCGGGTGCCCGCCCCGAGGACCAGGTTTCCTCTGCGAGTCCGAAAGCGGCGAAACTGGCGGCAGTTGCGGTACCTGAGCCGTTGGACGACCCGGACGCGAAGGCCGCGGTGAGGTAGTGCTCGTTGTAGGGGCTTTCCGCCCGCCCATATACTCCACGCTGCATACCTCCATTGGCCATGGGCGGCATGTTGGTGAGTCCGATCAGGACCGCGCCGCCGGCCCGCAGCCGTTCGATGGTGAAGGCGTCGCGCTGGGCCACCAGGTCCTTGAAGGCCGGTGAGCCGGCGGCGACCGTGAGACCCTGCACCTGGTAGCTGTCTTTAGCCGTGTAGGGGATGCCGTCGAGGGGGCTGAGCGTGAAGCCGGCGGCGCGGCGCCGGTCTGACGCCTGTGCCTCGGTGATGGCGTCCGGGTTCATCACCACCAGCGCGTTCAGGCGTATGCCCGAGGAGTCATACTTCTCTATGCGTTCGAGATAGAGCCGGACCAGTTCCTCGCTGGTCATCTGGCCGGAGTCCAGGGCGGCGCGCAGCTGCGCGATGCCGGCCTCCACAACGTTGAACGTTTCGTTGAGCGGCAGCGGAGCCTGCGTTTCGGCCAGCTTCACAGTGCGCCCCCGTCCTTGGCGGCCGGCTGCTGCTGGGTGATGCAGTGGATGCCGCCACCGAAGGCGAAGATGTCCCGGGCATCCACCAGCTCCACCGTCCTGCCGGGATAGGCACGTTCCAGGATCCCGGCCGCAATGGCGTCGTTGGGATCGTCGAAGCCGCAGAGCACCACCACATCGTTGCCCACGTAGTGGTTGATATAGGACCAGTCCACCCAGCCTTCCTCGTCACGAAGGACTGTGGGGGCCGGAACGTCGATGATGCGCAGCGGCCGGCCCTGGGCGTCCAGTTCGCCGGCGAGGACGGCTTTCAGCTGCAGGTACACGGCGTGGTCGGGGTGTGCGGGATCGTCCTGGCGGTGCAGCAGGATGGTGCCTGTGCCGGCGAAGGCTGCCACGATGTCCACGTGGCCCCGTGTGCCGAACTCGTCGTAGTCCCTGGTCAGTCCGCGCGGAAGCCAGACGGCTTTGGTGGTGCCCAGGGCGCCGTGGACTTCCGCTTCCACCGACTCCTTGGTGGCGCCGGGGTTGCGGCCGGGATCCAGCTGGACTGTCTCGGTCAACAGGACGGTGCCTTCGCCGTCCACATGGAATCCGCCGCCTTCATTGACCAGGGCGCTTGGCCGGACGGGCACTCCGGCGCCCGCGGCCACTGTCCGGGCGACGTGCTGGTCCTTGGCCCAGGCCGCCCACTCCTGCGCGCCCCAGCCATTGAAGATCCAGTCAACGGCAGCCAGTGAGCCGTCCGGCTGGTGCACGAACGTGGGGCCGCTGTCCCTCAGCCACGCGTCATCGAGCGGGAGCTCCATGACGTCGATGCCGCCGCCCAGCCATTCCCTCGCGGCCGTGGCGTCCCTTGGGTCAGCCACCACGGTGACGGGCTCGTACCGGGCGATGGTCTGTGCCACCCTGGTCCAGGCTGCACGTGCGCGGTCAAGGGTGGGGCTTCCGACGGGGCCGAACGTGTCATTGGGTGGCGGGAACGCCATCCAGGTGCGCTGGTGGGCCTCCCACTCTGCGGGCATGCGGGCAGTGGTGCCGGTGGAAACGTGATCAAGGGCGGCGCTGTCCCTGACTGTCGAATAAATGAATGCCATTCATTTATTATGGGTTCGGCGCTGAGCGGGCGCAAGAGTGTTTCGTTTTAAGCCGTGCCCGCCGTGCCCGTGGCCGTCCGGTCCACCGCCGCCAGGATGGCATGCGCCAGTTGGTCCGGTTTGGTGAACTGCGGCCAGTGCCCTGTTGGCAGGTCGACGAATTCCACCTCCCGCACCTTTGCCAGTTCCGCCACGAACGGACTGCCGGCCGCGATCCACTCCCGGAGCATGGCGGACGGGAATTCGCAGGCGATCACGGTGGCGGGCACGCTGTAGCGCCGCTCGTCACGCAGGTGCTGCCTGCCGCAGGCCACGCCGCGGGGCTCGGGAACAGCCCGGGCCCGGAAGGCCTGCCGCAGCCCGTCGGTGAGATCCACCAGATCGGCATCGTCAAAACTCTCCCAAGGCGGCAGCGGCACATCGTCCCCCTCCGCCGGCAGCTCATCGTTGATGACGCCGCCTTCCCCCAGCGGTCCGCTGTCCACGTAGATGGCGCGTTCCACCTTCTCCGGCCGTGCATCCACCACCCCGTGAATGATGGCACCGCCGCCGGAATGGCCCACCAGGACCGCCTTGGCCGGCAAGCCATCCAGGACCCGCACCACTGCATCGATGTGGTCCTGCAGGTTGATACCCACGCGACTGGCCTCCGCCGATTCCTTGCCGGGAAGGGTGAGGGGGCGGGGCCGGTGCCCTGCTGCTTCCAGGGCAGGTGTCACCCCATCCCACGACGAGGCGTCCAACCAGAAACCGGGTACCAGGATGATGTCCATGACCGAACCCTACTCCCCGCCCCCAACACGGAAGCGTCTTGTCCTATCGCTTCCGCTTCCGGTCCTTGCCTCCCGTCCGGCTCCCGCGTTCGGAGGCCTCGCGCTCGGCCCAGCGTTGTGATTTGCCCGCCGCAACCACTTTTTGCTGCCACTCCCGGTGGTAGGCGCGCTGGGCGGCGACGTCGGATCGGCGTGCAAGTGCCGCCAGTTCCCGCTGCATCTTCACATACGAATTCCAGCGGCGTTCTGCCAGGGCGCCGCTGTGGATCGCTTCGCGGACGGCGCAGCCGGGCTCAGTACCGTGCGCACAGTCAGCGAACCGGCAACCGGCGGCCAGTTCCTCGACGTCGCCGAACATCCCGTCCAGCCCTTCGCCGGCGTCGAACAGCCCAAACCCGCGCACGCCGGGCGTATCCATCAGCACCGTCCCGTTGGACAGCGGCACCAGCTCCCTGGCAGTGGTGGTGTGCTTGCCCTTGAAATCTCCGGACCGCACCTCCCCGGTTTCCTGGACCTGGCGGCCCACCAAGGCATTGATCAACGTGGATTTCCCGGCACCGGACGGCCCCAGGAGCACGATGGTCCCGCCGGTCGGAATCTGCCCCATCAGTTCGTCGATCCCGTCCCCGTTTTCGGCCGACGTGGTGACCACCTCCACACCTGCCGCCTGCAGGATGACTTTCCCGACGACGTCGTCCGCCACCTCTGCCAGGTCTGCCTTGGTGATGATCACCAGGGGAGTGGCGCCGGAATCCCATGCGGCGACGAGGGTGCGTTCCAATCGGTTGTGAGTGAGGGGCCGGTCCACGGGCACCACCACCCCCACCGTGTCCATGTTCGCGGCCAGGACCTGGGCGGCGGAGGAGTCCTCGAATGCCCGTTTTCGGCTGAGCTCGGAGCGTCGGGGAAGGACGGCCAGGATTTGCCGGTCGCCCGCCCGGTTTGGGCCGATCCAGACCCAGTCACCGGTGACGGCCTGCCCGCCGGACAGGGGGTATGGCAGGTGCAGGAGCCCGTCGTCGACGGCAACGAGCAGCAGGGTGCGGTCCACGCGCACCACCCGCCCGGGTGCAGTTGCCCCCGGGCAGGGGTGCTGATCGAAATAGTGGGCCACGGCGGGTGTGTAGCCGTAGGCGGACAAGGCCCCGCCTTGCATCGGATCGCTGTTTGCGGTGCTGTCGCTGTGTTCGTTGGTGGTGTCCAGGGGGTTGCCTGAAGAAGTATGCACTGTGGTTTCCTTGGATATCCCCGGTGCACTGGCGGTTGGACGCGCAGCGTCAGGAAACGCGAATGCAGCCGGGCGGGATGGTTGATGTGGTGGATGCGGGGCGCTCACGGCGCGCGGCAACAGCAGTCATCAAAACCACCTCCATTCCCTCGTGCGGGTTCCGGTCCTCCTGCCGGGAAGCGGCAGGGCGGGAACGCGTCCCACTCTAGCGGCCCCCGATGCCGGGGTCCAGAGGGCTACCGCCGAAGTTCCAGTGCCCGTTTCTGTCGTCCAGTAATGGACGAAACGTAGCCGCAGTTGGTGCAGGTGATGCGGAATTTCCGCGACACCGTGAGTACCGGAATGAAGAACAGGGTGAACCTGGTGGCCTGCTCTTCCAGGAGATGGTGGATGAAGGCGCCGCAGTTACTGCAGGTTGCCGCCCGCCCTGGGAGGGCCTTGTGGACGGTCTTGAAACCGAAGAGAAGGAGCATGTCATGCCTTTCGTGGTCCCGTGGTTTACCTGCCAGCCTAGGTGGGTTTGAGGAGTCCCGGCGGGGGTAAGGGGTCTTCTGCACCATGTTGGTGGATGCAATACTTGCGTGAGGCAACATCGGGGCTTTGGGGGGCTACTGGCAGATGGTTCTGGATACGGCGACCCTCCGCATCGCTTTTGGCCTCATGGCCCTTGTCCTGGTGGTCCTCTTCTACTTTGCCGCCTACCGGTTGACGCGCTCGCCTTACAGCGCCTGGTGGTGCGGCGCCCTGCTGTTCTTCCTCTCCGGGGCAGGCTGCTACCTGCTGGACGGCACAGCCCACCAGGTGTGGGCCAACCCGGTGGGGAACGCCCTGCTGGTGCACGGCGGCGTCGCCGTGTGGGCCGGGGCCCGCTCCCTGCGGACCGTGCGGCCGCCCAAGTGGGCCTTCACCGGCGTTCCGCTGGTCACCCTGGTGGCCTCCCTGCTGGACCATCCCGCCACCAACACCTGGTCCGGCGGCCCAGTGTTCCTCGCCGCCATGAGCCTGACCATCGGGTTGGCGTCACGTGAACTCTGGCGCCTTGAGCCGGGTTATTCACGCGTCCGCATCCCCTTGGCGATGGCTGCCGGAGGGCTCAGCGTTTTCTACTTCTTCCGCTGGCTGGCCTTTCTGGCCGAGGGGCCTGAGGGCAGGATCTTCGTCACCATCTTTGGATCCGCCGTCACCACCCTGCTGACCATGGTGCTGCTGGTGGTGGTCTCCTTCAGCATGGCGGCGCTGAGCACCGAACAACAGACGCGGGCCCTGCGCGTGGTGGCAAGCCGCGACGACCTCACCGGACTCCTGAACCGCAAGGCCTTCCTGGACCTGGCCGGGGAGCAGCTGGCGGACCGCTCCATTACCGGCGGCTCAGGAGCCCTGATCCTGGCGGACCTTGACCATTTCAAGACTGTCAACGACACCTACGGCCATGCCGCCGGAGACCTCGCATTGCAGGCCTTCGCTGACGCCTGCGCTGCAACCGTGCGCTCCACCGACCTGACCGGGAGGTACGGCGGGGAAGAGTTCGTCATCCTGGTGCCTGGCGCAAGCGCCGAACGGGCCGAGACGATTGCCGGGGAAATCAGCAGGCGCATGGCCGGGGCGGTTGCGCCGGCCGGAATGGAGATGCCCACCGCGAGTTACGGCATTTCCACCTATGACGGCGGGACCTCGGATGTTGAGGAGCTCATCGCCGCGGCTGATGCGGCCCTGTACAGGGCGAAGTCCCTGGGGAGAAACCGCGCCGCCCGCAGCGATGGTGTGCATTAGCTCCCCTGCGACGGGCGGCGCGGTTCCGGATGGTTATTTGGCCTGAAGGGCGTCTGCCTGCTCGGCCAGGACGGTCAGCGCCACGCTTTCCGGCCGCTCAACGGTGCTTTGGATGCTCACCGTCATGCCGCTGTGGGCGGCTTTCAGGACCGATTCCATGACCTCCAGGACATGGTAGGCCAGGGCACCGCCCGCGCGGGGTTCCTTGCCCTGGGGAGTGGCGGCCAGGTCCGCGATGCCGAATCCCCGGCCGGAATCGACGTACCCTGCCGAAGCGGGAAGGGTTTCCCAGTCCTCCGCGCCCAGGGAGAACAGCTGGACGTCGCCGTCAAAGTGGTTGGGATCCGGTACCACCAGGGATCCGCGCTCGCCGTGGATCTCGATGTTGGGCGACTTGGACTTCACGGCGTCGAAGCTCATGAAAAGGGTGGAGAGCGCCCCGGAGGCGTGGACCAGGATGCCAGTGACGTGGGAGTCGATGGTGACGGGCACCTTTTCACCCTGCCTCGGCCCGGATCCGATAGTCCGCTCGTTGCGGGTATGGCTGGCTGCGCCCAGCACCGAGACAACGGGGCCCAGCAGCGTCACCAGGGCGGTGACATAGTAGGGGCCCATGTCCAAAAGGGGCCCGCCGCCGGGCTGGTAGTAAAAGTCAGGGTTTGGGTGCCAGCGCTCGTGGCCCGGAGTCACCATGGTGGCCGACGCCGAGATGGGGGCACCGATGAGGCCATCGTCGATGGCTTTGCGGGCCGTCTGGATGCCGGTGCCCAACACGGTGTCAGGGGCACAGCCGACGACGACGCCTGCCTGGCGTGCTGCGTCCAGCACTTGGCGTGCCTCCGCAGTTGTGGCGGCCAGCGGCTTTTCGCCGTACACGCTCTTGCCCGCCGCGATCGCCTTCAGCGCCACGTCCGCGTGCGCGGCGGGGATGGTCAGGTTCAGGACCAAGTCCACGTCGTTAGCAGCCAGCAGTTCATCCACGGACAGGGCGCGGACGCCCTCGTAGTCATCCGCCACCGCCTGGGCACGTGCCGGATCCAGGTCCGCCACGGCTACCAGCTGGACCTGGTCCAGCCGCCGGAAATTGGTGAGGTACTGGGCGATGATGGCTCCGCAGCCAATGATTCCGACTTTCAACGGCTTGCCCACAGCAGGCCCCTTTCAATGATGGTGCGTACGTTCTGGTCCTGCAGGATTTCCACGCGGTGGCCGGGGGTGGTCACGAAGATCCGGCCCTTGCCCCACTGCCGGGTCCAGATGGCGGGGGAGGTCACTTCACGGTTCCACGGGTCCCATTCGCGGACCTTCTGGGTGGTGGTGGCCAGGACGTCGATGTAGTCGTCGGAGAGGACCCAGTACTGTTCGGTCACCAGGTCGAAGTCCTTGATGCCCTGGGTGATGGGGTGTTCGGCGGCTGCGGGCAGCATGTTGACCGTGTATGGCACATAGTTGTCCGACTGCTCGCCGACGCACTCGTCCGGGTGCTTGCCGGGGTGGCATGCGAACTGTCCGCCGATCAGGTGCAGGTAGTCGGAGGTGTTCCGGTAGGAATCGGCGATTCCACCGTGCCACCCCGCCAGGCCGGTGCCGTTCTCCACGGCTGCCCGCAGTCCGGCGAACTCGTCCTTTTCAATGGTGGACATGGTCATGCACTGCATGATCAGGTCCACGCCGGCCATGTAGGCAGCGTCGGCGTAGACCTTGGGGCTTTCTTCCACCCGGACGTCATAGCCGTTGTCCTTCAGGTAGGGGATGAAGAGCTCGGTGGCCTCATACGGCTGATGGCCGTCCCAGCCGCCCCGGACCACCAGGGCATTCTTGCGTTCGGTCATTGAAGTTTCCTTTGTTTGGCAGCCGGCTCTGCCGGCCGGAACGAGCAGGGGTCAGTGGCTGGCGAAGGCGGCGTCGAAGGCGGCTGCCGGCGGGGCGATCCGGGCCAGGTCCTGGACCATGGCCAGCGCCTGGGGGGCGCCGATGAGGCGGTCCATTCCCGCATCCTCCCATTCGATGCTGGTGGGGCCGTCGTAGCCGATGGCGTTCAGGGTCCGGAAGATCCGGTTCCACTGCACGTCCCCGTGTCCTGCCGTGACGAAGTCCCAGCCCCTCCGTGGATCCGCCCAGGCGAGGTGCGAGCCCAGGCGGCCGTTGCGGCCATCCAGTTGGCGGACGGATTCCTTGACGTGCACGTGGAAGATCTTGTCCGCGAAGTCCTGCAGGAACATCACCGGATCCAGGTCCTGCCAGATGAAGTGGGAGGGGTCGAAGTTCAGGCCGAAGTTCTCCCTGTGGCCGGTGGCCTCAAGCGTCCGCTTCGCCGTCCAGTAGTCGTAGGCGATTTCGGAGGGGTGGACCTCGAGTGCGAACCGGACACCCTCTTCGTCGAAGACGTCCAGGATGGGGTTCCACCGGTCCGCGAAGTCCTGGTAGCCGGCGTCGATCATTGCCTGGGAGGCTGGCGGGAACATGGCGACGGCCTTCCAGATGGAGGAACCGGTGAACCCTGTCACGGTCTTGACGCCGAGCCGCGCGGCCGCGCGGGCGGTGTCCTTCATGGCTTCCGCCGCCCGGCGGCGTACTCCTTCAGGTTCGCCGTTGCCCCAGACTTCCGCTGACAGGATGCCCTGGTGGCGTTCGTCGATGGGGTCGTCGCAGACGGCCTGGCCGGTGAGGTGGTTGGCGATGGCGAAGACCTTGAGGTTGTTCTTCTCGAGGATGTCCAGCCGGCCCTGGAGGTAGTTGTCGTCCTCCGCAGCCCGGCGCGGGTCCAGGTGGTCGCCCCAACAGGCGATCTCCAGCCCGTCAAAGCCCCACTCGCCGGCAAGCCGCGCCACTTCCTCAAAGGGGAGGTCGGCCCACTGCCCGGTGAACAGCGTGATTGGTCGTGTCATGTGTATTCCTTGGTTGCTTGAAGTTCGGTGCCGCTCAGACTTTTTGCCATTGGCTGGCGTTGGCGGCGCTGGACTCCACCGCGGCGAGGACCCGCTGTACCTGCAGGGCGTCGGCGAAGGACGGTTCGGGCTGGCGGCCTTCTCCGATGGCCGTGACGAGGTCCACCACCTGGTGGGTGAAGCCATGCTCGTACCCCAGGCCGTGGCCGGTGGGCCACCAGTTCCCCACATAGGGGTGCTCGGGTTCCGTGACGAAGATCCGGCGGAAGCCGGCGTCGGGAGATTCGGCAGCGTCATAGAAGGACAGGACGTTCATGTCCTCGAAGTCAAAGGCCAAGGAGCCCTTTGTGCCGTTGACCTCCAGCCGCATGGCGTTCTTCCTGCCCAGGGCGTAGCGCGTCGCCTCAAAGACGCCGATGGCACCCGCGGAGGCACCGCCGTCGAACTTTGCGCTGAAGATGGCGGCGTCATCAACGGTGACCGCCCCGCGCGGAGCGTCGCTGCTGAGGTCGCCGTGGCCGCCAAGGCCCACCAGGTCGCCGGCCAGCGGGCGTTCCCGGACGAAGGTTTCCAGCATTGCCGACACCCCGCTGATATTCAGGCCGGTGACCCACTGCGCGGCGTCGATGCTGTGGGCTCCGATGTCACCCAGGGAGCCGGAGCCGGACTTGCTCTTGTCCAGCCGCCAGGTCATGGGGGCATTGGCATCGGAGAGCCAGTCCTGCAGGTACTGGGCGCGGATGTGGCGGATCTCGCCGAGCCTGCCCTGTTCCACGAACCGCTTGGCCAGGGCCAGTGCAGGGGTGCGGCGGTAGCTGAAGCCGCACATGGAGAAGACGCCGTTCTTTGCGGCGGTTTCCGCAGCGAGCGTCATCCGTTCGGCCTCCTCCACGGAGTTGGCCAGCGGCTTTTCGCACAACACATGCTTGCCCGCTTCAAGGGCGGCGATGGCAATCTCGGCGTGTGTGTTGCCGGGGGTGCAGATGTCGATGAGGTCGATGTCGTCACGCTCGATCAGGCGCCGCCAGTCGGTCTCAACCGAGTCCCAGCCGAGCTTGTCTGCCGCGGCACGGACGCCGTCGGCATTCCTGCCGGCCACCGCGGTGAGCTGTGGCTGCAGCGGCAGGTCGAAGAACCGCGGTGCGGTGCGCCAGGCGTGGGAGTGGGCTGCACCCATGAAGGCGTAGCCCACCATGCCGACCCGCAGGGGCTTGGCAGCGGTCATGTTGAAAGTCCTTTCTGTAAGCGCCCGGGCGTTACTTGCTGAAGCCGGCGGTCAGGCCTGCCAGCAGCTGGCGGCGGCCGATGACGTAAAGCACCAGGATGGGCAGCGTGCTGAGCACCACCGAGGCGAGGACGGCCGGGATATTGACGCTGTACTCGCCCTGGAAGCTCCACAGGCCCAGGGGCAGGACCCGCAGGCCCGGGCTTTGGGTGAGGACCAGCGGCAGCAGGAACCCGTTCCAGACATGCAGGCCGTTGTAGATGGCCACGGTCACGATGGCAGGGCGGGTGAGGGGCAGGGCGAGCCGCCACATGGTCTGCCATTCGCTGCAGCCGTCCAGCCGCATTGACTCGAACAGTTCGTTCGGGACGTCGCGGATGAAGTTGGACAGGATCAGCACGGTCAGCGGGATGGCAAAGGCGATGGACGGCAGCATCAGAGCCAGCAGGCTGTCGTACAGGTTGAGCCGGATGATCATCAGGTAGATCGGGATGATCGTGGCCTGCAGCGGGATGGCAAGCCCCATGAGGAACATGCCGTTGACCAGCTTCAGGAACCGCCCGCTGCCGCGGACGATCGCGAACGAGGCCATGAATGAAATCAGCACGGTGGGTATCACGGAACCGAGCGTGACGATGGCGCTGTTCATGAAGTACGTGGCGAAGTCGGCCTCAAGGACCAGCTGGTAATTCTCCAGCGTCGGAGAGGTCGGGAGGGCCAGGGGATTCTGGCCGAAGTACCCCGCCTGCGTCTTAAGGCTGGTGATTACCACGTAGTAGACCGGCAGGATGATGATGGCCAGCCAGATCCAGCCGCCCAGTCCTCCCGGGATGTTGAGCCGGCTCAGCCGTTGGCCGAGGCCCCGCTTGGGAACCATGGAGCCGCCCATGGTTCCACTCCGGGCCTCCTGCGTATTGCTTTTCAATACGGTGCTCACCCTACAAACCTTCCAATTGGCTGCCCTGCTTGTCCTTGCCGCCAAGACGCTGGAGGAACAAGGCAAGACCGAGGCCGATGATGACGAGAATGACGGCGATGACGCTGGCCGGGCCCATGAGGTTGGCCCGGAAGCCCCGCAGGTACATGTCCAGCGCCAGGATCCGGGTGGAGTTTCCGGGGCCGCCGCCGGTGAGGACGAAGATCAGGTCGAAGTAGGTCAGCGACCCCACCACCATCAGCGTGGACGAGGTGATGATGGTGTACTTCAACTGGGGCAGGGTGATGTGGAAGAACTGCTTGATGGTCCCGGCCCCGTCGATCTGGGCCGCCTCGTAGAGCGACTTCGGAATCTGCCGCACGCCGCCCTGGTAGATGAGGGTGTGGAACGGGACGAATTGCCAGGCGATGACGAAGATGACCAGGCCGAGCGCCAGGTGCGGCACTCCCAGCCAGTCCTGCGCCAGGAACGGCAACCCCAGTCCGGTTGCCAGGCCGAAGTTGGGATCCAGCAGGGCCTTGAAGGCGATGGCGACAGCAGCGGATGAGAGCAGCAGGGGCAGGAAGTACAGCACAGCCAGGGCGGCCCGGTAGCGCTGGCTTCCGGCTGTGAACACCCCCAGCAGGAGGCTGATGGGGGTCTGGACCAGCCAGGAGACGATCATGATCAGGAACGTCAGGCCCAGCGCGTTGTACAGTCCCGGATCCGCAAACACGGAGAACCAGTTGTCCATGCCCGCCGCCCCGATGGCACCGATGCCGTCCCAGCTGGTGAAGCTGAGGATGAGCACGCCGGCCAGCGGGATGACGGCGAACACCAGGAAGAAGAACAGTGCCGGCAGTGTCAGCCATGCCAGGGCGGCCTTGCGCTTTTCGGTTTCCCTGGCATCCTTTATGCCGACGGCGGCTCCCGGGGCGGTGGAGATAGCGTTACTCATTTGCCCAGGGTGGCGTTCATGTTCTCGGCGAACTGCTGCGGGGTGATCGACTTCAGGAACAACTGGTCGATGTTGTTCAGCAGGGCCTCGGCTGCGGTGGGGCTCAGCGCCTGGTCCCAGGACTGCTGGAAGCTCGGCGCGTTCTTGGCCATGCCGTAGACGAAGTTGAGGAAGTCCTTGTCCGGGGAGCCGTTCAGCTTGTCCTCGATGCCGTTGACAATGGGAACCGAGCCGGAATTGATGTAGGCATCAATGACGGTGTCGGTCAGGATCCCGTCCTTGAAGAACTTCTTGGCGGACTCCTTTTCCTTGTCAGTGGCCTTGGAGGAAATCGACATGTACGAGGCAGGGTTGCCAACGCCGTTCTTGGGATCGCCCTTGCCGCCTGCGACAGTGGGGAAGTTGACGAAACCCAGCTTTCCGTCCTGGACGAAATTCTGGCCGTTCTTCTTCATGCCACCGTAGGTCCAGGAGCCGTGCAGCATCATGGCGGCCTTGCCCGTGAACAGAAGTGCCTGGTCTGCGTTGGAGTCCGCGGTGATGGAGGAGAAACCCTTGATGAAGCCATCCGCGGAGACGAGTTCCTGGATTTTGGTGCCGGTCTCGATCACGGCAGGGTCCATCCAGGCATTCGGCTTTCCTTCGAAGATGGCCTTGAAAACGTCGGGGCCGCCGATCCGGTCGAGCAGGTATTCGAGCCACATCATGGAGGTCCAGCGCGACTGCCCGCCCAGGGAGAAGGGGGCCACTCCCATGCCGTTGAAGGTCTTGACCAAAGACATAATGTCGTCCCAGGTCTTGGGCGGCTGGACGCCTGCCTTTGCGAAGAGTTCCTTGTTGTAGAAAAGGACGATCGGGGCGACGTACTGGTTGGGCAGGGCATAGATCTTGCCGTTGACAGTGGCTGCACCGAAGACGGACGGGAAGAACTTCTTCTTCAGGTCCGGGTTCTGGTCAAACCAGCTGGTCAGGTCCTCTACCTGGTTGGCCTCGGCGTAGGTCTTCAGGCCACCGCCGCCCCAACCGTAGATGATGGTGGGCGCCTGGCCCGCGCCGATCGCAGTCTTGATCTTGGTCTTGTATGCGTCGTTCTGGAAATAGGTGACAGTTATTTTGTCGTTCGGGTTCGCCGAGCTGAACGCGTCCGCGGCCTTCTGCATCGTGGTCTGGTTCGGCTCGCCGGACAGATACCACATGCTGGCGCCCCCGCCGCCGCTGGAAGCGCCCGGGCCGGACGTCCCGCAGGCACTGGTTGCGGCAACGGCAAAGGGAGTAAGGGCAGCGAGGGCGAGGAAAGAGCGCCGGGAGGACTGGGGTTGCTTCATTGCTTCTCCATTGTGATTTTGCAGTCGGGTTCCGGGCGTCATCTTCGACAGTTGTTCGAAATATTTCGACCCGGTGATATAAGTCACGTTGTAAACTAAAGCGGGAAAAAGCCGCGCGGTCAAGGGATCGTGGAGGATATTTTTCCATCACGGCCCGAGTTCTGAATGGGCCTTGACCCCAGAAGTCGCCGTTCTGCACAATGAAAACGTTTCCCCACCTTCGAAAGATTGCGAACCCATGACGACCAGATTGTCGGAGCGGACCAAGCCCACGCTCGCTACCGTGGCCAAGCAGGCAGGGGTTTCGGCGCCCACGGTGTCCAAAGTGGTGAACGGCCGTGACGACGTTGCCCCCGAAACGAGGGCCAGGATTCTTGCCGTACTGGAACAGGCGGGGTATCAGTCCCCACTGCAGCGACGGGCCGCTGCGGAAAGCGGGACCGTGATTGAAGTGGTGATCGACGTGCTCGACTCCGCCTATACCATCCAGGTCCTGAACGGCATCCTGCAGTCCGCGGCCAGCGCCGACGTCGAAATCCTGGTCAGCGTGACCGGTCAATCCACCCCTGGCCGCCACACTCCGGAGCGCCGGGCGCAGCGGATGCTGGAAGAGGGCCGGGCTGGGATGATCGTGGTGACCTCGGCCTTCAGTGAGGCGCAACTACATGCGTTCAGGCGCCGCCAGATTCCCGTCGTCGTCATTGACCCACTGAATCCGCCCTCAGCGGATGTTGTCAGCGTTGGCGCCACCAACTGGGCCGGCGGAAAAGCGGCCACCGAACACCTGTTGGGACTGGGACACCGCCGTATCGCTTACATCGGCGGCATAGAGGGCGCCGAATGCAACCAGGCGCGGCTGCACGGCTACATGGCCGCCCTCATGGCACAGGGCATCAAGGTGGACCCCAGCTACATTGTGTCCGGCGGCCGGTTCCGGACCGAGAGCGGGGTCAGCGGGTTTAGGGAGCTGCTGAAGCTCGACTCCCTTCCCACGGCCATCTTTGCCGGCAGCGACGCGATTGCCCTGGGTGTCCTGAGCGAAGCGCGGCACCATGGGATCAGGGTTCCGGAAGACATCAGCCTCATCGGTTTCGACGGCACCAACCAGGGCGAGCAATCCGTGCCATCGTTGAGCTCTGTGGCCCAGCCGCTTGAGGAGATGGGCCGGGCGGCCCTCGGGTCGCTGCTGCGCCAGGTGCGCGGCGAGGTCCTGGATTCGCACCGGGTTGAGCTGGCCACGCAGGTCATCGTCCGTGAATCCACCGCTCCTCCGGCTGCCTGAAAGACGTCACGTGAAAATAACCAACCTCGATACCGTGGTGGTGGACTTCTACCGGACCAACCTCATCTTCGTCCGGATGATGACCGATGAAGGCCTCACCGGTGTGGCCGAGGCCACCCTCGAAGGGCAGGAGCACGCAGTCCGTGGAGCGGTGGCCGTCCTGGCCGATGCTGTCAGGGGCAAGGACCCCACCAGGATCACGCAGACCATCTATGAGGTGAACCGGGACGCCTATTGGCGTGGCGGTCCGGTGTCCATGACGGCACTCAGCGCCCTTGAAATGGCCATGTGGGATGTTTCGGCCCGCGCCCTTGGAGTCCCGGTCCACCGGATGCTGGGTGGACAGGTCCGTGACAGGGTTCGGGCCTACGCCAACGGCTGGTTCTCCGGAGCCCGGACGCCTGAAGAATTTGCCGAGGCAGCCGTACAAACGGTTGCCCAAGGTTTCCGCGGACTGAAGTGGGACCCGTTCGAGGCTGCGGACCTCATTCTTGAACCGCGGGACCTGCGGCGCATGCTTGAGCCCGTTTCCGCGGTGCGGGAGGCGGTGGGCGATGACGTTGAGCTCTTCATAGAAGGACACGGCAGGTTCGATGTCCCCACAGCCATCCGGGTTGCCCGGGAAATCGAGCAGTTCCAGCCGGTGTTCTTTGAGGAGCCCTGCCCGCCGGACGGAATCGATGCACTCATCGAGGTGCGCAGCAAGTCCCCGGTTGCTATTGCGGCCGGCGAACGCTGGATGGGACGGAATACCTTCGTTCCAGCCCTCGCCCGTAAGGCAGTGGACTATATCCAGCCGGACGTAACCCATGCCGGCGGCCTGCTGGAACTCTCGTTCATCTCCACGCTTGCTGCGGCCCATTACGTCCCGTTCGCACCGCACAACCCGAGCGG
Source organism: Arthrobacter sp. SAFR-179 (assembly GCF_059414945.1). Classification (NCBI taxonomy): domain Bacteria; kingdom Bacillati; phylum Actinomycetota; class Actinomycetes; order Micrococcales; family Micrococcaceae; genus Arthrobacter; species Arthrobacter sp. SAFR-179. The sequence goes on from NZ_JBPFDM010000011.1 coordinate 21,066, forward strand.
GCCACTCAGTACGGCGGCGACTCTGCAGCTTGGGGCGGCGCTGCCGAATTTCCGGTACCTGGAAATCATGGCCACGGATGTGCCGTGGCGCAGTGAGATTTCGAACGAGCGCCTTGAATTGACCGAGGAGGGCGACATCATGATCCCCGAAGGAGTCGGGCTGGGCATCGAGCTCGACTTTGACGCGATCGCCGAGCACCCTTTCACGCCGCATCCCATGCGGATCTTCAGCGACGTGGTGGCCGATATCCGGCCCACGGATGCCCGGTCCTACTTCAACATGGCGCAGGCAACGCCAAGCGCGTCCGGTGAGTGACAGGGCAACGTCCCCAATCCTCTGCGCTCACGGCGGGCGCTGCTGACCGTCAGTAACGGGAACAGCAGGAGGCGGCCTGGAACACGTTATTCCAGGCCGCCGCTGGCTGTTCGGGAAATAGCTACTGCTGGTAGGCGGGGTGGTGGGCGTCGCGCTGCTCTCCGCCCGGGTTTGCCTTCAGGAGGGTGGACTGCAGCGCGTAGTACGAAGGCTTGCGGGTGTAGTCCTCCCACATCACGGTCGCCTCGCCCTGGCCGCTGAAGAAGACCGGGACCCATGAATACTTGTCATTGAAGCCCCAGATGGTGAAGGACTTGCAGTCCTCGACGCTCAGGCATGCTTCCAGGGCCTGCTGGTAGTAGCTGGCCTGCTTGGCCAGCTGAGCTTCAGTCGGCTTGGTCCCTGCAGCGATGTTCATGCGGACATCGATCTCGGTCACTGCAGTTTCCAGGCCGAGGTCATCGAAGCGCTGGAGGTTCGCCTTCAGGTCGCCGGGAAAGCCGTACTGCGTGCTGAGATGCCCTTGTACGGCGAAACCGTCCACGGGGACGCCTGCAGCCAGGAGCTTCGAAATGAGGCCTACGTACGCGGTGCTCTTGGGGTTGATGCTTTCCACGCCGTAGTCATTGAAGAAAAGCTTGGCGGCCGGATCGGCTTCGTGGGCCCATCGGAAGGCGTCGGCGATGATTTCCGGACCGAGTTCACGGATCCAGATGTTGTCCGTAGTCCGGAGGGACCCGTCACCGTTCAGGATCTCATTGGCGACGTCCCACTGCTGGATCTTGCCTGCGTAGCGTCCAACAACTGTGGTGATGTGGTCCTTCAGGATGGAACGGAGTTCGTCCTTGCTGAAGTTGCCCTGTTCCAGCCAGGCCGGGTTCTGGCTGTGCCAAAACAGCGTGTGGCCGCGGACCACTTGGCCGTGCTGCTGGGCGAATTCAACGATCGCGTCCATTTCGGCAAAGCGGTATTCGTCGCGCTGCGGGTGGATGAATTCCCACTTGGCCTGGTTTTCAGGGGAGACGGAGCTGAACTCCGAAGCCAGCACGCTGCGGTACTGCTGGTCAAAGGTGAACGGGTTGGGGTACGGCATGGTCTCATGGTGCCCGCCGCCGGCAACTGCGGTGCCGATCCGGATGTCCTTAGGCGCCGCCCATCGCAGGGTGTCCTGTTTGGCCAGACCCGGTGCCTGCGGCTTGTCGTTCTCCGCGGCGACTGCAGGCAGTGCGGTGGGGAGGACAAACGCCGACGCGAGAAGGGCGGCGGCGATAGTCTTGGCAGCCTTCATCAAGAGCTCTCCTTTGAGGTACGAGTAATCGGCGCGGTAGGCCGCACCAATAGTTCCGGAAGTTTCCGGAAGTGAGTGGTTGTAGACTAGGAACCTTCGGAAGCGCACGTCAAGGGTTTCGATAAAAGTTTCGCGCAGGAGCCAGGTTGCGGGAACCTAGAGTGGCAGCGAAACCAGGAGGAATGCGTGCAAGAGACCCAGCGCCCGGCAGTCACAATTTCCGCTATTGCGGCCGAGGCCGGTTTGTCTGTCCCCACGGTCTCCCGGGTGCTCAACGGCCGCAGTGATGTATCTCCCCGTACCCGGGAAAGGGTGGAAGCGCTGCTGCGCGAGCATGGCTACCAGCGGCGGGGCAGCCGGCCATCTGTACGCTCTGGTCTCATCGACCTCGTGTTCAACGACTTGGACAGCCCCTGGGCGGTTGAGATCATCCGCGGAGTGGAGGAGGCGGCCAACGAGGTCGGCGCGTCCACGGTGGTCTCAGCGATCCATCGCAGCGCAAGCCCCACTTCAACCCGGCAGTGGCTGGACAATGTCAGCGCCAGGGCGAGCGACGGTGCAATCCTAGTTACGACGGATCTGGACTCATCCTTACGGGCTGAACTCCAGCGGCTTGATGTCCCCGCGGTGGTAATAGACCCTGCAGGCGTGCCCGACCTGGACGTGCCCACCATCGGCGCCACAAACTGGACCGGGGCCGTGGGTGCCACTGAACACCTGACCGGCCTGGGCCACCAGCGAATCGGGTTTGTTGCAGGGGTCCCGGGCCTGTGGTGCAGCCGGGCCCGCTTGGATGGCTACCGGGCAGGCCTTGATGCTGCCGGTATAGCCTTTGATCCCGCATTGGTGGTTGAGGGTGACTTTGATTATGAGTCCGGGTTCCGTGCCGGACGGACGCTGCTGGAGCTCGCCAGCCCGCCGACAGCGGTGTTCGCCGCCAGTGACCAAATGGCCCTCGGCGTGTACGAGGCAGTACGCAAGAAAGGCCTAAGGGTTCCCGAGGACGTCAGTGTTTTGGGCTTCGATGATCTTCCCGAAGCGCGTTGGGCATCGCCTCCGCTCACCACAGTGCGGCAGCCGCTCGCCGAAATGGGCAAGCTGGCGGCGCGCACGGTGCTTCGCATGGTGCAGGGCGAAGTCGTGGAGAGTCCGCGGGTGGAATTGGCCACCAGGCTGGTGCTCCGGGAGAGCACGTCGCCACCACGCCCGAACTGATTGCCTTTGCCGCTTCGTACCCTTGACGGAACAGCGGTCCGATACCTACGCTGAGCGCACTCCGGAAACTTCCGGAAATTTATTTGGTGACTCCTAAGAGGTAGCGATGAAGATGCCACGCCCACGCCCCTACGTTTTGCCCAAGGCAGTCCTGCCCCTGGCTGCCCTCGCCTTGGCCGCGGCCGCCACTGTTCCCGCAGGCCTGGCCGGCGCAGCTCCCGCCCTTGCGGACCAAGCCACGCCGGCCATCGTCGATTCGACCCGGCACGAGGGCAAATACCTCAGCCTGACGTTCGACGACGGCCCCGACCCCGTCAACACCCCCAAGCTGCTCGCTGTGCTCGAAAAGCACCATGTCAAGGCGACCTTTTGCCTCTGGGGCGACCACGTGAAACAGCACCCCGAAATCGTCCGCCAGATAGCTGACTCCGGGCATGCGCTCTGCAACCACACCATGCATCACGACAACATGTCTACGTGGAGTGCCGAGGCGATCAGGGCGGATCTGGAAGAGACCAGCGCCGTCATTCGCGACGCTGTCCCCGGCGCAGACATCAAATACTTCCGGGCACCTTACGGCAGCTGGGGGCAGACGCCGCAGGTGGCCGCCGACATGGGAATGCAGCCTCTTGGTTGGCGCCTTGCCATTGGTGACTGGGAGCCGCCGGGAACATCCGAGCTGGTGCGCCGTCTTGAGGAGGGCATCACTCCGGGTGCCGTCATCCTCCTGCATGACGGCGGTGGGGATCGAAGCCAAACCGTTGAGGCCGTCGATCAGATCATTCCCGAACTGCGGTCAGAGGGGTGGCGCTTCGACAAGCCCGCCCGCCGCGGCTGACATCAGGCCGCAGGTGCCCGGTCCTTTGTAAATTTTGTGCCTGCAACCGCAAGAGCCGGACGCCAACGAAAAAACGGCGGCTGCCGCCCGTCCGGAATGGACCGGTAGGCAGCCGCCGTTGCGGATTGTTTGCTAGGCCTTCACGGCCTCCAGCCCGGGCATGTCCGCTGCCTCGGTCCGGCGCGGCCCCACGGAACCCCTGCGCACCAGGGTGGCCGTGAACTGGGCGGGAGCGGCAGGGGGCAGTCCCTCCATCTGCCGGATCAGCGCCTTGGCTGCTGCAACGCCCATGTTGTAGACCGGCTGGGCAATGACCGTAAGGGGCGGCGTGGTGAGCCGGGTCCATGCGAAGTCGTCGTACATCAGGAATGAAACGTCGGCCGGGATGGACAGGCCCAATTCCTGGATCGCTTCCACTACGCTGAGGGCAATCAGGCCGTCCGAAGCCACAACGGCAGTGGCCTGGTCCGGCCCGCGGAGGACCTCGCGCGTGATGCTTCGGATCGAATCGGCGTCGCCGGCATTCAACCTCACCAGGTCCTCCGGAAAGGGAAGCCCCGCCTCCAGGAAAGCCTGCCGCATCCCCTCGATGCGGTCCGCAATCTGGGAGGACTCCAGGGTGATGCCCGTGCTGTAGGGGGCGTCGGTCCGCAGCGTGGAGATGAAGGCGATGCGCCGGTGCCCGGCCTCGAGCAGATACTGCGTGGCCTCCCGGGAAATCCGGGCCATGTCCACGGCCATGGTGTCCACCTGGAGGTCCCCTGCGGTGCGGTCGATGAAGACCAGCGGGCGCCCGGAGCGGTGCACCTGCTGGAGGTGTTGAGTGTCCACGGATGATGCGGGGGCGACGATAAGTCCGTCCACCCGCTTGTCCAGCAGGACCCGCACCGCGTCCACTTCCGCCGCCCGGTCCTCATCGGTGTTGACCAGGATGACGTTGTAGCCGGCTTTCTTGGCCGTGTCCGTGATGCCGCGCGTGGCAAGGCCGAAATGCGGGTTTTCGATGTCACCCACCACCACCCCAATGGTGTGGGATTTCCCCGTATTCATGCTGCGGGCCAGCTCGTTGGGCCGGTAGGAGAGTGCCTCCGCGGCAGCGAGGACGCGCTCGCGGACGTCGTCGCTGACGGCGCCATAATTGCCCAGCGCCCGGGCGGCCTGGGCCTTGGAAACCTGCGCAGCCTTGGCGACGTCGGCAACTGTTACGTCCCGGCGTCGTGCTCCATCACCGTTCATCTTCACCTTTCGGGGACCTGTTGACGGGCCCTGTGACTTCCGCTACATTTCTATCCATCGATGTGAGTCCGGTCTCAATCCTAGGGTGTGAGACCGGACTCAACAAGAGCATCGGCGACTTTCTTCGGCGGCCCTGACAGCACCGCCTCCCTCCCAACGATTGGACAACGCTGTGAAGAAAAAGACTCTCCGCCCGGCCGGCATTGCCGCGGCAGCCATGGCTGCCGTCCTGGCGCTCTCCGGCTGCAGCTCCACCTCCGCTGCCTCCACCACTGAAAACAACCCCTACGGACTGATCCAGCCCGGCACCATCCGGGTGGCAAGCCTGGGCGACTCCAAGCCCTACACGTTCACCGACGCCTCCGGAAACTTCACCGGCTTCGACGTGGAACTCTTCAAGGACGTGGCCCACCGGGCCGGTGTGGACAATGTGGTCTTCACCGGACAGGACTTCTCGGGCCTCCTTGCCGCGGTTGCCAACGGGCAGTTCGACGCCGGTGTTGCAGCGATCGGCATCACGGACAAGCGGAAGGAAACCGTGGACTTCTCCGACGGTTACCTGGCCGGCTACCTTACCGTCATCACCACCAAAACCTCCGGCATCACCGGCGCGGACGGGCTGGCAGGCAAACGTCTGGGCGTGGTCCAGGGAACGCTGCAGGAAGCCTATGCGGTCAAGAACTTCACCTCGGCCAGCCTGGTCCGCTTCCCTGACAACAACACCGCCATCGCAGCGGTGAACAGCGGAACCGTTGACGCGCACTTCCTGGATTACGAGGCCGCCAAGGCCTATGAGGAGCAGCACGGGCTGGTCAGCGCCGCGGACATCCCCTCCTTCGATGCTCCGGCAGGGTTCGCGGTAGCCAAGGGCAAGACGGCCTTCAAGGAAGCCCTGAACAAGGGCCTGGCCGCAGCCATGGAGGACGGCACCTGGAAGAAGCTCTACCAGAAGTGGTTCCCGGGCTCGCCGATGCCCGAGCAGTACCTGCCCAAGGCTGAACAGACCGCGTCGCCCACACCGGCCAAATAGGCGCCAGGGCCACATAGGCACCGGGCAACCAGGCGCCGGCACGTAAGCGCCTGGCCAGCAAGCCCTTTGGCCACCTGACCGGGCGGGCCGCCGTACGCGGCCCGCCCGGCACCCCCCATCATCTACCTCTGAGAGCAACCATGGACTGGCTCAACACCATCATCCGTACCTTCTTCGACTTCGGCGCTATGGCCGAGGTCCTGCCCCAACTCCTGGCGGTCGGCCTGCTGAACACGCTGATCATCTCCATTGCCGCCACCGTCCTTGGCACGGTGCTGGGCATGGTGGTGGCCGTCATGGGCATCTCACCATCCAAGTGGCTGCGGGTTCCCGCCAGGATCTACACCGACCTGTTCCGGGGCCTGCCCGCCATCCTCACCATCCTGCTGATCGGCCAGGGTTTCGCCCGGCTCAGTCAATCGATCTTCGGCCCCTCGCCCTACCCGCTGGGCATCATCGCGCTGAGCCTGATCGCCAGCGCCTATATCGGCGAGATCTTCCGCGCCGGAATCCTCAGCGTGGACAAGGGCCAAGGCGAGGCCTGCCGTGCCCTGGGCATGAGCTACGCCAAGTCCATGGCCCTGGTGGTGGTGCCCCAGGGCGTCCGCCGGGTCCTCCCGGCCCTGGTGAACCAGTTCATCGCCATCGTCAAGGACTCCTCCCTGGTCTACTTCCTGGGCCTGCTGGTCACCGAACGCGAACTCTTCCGCGTGGGCCAGGACGCCGCGGTGCTGTCCGGCAACCTTTCACCCCTGGTGGCCGCCGGCCTCCTCTACCTGGTGATCACCGTCCCGCTGACGCACCTGGTGAATTACTTCGACAACAAGTTCCGAACCGGCCGCCGCCGCGCCGCGCCGCCCACCAGCGGCCTGAAGGAAGTCAAGGAACTCGACGCGGCCTCGCCGCTCACAGCCGGGAGCAACACATGAACACCCCAACCCCCACCACCCTGAACACTGCCACCCCTGAGACCCAGTCGTTCCACGGTTCAAGCCTGGAACTGCACAACCTCACCATGGCCTACGGCGATATCGAGGTTCTGCGCAACGTCAGCCTCACCGTGGCCCCGGGTACCACCACGTGCATCATCGGCCCCTCCGGATCCGGCAAGTCGACGCTGCTGCGCGGCGTCAACCGGCTTCACGAACCCAAGAGCGGGAACGTGCTGCTCGCCGGTGAGAGCACCCTGGGCGCCAACCCGGACACCCTGCGCACCCGCATCGGCATGGTGTTCCAGCACTTCAACCTCTTCCCGGACCACACCGCCGAGGAAAACGTGGCCCTTGCCCTCTGGAGCGTCAAGGGCATGCCCAAGGCCCAGGCCATGGAACGCGCCCGCCAGCGGCTCGCCGAGGTTGGACTGGCCGAACGCGCAGACCACCGCCCCCGCGACCTCTCCGGCGGCCAGCAGCAGCGTGTCGCCATCGCACGTGCCCTGGCCATGGAACCCGAAGTGATGCTCTTCGACGAGGCCACCAGCGCCCTGGACCCCGAGCTGGTCAAAGGCGTCCTGAACCTCATGGCCGGACTGGGCCGCCGCGGCATGACCATGCTCGTGGTCACGCACGAGATGGGCTTCGCCCGCAAAGTTGCCGACCAGGTGGTCTTCATGGACGAAGGCGAGGTAGTGGAAGCCGGAACCCCTGCCCAGCTCTTCGACAACCCCCGCAGCGAACGCCTGCAGCGCTTCCTCTCGGAGGTGCTGTGATGGGTGCGGTTGCAGCAGCACCCATCCGGACCGCCGTCGTCGGCTTTGGAATCTCCGGCAAGGTGTTCCACGCGCCGCTGATCGCTGCCAACCCGGATTTCTCGCTGGACGTGATCGTCACGGCGCAGGCGGAGCGTGCGGCGGAGGCGGCACGCCTCTATCCGCAGGCACGGGTTGTCGGCACTCCGGAGGAGCTGTTCGCCCTGGCTGCGGACCTGGACCTGGTCATCCTGGGCACTCCGCCGCACACGCACTATGGGCTGGCCGCAACGGCCATAGCCCACGGCCTGAACCTGGTGGTGGACAAGCCTTTCGTGCCCACGTCCGCCCTGGGCGAGGAGCTGATCAGCAGGGCGTCCGACGGCGGGGTGCAGCTGACGGTGTTCCAGAACCGCCGGTGGGATGCCGACTTCCTCACCCTGCAGAAGGTGCTGGCGTCCGGAGGCGTTGGCGAGGTGACCAGTTTCGAGTCGCGGTTTGAATGGTGGCGGCCCGAAGGCTTCGGCAACTGGCGGGACACGGTGTCCCTGGCTGAGGGCGGCGGCATCCTGCACGACCTCGGCGCACACCTGATCGACCAGGCCATCCAGCTGTTCGGCCCGGTGGACACCAGCTACGGGGAGACGGCCAACCGCGGGCCGCATCCGGATGCGGCCGACACCGAAGCCTTCGTGTCGTTGCTGCACGCCTCCGGCGTCCGCACGCGGCTCTGGATGAACGGCATGGCCGCCCAGGCCGGGCCCCGCTTCCACGTCCTGGGCAACCGGGCCGGCTACACCAAGTGGGGCCTGGACGGACAGGAACCCGCGCTCGCTGCCGGGATGCCGCCGTCGGACCCTGCCTTTGGCGTGGACCCCCAGGAGCGTTGGGGGCTCCTGGGGGTGGACGGGGCAACCACTCCGGTACCTGCCGAACGCGGCGCGTACCCGGAGTTCTACGTCCAGCTGGCCGCCGCCCTGCGCGGGAACGGTGCGCTCCCCGTCGATCCTGCCGAACCCCTTGAGGTGCTGAAGGTCATCGAAGGCATCCACGCCCTGGCCTGACGCCCCCTCTGATTCTTTTCCAGTGACGCGCCGTCCGCGTCCATCCCACCCACGTATTCCATAGAAAGTGACCCTCATGTCCTCTGCATCAGCCACCAAGCGCGTCGCCGTCATCGGCGGCGGGATCCTCGGCGTCTCCACCGCAGTCCACCTGCTCCGCGAAGGAGCCTCGGTCATCCTGCTGACCGAGCGCGGCCTCGCCAGCGAAGCCAGCGGCCGCTCGCTGTCCTGGCTCAACTCCGCCGGCGAACGGTCCACCCCGTACCACCAGCTCCGCGTGGCCGGCGTGGACCGCTACCGCACCCTTTTCGCCTCGGACCCCGGCCGGGACTGGCTCCAGTTCGGCGGCGGCCTGATGTGGAACGCCGCGGGGCAGCGCGAGGCCACCGAGGCCCGGCACGCCTACGAAAAGTCCATCGGCTATGACTCCAAGTTGATTGCCCCGCGCGAAATTGCGTCCGTTACCCCGGGAATCGATGCGGACGCCGTGCCGGAGAACGCCATCTTCAATCCGGGCGAAGGCTGGGTCAGCCTGCCGGACCTGATCGACTTCCTCATGGAGGAATTCCACGCCAGGGGCGGCGAACTGGTCCTGAACGCCGGCAAGGCCTCCGTCATGGTGGAGGACGGCCGCACCTCCGGTGTGGAGACTGCCTCGGGCGGGACGTACCCGGCCGAAGCCGTCCTGGTGGCGTGCGGCGCGGCGACGCCCGCCGTCGTCGAACCCCTGGGGGTGCACATCCCCAACGGCTCACCCGTCTCCATGCTGGTGGTGACCAAGCAGGTGCAGCACGACGTGGCCGCGGTGATGAACACCCCGCGCGCAGCCGTGCGGCCCAACCCGGGCGGCACGTTCGCCCTGGACCACGACTGGTACGAAGAACACATCACCGAACATGCGGACGGCTCCTTCAGCATCCCGGACGAGGTGGTGCAGGAACTCGCGGATGAGGCGTCCAAACTGGTGGCCGGCAACCCGGAACTCAAGCCCGCCTCCTGGAAGATGGGCTACAAGCCGATTCCCGGTGACGGCGAACCGGTGCTGGGCGAACTGGGCCAGGTGCCAGGGTGCTACGTTGCCTTCACGCACTCCGGCGCCACCCTGGGACTCATTGCCGGAGAACTTCTCGCCGGCGAGATCCTGACCGGCCGGAAGCACCCCATGCTGGCCACCTTCCGGCCCGGCCGCTTCTCCTAAAGCACAACAGGCGGGGCCGTGTGGCTCCGCCTGTTTTCGCGTCCGGGCCGGGAAGCGGCCGCGTCCAGGCCTGGTCCGGGCTGGGAAGCGGCCGCTCAGGCCCCCAAATGCCCGGTGAGCCGGCGGTGGAAGCCGGTGCTGCGTTCATCAAGGCCTTGGATGGTCACGGCGGCCCCGTGGTCGGCGTACTTCGTTTCGATGGAGTCGAGGGCGGCCACCGTCGAGGCGTCCCAGATCTGGGCACGGCTGAGGTCGATGGTCACCCGGGCGGGATCGTCGGCATAGGCGAACTGCTCAACGAGGTCGTTGCTGCTGCCGAAGAACAGCGGCCCCACCACGTCGTAGCGGACGCTCCGGCCGTCCCCGGCCGGGGTCCGCTCCACAGTGATGACGTGGGCCACCCGGCGGGCGAACAGCACCATCGCCAGGACAACGCCCACCAGGACGCCGTAGGCGAGGTTCCCCGTCAGGACCACGACGGCCACCGTGACCACCATGACCAGGGTCTCCGGGATGGGCATCCGCTTCAGGGTGGACGGTTTGACGCTGTGCCAGTCCACCGTGGTGACAGCCACCACCATCATGACCGCGGCCAGTGCCACCATGGGGATCTGCCCCATGACCGAGCTGAGGCCGGTCACCAGGGCCAGCAGGAACAGCCCGGCCACGACCGTGGAGATGCGGGTGCGGGCTTGGCCGGTCTTCACGTTGAGGACCGTCTGGCCGATCATGGCGCAACCGGCAATGCCGCCGTAGAAACCGGCCAGGATGTTCGAGACCCCCAGGCCCCAGGACTCACGCCCCTTGTGCGAGGGGGTGTCCGTGATGTCGTCCACGAGTTTCGCCGTCAGGAGGCTTTCCATGAGGCCCACGAACGCGACGCTCAGCGCGGTGGGCAGCACCAGCTGGAAGGTCTCCAGGTTCACCGGGACAAGGAACGGGGTGAGTCCGGGCAGCTTGCCGGTGAGGGGACCTTCGTCCAGGACGTCCGGCACGGCGAGGCCGGCGATGATGACGATCGCCGTGACGACGACGATGGCCACCAGCGGCGACGGCACCACCTTGGTAAACCGGGGAAGGATGAAGATGATCGCGAAGGTCAGGGCGAACAAGACATAGGCGGGCCAGGGGACATTGAGGACATGGGGCACCTGCGCCATGAAGATCAGCACGCCCAGGGCATTGACGAATCCGATCATCACCGACCGGGGGATGAAGCGCATCAGTCTCGCTAATCCAGCGAGGCCAAACACCACCTGGATCACGCCGGCGAGGAGCACGGCGGGCAGGACGTACTGGACGCCGTGCTCGTGGACCAGTGGGGCGATCACCAGGGCGACGGAACCGGCTGCGGCAGTGACAACGCCGGGCCGGCCACCAAGGACCGACATCGCCAGGGCCAGCACGATGGAGGCCACAAGGCTCACCATGGGATCCACCCCGGCCACGATCGAGAACGAAATGACTTCCGGGACCAGGGCGAGGGTGGTGACCATGCCGGCCAGGACCTCGCGGGACAGCTGCCGCGGAGAGCGCAGCGCGGTGAGGACGGTGATCGGGGTCCGAAGAGGGCGGGTGCGGTGGGCGACGGCCAAGAAGCGGCTCCAGGGGACATGGCTCTCCGAGGAGAGCGGGGTGTGCGACGTTTCTGCGCGCCACGATGCGCACGGGTCCAGCCCGGCCATGGAAGACAATGGGTGGAAAGGGAATGTGCCGGTGACTTTCGGCTGTAGGCAACCTTACCGTCAAACCGTCCGGCCGCGCCGGGGGTGGCAGCGGGGGCATGGCGCGGCGCGTGGGTGCCGGAAGCTGGATGTGTTCCGTGCCGTTGCCAAACTGTGGCGTTCCGGCCGGCCCCGGCCCGGGGCGGCAGTAAGCACGGCTGATAAAATGGCCGGGTTGCAGGGCGGCCTTTTTGAAGCTGGGGCAAGCAGTGCCGTAACAAGGTAGGGGACCACAATCATGACGGCAGGCGGGTCACACCTCAGGATGTCGGAGAGCCGGCCGGGCACACCGGCCGGGATTTCCGTGCCCGCCAAGGGCCATGCCTACCTGGCAACCATCGAAGGTTTCATCGGCGCCCTCATGATGTTCGTCGGCTCCATCGGGACGGGCTGGATCGCCAATGGTTCGCCGATGATCCGCCAGCCCGTGGTGATTGCACTCCGTACCGAAGGCTGGGGCGTGGCCGTGTCCACCGTGCTGCTCACGGCCGGCGCCATGCTCCTGATGCGCTCCTGGCTACGGCTGGGCCAGCGGCTGGGGGACTGGGGAAAATCGTCACTGCGGTCCGTGGTGGTGGCCATATCCGCCTGGTCCCTGCCGCTGCTGTTCTGCGTCCCGGTCTTCTCCCGCGACGTCTACGCCTACACCGGCCAGGGCCGCCTGGTCCAGGAGGGCCAGAACCCCTATGAGGTGGGCATTTCCACCCTCAACAACTGGTTCTCCCTGGGCGCCGATCCCGCGTGGGCGGAAAACCGCACCCCCTACGGGCCGTATTTCCTCTGGCTGGCACGCGCGGTGGTGGGACTGACCGGAGCCCAGCCGGACGCGTCCGTCCTGCTGTTCCGGCTCCTGGCCGGCGTCGGCGTGCTGCTCTGCGTCATCTACGTGCCCAAGCTCGCCGAACTGCACGGGATCAACGGAGCGCGGGCGCTCTGGATCTCCGTGGCCAACCCGCTGTTCCTCATCAGCTTCATCGCCAGCGCCCATAACGACGCCCTGATGGTGGGGCTCGCCGTCGCAGGTGTCTACCTGGCCGCCACCCGCCGCTACCTCCTGGGTGTCCTCCTGGTCACCGCCTCGATCGGCATCAAGCCCATCACGGTGCTGCTGCTGCCCTTCATCGGAGTCATGTGGGCCGGCCCCGGCGCCTCCTGGCCGCGCAAGTTCCTGATGTGGGGCGCCACCGCGGGCATCAGCTTCGGGGTTCTGGCCCTCAGCGGCATCCCCTACAACCTGGGCATCGGCTGGACCTGGGCCATCATGGACCCCACCCCCGGCTATACCGGCTACTCGCCGTCGGGCTTCCTGGGCCAGCAGGTGGAAATGCTCGCCAACGCCCTGGGGCTGCCCGGCGGAACGCTGGCCACCTGGCTGCGGACCGGCATGAAGTGGGGAGCGATCACACTGGTCCTGCTGCTGATGTTCCGCGGCGACTACTCGCGGGCGGTGCGCCGGATGGCCCTGGCGTTCACCGCCGTCGTGATGCTTTCACCCATCATCCAGCCCTGGTACATCCTGTGGTTCCTGCCGTTCCTGGCTGTTACCGGGATCCGGGACGACTGGCAGATCCGCTCACTTTACGTGGCCGTGACGTTCTTTGTGGTGTTCGGGGCCCAGGACCAGCTGTCGGTCTGGTCCTTCGTGGAACTGCCCATCGACGCCTCGTCCCTGGCGTTCTTCACGGCACTGGCGTTCACGTTCTACCTGCTGGTGCTGGACGTCCACACCCGCAAGCTGCTCATCGAGGGCAGGCCGCTGGACCTTGCCCGGCAGGCCTGGCGTTGGGTGGTGGAGCGCAGGGCAGCGCGGCGGGCTGCCGCAGGCACCACCGCCGACCCGTCCGAAAACCGCTGACGGTCCGAAAGCCGTAAACAGCCCGCGGCCCGGCTAGGCTCCGGCCGGCACCCGGGCTGAAGCCTTCCGGCCCAACTCCGCGGTGCGCTTCACCGACCACCACAGCAGGACCACCAGGAGCACGTTCCGGGTTGTCAGGATGGCGGCCATGACCGGGTGGGCGTGGATCAGCGGGGTGTAGAAGAGCGGGTAGATCACGAACGTTGTCATTGCGATGCCCATGAGCAGGGCCGCGGGGACTTTCCAGCGCTCCCAGTCGTGGGCCAGGCCGGCAATGATCACCGGCGCCAGCCAGATGATGAACTGCGGCGAACCCACCTTGTTGAACACAATGAAGGCGGTGACCATCATGAGCGAGCCCTCGAGGAACAGTTCCTCCCGCTCGGCACCGCGCCGCATGGCACGCACCAGCAGGATGGCTGCCGTGATGGCTGCAAGGACCAGCAGTGGCTGCATCAGGAAAGCTGCCGTTGCCGCCCCTGGGCCGTAGACCTCTGTGGAGTTGATGGCCGTGTTGTCCGCCATCCTTGATCCGGCGATGTGGAGGACGCTCAGCCAGACCCAGGGTGTGGAGAAGGTGGCCTCCAGCTGCATGCCGCGTTCGCCCTGGTTCAGCAGGAAGTCCATGATGTGCGGCAGGCCGCCGGTGAGCCAGGTGCCCATGCCCACCAGGGCGGTGACGGCGGCGCCGGCGAGCACCACCTGGATCCGCTTGTGGCTGGCGATGACGATGGGAACCAGGACGGCTGCGGGCCACACCTTGATCCAGGTGGCGATGCTGAGCAGGACGCCCGCCACCACGGGCCGTTCGGCCGCGTACAGCAGGGCGATCAGCACGATGGGCGCGGTGATGCCCTCCACCCGGGCGAAGCTCAGGTAGCCCATGAACACCGTGAAGAACAGCCACCACCAGGCGGGGGCAATGCCCGTCACCTTCCGCGGGCCGCGGGTGAGGTAGACCAGGCCGACGGCGTTCAGTGCCGTGATGATCAGGAACCAGACCAGCAGGTAGAGGCTGGGCCCGGCGACGTTGGCCAGGAAGATGGGGATCTGCGCCAATACCGGGTAAACCCAGGGGCTGATCTTACCGCTCAGGTCCGACGGGTTGTAGCCGGCCGTGGCCCACTGCCGGTACTGCTCGGTATCGCTGAAGGTATCGCCGTTCAGGAAGAAGGATGCCATCCAGCCCAGGAAGTACACATGGACGACGGCGAAGCCCCACCAGACGCTGGACGGGCGGGCGAACCAGTCCACCACTTTTGCCGGGAGCAGCCTGGTGCGGACGGTCACCAGGCGGTCAAAGAACCTCGTGGAAATCTTAGGTCTCCTTGAGCGCGGGGGCGGGAGCGGCGGTCTTCTTGCCCAGCGAGTAGAGGCGCCGGACGCTCCAGAGGAACAGGACCACGAGCAGGACGTTGCGGATGGTCAGCACCAGCGCCATCCAGGGATTGTTGTGGCTCAGGGCATCGTAGAAGAGGGGGTAGATGAAGTAGGTTGCCACCGCAATGGCGATCAGCATTGCCGCTGGCACCCGCCATTCGCGCCAGCTGTGCGCCAGGCCCACGGCGACGGCGGGGCCAAGCCAGACCATGAACTGGGGCGATCCCACCTTGTTGAAGACCACGAAGGCGGCGGCCAGGGCGAGGGCACCGGCCAGCAGCAGTTCGGTGCGGTCCACGCCGCCGGCCACCTTGTGCTGCTTTCCGTTGTGGAGCGCCCAGAACGTCAGCCCGGCCACCAGGAGGGCGGCCAGGACCAGGAGGGGCTGCATCAGCACGGACATGGTGGCGGTACCCGGGCCGTCCACCTGCATGGAGTTGATGTCCGTGTTCATGTACATGCGCGAGCCGCCGACGTTCAGGACGGAGAGCCAGAGCCAGGGCGTGGTGAAGGTGGCCTCGAGCTGCATGCCGCGGTCGCCCTGCTGCGTGAGGAAGTTCAGGAGCTTGGGGACGCTGCCCAGGGCGGCTGCCAGCGCAACCACGCCCGCCGTCGTCGCAATTCCTGCCAGCACCACCAGCAGGCGGTTCTTCACGACGGCGAAGAGGGCCAGCATGATGGCGGCGGGCCAGACCTTCACCCAGGTGCCGATGGCCAGCAGGACCGAGGCGACGAAGGGTCGCTTGACGCCGTAGGCAAGGGCCACGAGGACCAGCGGGGCGGTGAGGCCGTCCACGCGGGCGAAGCCCAGCCAGCCCATCAGGAAGGTGAACGCCAGCCACCACCAGCCGGCCGGGATGGCGCTGGTGTTGCGGCCGCGCTCTGTCAGTTTAAGCAGCGCCCAGCCGTTGAGGAGCGTGGTCATGAGGACCCAGATGAAGAAGAACGGTCCGGGTCCGGCCAGGCCTGCGATGGCCATGGGGATGAGCGCCAGGATGGGGTACACCCACGGACTGGGACCGCCGCTGAGGTTGGCGTCGTTGAATGCCGCCATGGCCCAGTCACGGTAGATGAAGGTGTCGCTGAATGCTTCGCCGCGAAGGGAGAGCGATGCAGCGAAGACCAGGAAGACAAGGTGCACCACAATGAAGCCGCCCAGGAGGCCGGGCCCGGTGTTCAACCGGTTCCGCGCCGGGGCGGGAAGGATGACGTTGCGGATCCTGGTCAGATTGCCGAAGAAAGCGTCGGTGGAAATGGCGGATCCTTGTCAGGTTGTGGCACACGGTGTCGTGCTGGTGGCTGGTTTTGCCGCATGGCTGGTTCAGGGGCATCGGAGCCGTCCGGAAACAGCTTCCACTCCTGTCCAACTCTAATTCACGGCCCTTTGGCGCCCGTAATTGCTGGGCCCGGCCCGAGTCGTCACACTCTTGACCTGCGGCGACTTATTACTTGATTTTTCAAGTTGCTGGTGATCCATTACTCGGGCATCATGAACTGGGCGCGAAAGTGCCCACCGCCTATGCAGCCAGGGGGAGCGCTGGGCGTATGCCCACCCACCCCTCGAAAGACACAGGCCCCACTCATGAACTTCCCGCTGACCCTCACCGTGTCCGACCGCCAGAGCATGGACCGCGAGCTCGACGCCGCCGTCGCTGCCGCCAAAGCCCACGCACTGGACGGCAAAAGCCACGGCATTCTCGTTACCCGGCACGGCGTGGACAAGTTCACCGTAGCCCTCAGCGACGCGGTTCCCTTTGGCCTCACCCGGGAACAGCAGGCCTGGTAGGGCCCTCTCCGGCTTAGTTGCCGGAACTGTCCCCGTCTCCGGAAACCCGGTTGCTGTGCTGCTGCAGCCGGTCAATGTGCTTTGACGCCTCCGCCTTGCTCAGATCCGCGGGTAGTTCTTCCCCGGCCTCGCGTGCCAGCGTATCGAGGTAGCTGCGCTGCGCCGCTGTCATGGGTTCATCCCCGGTAACCCAGTCTTCCGGGTCCCTGTTGAGGCCTGCATTGGGCTCGGGTTCCGGGCTGCCAATCGTTTCCTGGTTGCTGTCGCTCATGGTTACGAGTCTAGGACGGGGCGCTGACATTCCGCGGGAGCTGACCTTCTTCAGAAGTGCACATCTTCATGGCAGCGGCTTTTGGGCAGGCACCCGCGCGAAAACTGCTGGCGCGGATGCCTGCCCGGCACTCTTACTGCCCCCGCTACTGCAGCGACTTCTCCGCGGGCGGCAGTTCCTCCTTGCTGCTGCTCCGGGGCCACAGCGGCTCCAGGGCGTCGAGTTCTTCCGGCGTTGCATTCCGGAACGGCGGTTCTGCCGGGACGGGCGGTTGCTGCGGGCCCGTGCGCCGGGTGGCGATGAGGCTTGCGCCAATGGAAATGCCCAGGATGGCAGTAATGACGGCGAGGGAGACCGGCGTGGGGATGTAGTAGACGTCGATCTTGAGCGCCATCTTGATGCCCACCCAAATCAGCACCAGCGCCAGGCCCGCCTTCAGGTACACGAAGCGGTGGATGAGGTCCGCCAGCAGGAAGTACATGGCCCGCAGGCCCAGGATGGCGAACGCGTTGGCGGTGAACACCAGGAAGACCTCGTCAGTGACGGCGAAGATGGCCGGGATGGAGTCGACGGCGAAAATGATGTCCGTGACTTCAACCAGCACCAGGACCGCCAGCAGGGGAGTGGCAAGCAAAACGCCGCCCTTCCGGATCAGGAAGCGCTGGCCATGGAAGGCGTCCGTCATGGGCACGTGCCGGCGGAACAGCTTCAACGCCCGCGACTTCCCGGGGTCGATGTGCTCATCACGCTGCCTGAGCATCCGGTAGCCGGTGAAGAGCAGGAACGCCGCGAACAGGTAGAGGACCCAGCCCGCGCCGGCAATGATGGCCGAGCCCGCAGCGATGAACAGGCCGCGGAACACCAGTGCACCCAGGACGCCGAAGAAGAGCACGCGGTGCTGGTACTCCCGGGGGACGGCGAAGAACGTGAAGATGATCGCCCAGACAAAGACGTTGTCCACGGCAAGTGACTTCTCGATGAGGTATCCGGCGAAGTACTGCTGGCCGAATTCCGCGCCGTACAGGAACCAGACCAGTCCGCCGAAGGCTACGCCGAACAGCACCCAGACCGCAGACCAGGCCGCGGCCTCACGGACGCTGATGATGTGGGCGCGGCGGTGGGCCACGAGGTCGATGGCAAGCATCAGGAGGATGAATCCGATGACGGCGAACCACATCCAAAGGGGCACGTTCATTGGGGTACCTGCTTCCAGTCAGTAACTACCAACTGGAGGTCTCTCCCGGCCATCGCGTGGCCCGTCCACCGGAAGGCGCAGGGGCCTCCGTACTGACGATGGACTGAAGTGGGGGATACTCCCCTCCGTATGAATAATTTACAGAATCTTTGGAACGTTGGGTAGGTAAGGAAGAAAAAAACCTGGACCGGAAGGCTGATTCGATGGACGCGAAGCTCAAAGTGGCTGTGTTGGGGACGGGAATCATGGGAGCGGCCATGGCCCGGAACATCCTGCGGGCCGGCCATGAAGTTTCAGTGTGGAACCGGGACCCGGCCAAGACGGAACCGCTGGTTGGCGAAGGTGCCCGCCGTGCCGCCACCCCTGCCGAAGCTGTTGAGGCGGCAGACGTTGTCCTGACCATGCTCTATGACGCCGCGTCCGTGGAACAGGTGATTCGAAGTGCAGCGCCGGCTGTGCGGCCCGGCACGGCCTGGATCCAGGCCACCACGGTCGGGGTGCGGGAGGTCCCCTCGTTGGCCGCCCTGGCTGCGCAGCTTGGCCTGGACCTGGTGGAGGCGCCTGTTTCCGGAACGCGGGCCCCTGCCGAGGCCGGCCAGCTCCTGGTCCTTGCCGCCGGTCCCGAGCCAGTGCGGCAACGCGTGGCCCCGGTCCTCGATGCTGTGGGCGCCCGGACCATCTGGACGGGCGATGTTCCCTCCGCCGGTTCGGCCGCCCGACTCAAGCTGGTGGTCAACAGCTGGGTCATCGCAGCCTCCAACGCCGCAGGTGAAGTGGTTGCCCTTGCCCAGGCGCTGGGCGTTGATCCCCAGCAGTTCCTTGGCGTGCTCGACGGCGGTCCGCTGGACCTGCCTTACCTGCGTACCAAGATGGACCTGATCCTCAATGACGCGCTGGAGCCCGCCTCGTTTGCCGTGGACACCGCGCGGAAGGATGCCCACCTCATCGTCGACGCCGCTGTAGAGCAGGGCCTGAAGCTTGACGGCGCTGCTGCGTATGCCGCCCGGCTTGACCGGGTGGCGGGCCAGGGGCGCACCAAAGAGGACATGGCAGCCGCCTATTTCGCCAGCTACTAGAGGGCCCGCACAAGGCTGGCCACACTCCGGGATAGCGCTTGCCATTGACGTAATCCGCGTCACCTTCTATATTTGATGAATCGATTCAAGAGCTGCCGCCCCGGCCTGATAAAGCCATTACGAACAGGTCGTTTTCGGGCGCAGACACCACCAATGAACAGCGCGAACAGCGGTTCCGGTTCCTTGCCAATGAAGACGAAGGACATAAGTACATGAGCACCACCCCAACCCTCGTTCCCCTCAGCAGCCAGGGAGCTGGAACGGGTCCGCGGGACCCGAAAAAAGCGGCGATGAGCGGCTGGATCGGAAGCGCCCTGGAGTACTACGACTTCGCGCTGTACTCCCTGGCGGCCACGCTGATTTTCCCCACCATCTTCTTTCCGTCCGAGAACCCCACCGTCGGAATCATTGCCTCCCTGGCAACATACGCCGTCGGGTATGTCTCCCGTCCGGTAGGTGCCGTGGTCCTTGGAGCGTACGGCGACCGACATGGACGCAAGAAGGTTCTCGTCTTCGCGATGCTGCTCATGGGCTTTGCCACCTTCGCGGTGGGACTCCTGCCCACCTACGGGCAGGTGGGCCTCCTGGCGCCCGCCCTCCTGGTGCTCCTCCGCCTGATCCAGGGCTTTGCCGTGGCCGGCGAGCTCGGCGGTGCCAGCGCCATGATCGTGGAGCACTCGCCCGACGCCAAGCGCGGATTCTTTGCCAGCTTCAGCCTCCAGGGCACCCAGGTGGGCTCGATCCTCGCCACCGCCGTCCTGCTCCCGCTCGCCGCCATCCTCCCGGCTGACCAGTTCGGCACCTGGGGCTGGCGCATCCCGTTCCTGCTCTCCGCCGTCGTGATCCTGGCCGGCTACTTCATCCGCCGCCGGGTGCAGGAACCGCCCGCCTACGCAGCGCAGTCAGGCAAGCGGGACAGCAAGCGATTCCCGCTCGTTGAACTCCTGCGCACCCGGCCAGGCGCCCTGGTCCGCTGCATCGTCATGACCTTCACCAATGTCATCGGCATGGCCACCCTCATTTTCGGCGTCTCCTACGCCACCCAGAAGGGCTACGGCAACGGCTTCTCCAGCAGCGAGTTCCTGTGGGTGACCCTCGTGGCCAACATCGCCGCCGTCGCCACCATCCCGCTGTTCGGCGCACTGTCGGACAGGATTGGCCGGCGGATGCTCATGGCGGCCGGCGGTGTCACCGGCGGTCTGCTGGTGACCGGGTACCTGTGGGCCATCGAACAAGGGAGCCTGCCGCTGGTCTTCGTGTGCGTCGTCATTGTGCAGGGCATCTTCTTCCAGATGTGGAATGCCACCTTCGCCACGTTCTTCCAGGAGCAGTTCCCCATGCGGATCCGCGTGACCGGTTTCGCCGTCTCGCAGAACATCGGACTCATGATTGCGTCGTTCTTCCCCAGCATCTTCACCGCCATAGCGCCTCCGGGCTCCAGCAACGTCCCGGTAACCATCGGACTGACCACTCTGGGCATCTGCCTGGTGTCCGCCGTAGCCACCCTGATGTCCCCGGACACCAAGGGCAAGTCACTTGAGGACCTCGAGGTGCGGAAAACGGCGAAGGCCGGGGCATAGCCCAGCCGACGCGCACAACTGCAGGTTCAGGAGGGGGCAGCCCATGCTGCCCCCTCCTTCGTTACGTTCGCCTCCTCGCGATTGTATAGATGTATACAAGTATGATGGCGGGTGGAGGTCCATGATGCCCGAAATACCCGCCCGGAACACCGGTGCCCACTATGTCTACGCCGAACTGAAGCGGCGGATCCTGAGCTTGGAGCTGAAGCCGGGGGAACGCCTCTACGAGCCGGCCATGGCGTCGGCCCTGCAGGTGAGCCGCACACCGCTCCGGGAGGCCATCAGGCGGCTCATCTCGGAGAGCCTGCTGGAACAGCAGCCCACCGGCGGAGTGCTGGTGCCGGCGCTGGACGAGGCCGCCATTTCCGAACTGTACGAGGTCCGCGCGGCCATGGAATCCCTCATGGCCCGAAATGCCTGCATGAAGGCGACGCCGGCCGACATCGAAGACCTCCAAGGCAATCTGGAACGCAACGCGGCCATGGTGAAGTTCGCCGATGACGCCATGCAGCAGGGCATGGCACTGCACGCAAGGATCGCCATGATCGCGGGGAACTCCTGGGCCCGCCGCTTCCACGGCCAGATCTCCAGCCAGATGGAACGCTACCGGCACTTCACCAACAGCACCCAGGAGCGCCGGGACCAGGCCCTGGCCCAGCACCGGATCCTGGTGGCGGCCCTGGCCGGGGGCGACCCGGACAAGGCAGCAAAAATCGCGTTCGACCACGTCATGGGCGCCCGCGACGCCGCGGTCAGGGCGATGTCCGGCAACAGTGCCGCCGGCTCATGATCGGTGAGCTGGGGCGGCGCTCGTCCATGGCCCTGCTGGTCCACTCAGCGCTGATCCAGGCCGTCACCTTCCTGGTCCGGCCGGCAGCCACCTACCGCGCGCTGGAGCTGGACGTTCCGGACTTCGCCCTCGGCCTGCTGGCGGCCAGCTACGCGGTCTTTCCCCTGCTGCTCGCCGTCCCCACGGGCAGCCTGATGGACCGCCTGGGTGAGCGGCGGCTGATGGCCATCGGGTCCGCCGTCGTCCTCTCCTGCTCTGCCTTCCTGCTGCTGTGGGGTTCGTCGATCGTGGCCCTGGTGGCCGGGACCGCGCTGCTGGGTGCCGGGCAGCTGGCCTGCGTGGTGGGGCAGCAGGCGGTGGTGGCCAACAATGCCGCCTCGTCCCGGATGGACTCCGCGTTCGGATACCTGACGTTCGCCGCATCCCTGGGCCAGGCCCTCGGGCCGCTGGCAATTTCGCTGGTGGGCGGCGCCTCGGTCCGGCCCGACACCCAGGCGATCTTCCTGCTCTCGGTGCTCATGAGCCTGGTGCTCTTCGTGACAACCTTCGTCCTCCCGGCGCACGTCAGCGTCCGGAGGAAAAAGGGCGCGGCCGCCACCAAGGGCGGCGCCGTTTCGCTGCTGAAGGCTCCCGGCGTGGCCCGCGCGCTGGCCACCAGCGCCACCGTCCTCGCCGTGGTGGACCTGACCATGGTGTACCTGCCCGCGCTGGGCGCCGACCGGGGACTCACTGCGGCGACGGTGGGTGCCATGCTGACCGTGCGGGCCGTGTTCTCCATGGTTTCCCGGCTCCTGCTGGGGCGGGTGTCCCGGAGGATCGGCCGGATGAGGCTGCTGGTGGTGAGCCTGGCCCTGTCCACTTTTGCGTTGGCCGTCGTGGCCATCCCGATGCCCCTGTGGCTGCTGTTTGCCGTCATGGCGGTGCTCGGGCTGGGGCTCGGCATCGGCCAGCCCCTGACCATGTCTTGGCTCTCGGCGCAGGCGCCGGCGGGGCAGCGTGGCAGGGCGCTGGCTTTGAGGCTCGCCGGGAACCGGGTGGGGCAGGTGGTCCTGCCGAGTGCCGTCGGCAGCGTGGCGGCCGGGCTGGGCTCGGGTGGGGTCTTCCTGGCCTCTGCAGTTGTGGTGGGCGGGACGCTCCTGCTGCTCCGGGGCGTGCAGCTGGACTGATCGCGGCACGCGCGCGTCACGCCGGGCATGCTTTCGGGGAACGGACGACGGCGGGACCCCGGGTTTCCGGGGTTTCCGCGCCAAAGGTGGGCCGAAAGCGTGCCGTGCGTGACGCCGTCGGACGCCTTGCCAAGGCAGGCGCTGCTACGGAAGCCGCGACGGCCGCAGCAGGCTCGCCTCGCCGGCCCGGGCCGGATCCAGTGGCACCGGGCTGACCAGCACGGCCGGGCCACGGTGCAGGAGTCCACTGGAGAGGGCACGGCAGCGGATGCCGCCCCGCCCCCGCATGGCCGGGTGTGCTCCGGGGGCCAGCATCTCATTCATCCACGCACAGGGCTGGGCGTGCCGGCCGCCGTGAAGGGAAACCGAGGAGGCGCCGGATTCCAGCACGAAGTCCTGCCCCAGCAGCGGTGCCAGGTGGGCGCCGCGGAGCACCACGTTCCGCCGGGTCAGCAGGGGGTCGAACGGCCCGGCGTCCAGTTCCGCGGCGATGGCTTCCAGGGACTCGACGGCGAACAGGGTCACCGCAGCGTCCATGTGGGCGGCCTTGCCGAAGAACCGGTCGCCCGCGATGCCCTTGCCGGCCACCACCGCGTCAGTGGTGGGAACGTCGGCTGCGCCCTCCCGGGCGCGGCCGAAATAGGCGTGCGCGGGGGACACCAGCAGGTGCAGGATCTCGACGTCGTAGCGGAAGTTTTCGGCCATATGGCCAGCGTACGCGCGGATTCAGGCCCCTACGTACGCCGCCAGGTGCTGCCCGGTGAGCGTCGCCCGCCCGGCCACCAGCTCAGCCGGCGTGCCCTCGAAAACGATCCTGCCGCCGTCGTGCCCTGCTCCGGGACCAATGTCGATGATCCAGTCCGCGTGCGCCATCACCGCCTGGTGGTGCTCGATCACGATCACCGACTTGCCGGAATCCACCAGCCGGTCCAGCAGGCCCAGGAGCTGTTGGACGTCGGCCAGGTGCAGGCCCACGGTTGGCTCGTCCAGGATGTACACGTCGCCGGTCTCCGCCATCTGCGTGGCCAGCTTCAGCCGCTGGCGCTCGCCGCCGGACAGGGTGGTCAGCGGCTGGCCAAGGGTGATGTAGCCCAGGCCGACGTCGGCAAGGCGTTCCAGGACCTTGTGGGCGGCCGGGGTCCTGGCCTCACCCTCGGCAAAATACGCCAGCGCAGCGTCCACGGACATGGCCAGCACGTCGGCAATGTTCTGCCCGCCCAGCGTGTACTCCAGGACGGCGGGCTGGAAGCGGCGGCCCTCGCAGTCCTCGCAGGTGGATTCGACCGTAGCCATCACGCCGAGTTCGGTGAAGATCACGCCCGCGCCGTTGCAGGTGGGGCAGGCGCCCTCGGAGTTGGAGCTGAAGAGGGCCGGCTTCACGCCGTTGGCCTTGGCGAAGGCCTTGCGGATGGGCTCCAGCAGGCCGGTGTAGGTGGCCGGGTTGCTGCGCCGGGACCCCTTGATGGCGCCCTGGTCGATCACCACCACGCCCTCGCGCCTGGCCAGCGAGCCGTGGATCAGCGAGCTCTTGCCGGATCCGGCCACGCCCGTCACCACGCACAGCATGCCCAGCGGGACATCCACGTCCACGTTGCGGAGGTTGTTCGTGGAGGCGCCGCGGACCTCCAGTGCGCCCGTCCGCTGCCGGAATGAATCCTTCAGCCGGGCGCGGTCGTCCAGGTGGCGTCCGGTGATGGTGCCGCTGGAACGCAGCCCGTCCACGTCGCCCTCGTAGACAATCTCGCCGCCGCCGGTGCCGGCCTTGGGGCCGAGGTCGACGACGTGATCGGCGATGGCGATCATCTCCGGCTTGTGCTCCACCACCAGGACGGTGTTGCCTTTGTCCCGCAGCTGCAGGAGGAGGGTGTTCATCCGCTCGATGTCGTGCGGGTGGAGTCCGATGCTGGGCTCATCGAAGACGTAGGTGACATCGGTCAGGGAGGAGCCCAGGTGGCGGATCATCTTGGTCCGCTGGGCCTCGCCGCCGGAGAGGGTGCCGGCCGGGCGGTCCAGCGAAAGGTAGCCCAGGCCGATCTCGGTGAAGGAATCGAGGAGGTCCTTGAGGCCCATGAGCAGCGGGCGGACGGAGGGTTCGTCCAGGCCGCGGATCCATTGCGCCAGGTCGCTGATCTGCATGGTGCAGAGGTCGGCGATGTTCTTGCCGTTGATACGTGCGTTGAGCACCTCCGGAGTGAGCCTGGTTCCGCCGCAGTCCGGGCAGGTGGCGAAGGTGACGGCGCGTTCCACGAACCGCTTCACGTGCGGCTGCATGGCTTCCACGTCCTTGGAGAGCATTGACTTCTGGATTTTGGGGATGATGCCCTCGAACGTGAGGTTGACGCCCTCCACCTTGATCTTGGTGGGCTCGGCGTACAGCATCGTGTCCAGTTGCTTCTTGGTGAACGTGGCGATGGGCTTGTCCATGGGCAGGCCCATGCCTTCGAACAGGCGCCCGTACCAGCCGTCCATTGAGTAGCCGGGGACGGTGAGCGCTCCCTCGTTCAGGGACTTTGACTCGTCGTAGAGGGCGGTCCGGTCAATGTCGCTGATGTTGCCCATGCCCTCGCAGCGGGGGCACATGCCGCCGAGGTAGGTGACCTGGCGGACCACGTTCTTTTCCACCCGGCCGCCCTTTTCGGTGCTCATGATGCCGCTGGCCTTGCGGGTGGGCACGTTGAAGGAGAAGGCGGTAGGCGGACCCACGTAGGGCTTGCCCAGGCGGCTGAAGAGGATCCGCAGCATGGCGTTGGCGTCGGTGGCGGTGCCCACGGTGGAGCGCGGGTTGGCGCCCATCCGCTCCTGGTCAACGATGATCGCGGTGGTCAGCCCCTCCAGCCGGTCCACGTCGGGCCGGGCCAGGTTGGGCATGAAGCCCTGCACGAACGCACTGTAGGTCTCGTTGATCATCCGCTGCGACTCGGCGGCGATGGTGGCAAACACCAGGGAGCTCTTGCCCGAACCGGACACGCCCGTGAACGCGGTGAGGCGGCGCTTGGGCAGTTCAAGGCTAATGTCCTTGAGGTTGTTCTCCCGCGCGCCCTGGACGCGGATGAGGTCGTGGGTGTCGGCGATATGGGTTCCGGGCTGACCGGCTTCCACGCCCGCGTCCGTGGTGATGTCCGTGCTCAAGGTGTCCCCCTCTTTCCGGAACGTCGCCCAGGGGAGGCTGCGCTGGCAGCCTCCCGTCGGCGTCGTCCGTTATATACGTGGCTGGTTATATGCCTACGGCTGCTGGTTGATCCGGACGGTGTTTCCGGCGGGATCGCGGAAGGCGCAGTCGCGGATTCCGTACGGCTGGTCGATGGGTTCCTGGACGACATCGGCCCCGGTGGCCTCCACCTTGGCGAACGCGGCGTCCACGTCAGGTGAGGAGAGCACGATGGTGGCGTAGGTGCCCTTGGCCATCATCTCGGTGATGGTGCGGCGTTCGTCATCAGTAATTCCGGGGTCCACGGCCGGCGGGTGCAGAACAATGGAAACGTCCTTTTGGCCTGCGGGGCCAACGGTGATCCACCGCATGGTGCCACGGCCCACGTCGTTGCGGATTTCGAAGCCCAGGGCGTCGCGGTAGAACGCCAGCGAGGCGTCGGGATCGGTAGCGGGAAGGAAGGTTGAGGAAATGTTGATGTCCATGGCAGTCATGCTAGTAACGGCTCGGCAAGGGGCGCTTCTCGATTCCTGACCGGTCTGGTGACCTGCTTGGCCACGCAGGCGGGGATGCCCGCCGTCGCGCTTTGTGCTTCCTGTTTGTAGACGCTGGGCGGCATGCCCACCAGCTCGCTGAAGCGGGTGCTGAAGGTCCCCAGCGAGGAACAGCCGACTGCGAAGCATACGTCCGTGACGCTGAGGTCGCCGATGCGCAGGAGCGCCATGGCCCGTTCGATGCGGCGGGTCATGAGGTAGCTGTAGGGGGATTCGCCGTAGGCGAGCTTGAAGCGCCGGCTGAAATGGCCGGCGGACATGTGGACATCCCTGGCGAGGGATTCGACGTCGAGCGGCTGCGCGTACTCCCGGTCCATCCGGTCCTTGACGCGCCTCAGCTGGGTGAGTTCGCGGAGGTAGGGATCGGAAGCGGGGCTGGTGGTCACAGCTCTGATCGTGCTACGCGGCAGGGGTCTTGTCCACCCTTCGGGCAGCAGGGAATGGGGCGTCAAATAGGCGCTTCAGTACGGGGTATGATTATGCCGCCGCCAGCGAATGAGGTCCTCGCCCGAACAGGGCTCGAGGCAACGCAGAGCTGGATGCTGCTGGTCCTTCCAGGACGGCATCCGGCGCAAACCAAACCTTGAATTACCATCTTCAGCCCTGCCCGGATACTGCGCAGGCACGACTTTGGAAGGACACATGGAACTGCTGTGGGAAATTGCCGGCTGGGCAGGCGCGGCGGCGATATTGAGCGCGTACCTCGCCGTTTCCATGGGCTGGCTGAAGGCCGGCAAGGGTTTCCAGATGGCGAACCTGTTCGGCTCCGTGGCGTTCATCATCAATGGCACCCTGCATGGGGCGTGGCCGTCCGTGGTCACCAACGTGGCGTGGTTCCTGATCTCCGCGGTTGCGCTGGTCCGCATGCGTTCCGAAAACCCCGTTGCTCCCGCTGAGCCGGCGCAGGTGCAGTACCCCGGGGTCCCCGACACCACCGGCCAGATGGCCGTTGTGGAGGCGCTGACCGGTTCCCTACCGGTTGTGGGTTCCAGGCCTGTTGTGGGTTCCGGGCCTGTTGTGGCGGACGGGCCGCGCCTGGCGCTGTAGGGTTCGACGGCGGTCCATGCCTGGGTGCGGACGCTACAGCAGGGGGTGGTCCTGGTCCTTCGGGTCACCGCCCTGCCCGGTTGCCCGTTCCACGATTTCATGGGCAATGGCATACACCTTGCGGTTCGTATCCTGGCTCAGCTGGCTCATGAGTCCGTAGGCCTGGTCCGCGGTGACGCCGGTGCGTCCCATCAGGATGCCCTTGGCCTGTTCGATCACTGCCCGGTTGACCGCTGATGCGGCGACTGCCTCGGTGGCGAGTTGGTGGCGGTCCGTATGGATTGACTGCGTCAGGTCCACCACCACACCCCAGACGCCAACGGGAGTGTCCCCTTCCATGATGTAGTCCGCAGAGTACAGCAGCTTGTGCTGGCGGTCCTTGCGGTCGCGAATGGACACGTAGATGGACGATGGCCCGCCAGCCGACGATACGCGCTCCCAATAGGCCTGGACCCGGGGGCGGTCTTCCGGCTCGATGTGGGCCATGGCCATGTCCATGGAGGGGACAACCTCGCCGCGCTCATACCCGTACATCCGGTACAGGCTGTCAGACCAGCGGAAGATGCCGTCTGAGAAGTAGTACTCGACCAGTCCGGTGGGACAGTCGAGAAAATCCTCATGCGGGATATTGGCTGACAGGAGTCCTGGAAGATCGCTGCTGGGAATCATTTAAGGGCCATTCGACGTGCTGTGTCCTGGCCACCCCCTGGGCCGGATTCAAAGGAACAGAATATCGCAGGGTCCGTACTTTATGGGGGCCGTGGTGAGCCCTTCGGCTGGAGTGGTGCCCGGCGCAAGGGATCCCGCACCCTTGGGTGCGGGATCCGTGGCGTTGCGGGGTGGTGGGGTTGTCTAGCTGGCGTCCTCTACGACCACCAGGTCGCGGCCATTCGTTTCCGGAGTGAAGAACGTGGTGATGAACGAGATTGCTGCCAGGACCAGGGAGTAGATTGCCGGGACCAGCCAGGAGTGGTTGGTTGCGGCCAGGAGGGCAACACCGATCATGGGCGCGAAGCCGCCGGCGAGGACGGCGGACAGTTCGCGGCTGAGGGCCACACCGGTGAAGCGGTGCTGGGAGCCGAAGAGCTCCGGCAGCAGGGCGCACTGCGGACCAAGCATGGCCTGCACGCCCAGCGCGATGCCCATCACCATGACAATCCACACCAGGGTGACGTTGCCCAGCGTGACCAGGTAGAAGGCCGGCAACGCGATAACGGCCTGGAAGAGTGCGCCGTAGCGGTAGACGGGAACCCTGCCGAAGCGGTCGGACAGGGCGCCGAAGGTAACAACCATGACCGCCGCGAAGCCTGCGGCAATCAGCAGGCCCGTGGGGCCGATGAACTTGTCGCCGGCGAACACACCTGCCGGCATGCTGATGAAGGACACCAGGAGTGCGGAGTAGATGGACGAGTTGCCGTTTTCCCCCATCCGCAGGCCAATGCCTATCAGGACGTTCTTCTTGGAGTGCTTCCAGATCTGGCCCACGGGGTTCTTGACCACGGCCTTGTGCTTCTCGAGTTCCTGGAACACCGGGGTCTCTTTGAGCCGGAGCCTGATGAAGACGGCAATCGCGATCAGGACGACGCTTGCCAGGAACGGTACGCGCCACAGCCAGGCCTGCAGGATTGCCTTGTCCGCCAGCGCCATCAGGGCAAAGGTTCCCGCACCCAGCAGGGTGCCCAGCTGGATGCCAACGAACGGCAGGGAGGCGAAGAAACCACGACGACGGCGCGGGGCCACCTCCGAGATGAGGGTCGTGGCGCCTGCCTGCTCGGCGCCGGCGCCCAGGCCCTGCAGGATGCGCAGGGTCACCAGGAGCACCGCCCCCAGCATTCCCGCCTGTTCAAAGGTGGGCAGGAGGCCGATGGCGCAGCTGGACAGGCCCATGAGGCCGATGGTCAGGATCAGCACCATCTTCCGGCCGAAGCGGTCGCCAATGTAGCCGAACACCACGCCGCCGAAGGGCCGGGCAGCAAAGCCGACGCCGTAGGTGGCGAAGGAGGCGATGACTGCTCCGCTCTCACCCAGCGGCGCGAAGAAGAGCGGGCCGAAGATCAGGGCCGAGGCAAGGCCGTAAATGTAAAAGTCGTAGTACTCCAGGGCGGAGCCCACGGAACTGGCAAGAGTTGCCCTTCGCAGCTGGTCCGGATCGACGACGGCGCCGTCCGCGGTGGCCTGCGGTGATTTAGTACGAGTTGTCACGAAAACTCCCTCTAACGCACTCCAGGCCCCCGTTGGCCTGGTGGGATAGCGACAACACACATCGTGTCGGTCACTATGCTGAACACAATACAGCATCTTGAACAACCGGCAACAGTCTTTTTGGTGTCTTACGTGCGGGAAGACCCAGGCCCTCCAGATAACTAGCCCATCGGGTTGCCCAGCGAGTGGGCGAGCTCCTGCAGTTCCTTGACTATCTGGGAACCCCGTTCCGGTGTGTAGGTGGCCTTGAGTGCCGTTACGGACAGGCCCAGGCTGGGACCGTGGGCGCCCCGGGTGGGGACGGCAACGGCCAGGCAGACCACGCCGGTGGTGGATTCTTCATCCTCGAAGGCAAAGCCCTGCTCGCGGATTTCCCGCAACTGGGCCTTTAGCTCCGCGCCCGTCCGCAGGGACTTGGGTGTGAGGACGGGCAGCTCTGCGTCATCGGGGAACATCTCCTCAATGTCGTGCACGTTCAGCCGGGCAATCAGCGCCTTCCCCACTGCACAGAGGGACACGGGCATCTTGTCCCCGATGTTGGAGGTGAGCCGGACCGCGGGGTGGCCCTCGTACCGGGCAAGGTAAATGACGTTGGTTCCGTCCAGCATGGCGATCCGGACCGTCTCGCGGGAAAGGACGGAGGCTTGTTCGCAGTAACGGTAAAACTCCTGGACTTCGTCCATGCGGCCCAGGTAGGCGGCGCCGAGTTCCACCAGTTTGCGGCCAAGGGTGAACTCCGCGCCCTGCCTGCTGACCAGGCGCGCCTCCTCCAGGGCCAGCAGGAGGTTGGAGGTGGACGACTTGGGAATTCCCACTTCGCGCGACAGGTCGCTCAGTGTCAGTCGGCCGGTCGCCGAGGCGGCCAGGGCATCCAGGACGGCCGCGGCGCGCGTGACGGCGGGCGCCGGAGAAGCGGTTCCCGACTTATCGGATGAAACGGGAATGGGGGAATCGGCCATGATTCTCCTTAGGTTGCCGGGCGGGCTTCGCTGGTGTTCAGTCAACTGAACGTTATCCATCTTAAGGTGTCACGACGCCCCTGCTGCTGGCCCGGCTCAGGCCACGGCGCTGCTCAGGGTTCCGATTCCCTCCACCACAACGTCCACCCAGTCACCTGGCACGACGGGTACCGCGGTGCCGGGTGCACCGGTCATCACCACGTCCCCCGGCTCAAGGGTGAGCCAGGACGTGACGTAGACGAGGCATTCGGCCACGCTGGAGGGGAGGTTGAAGGTGCCGGAGTTGGCCCTGGCTGTTCCGTTCACGTACACGTCGATGCCCGTACGCTCGGGATCCGGGAGTTCGGTTTCGATCCACGGTCCCAGCGGCGTGTAGTTGACGCCGGCCTTACCTTGGAAGTTCCTCTCGTCCACCGCGTTTTGGTCAACGTTGGTGACGTCATTGACGCAGGTGTAGCCCAGGACGTGGTCCAGGGCGTTCGCTGCGGTCAGGTGTGTTGCGGTCTTGCCGATTACGACGGCGAGTTCCCCTTCGGCGTTGACGATGCCGCGGTTGCGGGCGGCCGTTACCGGGTCCCCGGGGTTGGCGATGGTGTGAACGGACTTGTGCCAGGCCTGGATGGGCAGCTGATGGTCATTCAGGGTCCGGTTGTGGCCGATGCCGAGGACCACCCTGGGTATTGCCGGAGCGAGGAAGATGGCCTCACTGTGTGCCGTGGTGCCGCCCGTGTAGCGGAGCGCTTCCTCAAAGGGGTCCATGATGTGGTCCCACGTGCTGTCGCGTTCCACTGCGTACTGGGGACCTGCTGCGGTTTTGATTCTGGCGATGCGCATCTTTTCTCCCTGCCGCGGCCTAGTAGAAGTGCACGGTGTCCACGAGGTGGGGGAGATCCCCGCCGTCGAGGAAAGTGCGCAGGTTGCTGCAGAAGCGCTCGGTGATGAGGCGGTTCTCGGCTGCGCTGAGAGCTGAGGTATGGGGCGAAACCATGACCCGCGGATGGTTCCACAGCGGGCTGTCCTGCGGCAGCGGCTCCACAGCGAAGACGTCCAGGCATGCGTAGCCCACCTGGCCGTTGTCCAGCGCCTCCAGCAGGGCGTCCTCGTCCACCACGGTGCCGCGGCCAACATTGACGAATGTTGTGCCGGGCTTCATGGCGGCGAACAGTTCGCGGTTGAACAGCTTCTCCGTGTACTCCGTGCCCGGCAGGGTGTTGACGACGGCGTCTGCCGTGGCCAGGAGGGCGGGAAGGCCGGCGTTGTCCACAACCTGGTCAATTCCCTCGATGGGTTCCACGGAACGCTTGGTGCCGCTGACCTTCATGCCCAGGGCGCGGGCAATCCTGGCTGTTTCCAGGCCGATTTCCCCCAGCCCGCTGATTGCCAGGTTCGACCCGTTGACCAGTCGGGTGGGGACACGGAGGGTGGGCCAGACCTTTGCCGCCTGGTCCTGGGCAAGTTCGGCGCTCCGTTTGAAGCCGTTGAGGATCCCCAGCGCGGCGAATTCGGCCAAGGGCAGGGCGTGCACTCCGGCGGAGGTGGTGATCTTGAATTTCTGCAGGACGTCCTGGCTGAGGCCGGACGCCTTGACCGCTCCGCCTGCTCCCGCCGCCATGGCATGGACCCATTGCAGTCCGGGGTTGTCCTTGGCGACGCGGGCGAGCCCGGCGGGGCTTTCGTTGGGAAATCCGTAGAGCACCTCCGCGCTGTTGAGCATTGCCCAGTAGCGTTCCTCCTGCTCCTCGGTGCGCCTAAATGCGGGATCACCCGCATGGTCTGCGGGATAACGTTCCGGCGGCAGGAGGTCGGGCTCGTAAAGGATGGTTACTGATGGATCAATGGCGCGGATTTGGTCCACAAGCTCTGCCTCGAGCGGGACGGCGATGGCCACGGTCTTACGGGAAGTCATCTGTTCATCATAGTGGATGACGTGCCATATGCTGAACGGGTTTTCAGGCAGGCCGACCGGTCGGTGCACTGTTGCGGTCCGCGAGGTGTTGGAGTTGGGCGTATTCCCCGGCCGTGAGGGGGAGGATTGAGCCATGGCTGGCGCCGGGGGGCATGATGGCCGATGCCGGGGTCCAGAGGCTGGATGTCAGCGAGTCGCTGGTGAAGGCGGTGTACCGGCGGTGGCCGAATTCGTCGACGAAAAGGAACCAGGATTCGGGTTCTGGCCCGGGAACGACGATTGGCCCTTCACCGTGTACGATCTCCTCCTTACCGATCCCGGTCGCAATCAATGAGTAGTGAGTGCTGTCGAGTTTTTGGGAGCGTTCGGCGGTTATAAATTTGGCGTCCGGTGACGAGGAATCGGCGGACAGTTCGTCTTTGCTGAAGCGGTAGAAATATCCGTCTGCTTCAACCACGGTTGAGTCGATGACTGACCATCCGCGATCAATCCAGATGCGCGCAGGGGTGAAAGTCCGGAAGTCGCTGGTATTGGCGCAGAGCGTCCGGTGGTACGGGCCGCGCGCCGGATCATTCGAGGGGGAATGGAGGGTCGAAGCCCAGTAGACCAGGTAGGTCCCCGTTGCCTTGTCGAAGGTTGCTTCCGGGGCCCAGGCGTTGCCGGCGGTGGGCGGGGCGACTTCTACGAGACGCGGGTCTGTCCATGACACGAGGTCATTGCTTTCCCAGATCACGATCGAGCGGCTTCCAGCTCTGACGGAGTCCTCCCAGGCGGTTGCCGGGTCCCTCCTGGCGATGCAGAGGTCGGTGGCCAAAAGGTAGTAGCGGGCGCGCTCGCCCGGCAGGCCGGCCGCACGCAGCACGAAGGGGTCCCTTACGCCCTGCTCACCCACGCTGGAGTAAAGGATCGGGCTGCCGCCATTGAGGACCATCCAGTTGAGGGGGCTGGGGCCGGTGCTCAGTGCGAAACGTACCTGTTCTCCGTCTGCTTCGGCGGCGGAGGTGAAGTAGGCGAAGAGGTAGCCCGCAGGTTCCCCAGTCATCCCTTGACGCTTCCGCTGATGAGTCCGCTGACGATGTGCCGCTGCATGAAGACGAAGAAGAGGACCATTGGGGTGAGAACGATGACTGTCAGGGTCATGAAGGAGGGCCAGTCGGTGGTGAATTGTCCCACCGCGGAGTAAACCTGCAGGACCAGGGTCTGTTTGTCTTCCGAGCTGATAAACACGTTCGGGGTGATGAAGTCATTCCAGACCCACATGGTTTGGAATACGCCAACGGTGACCAGGATGGGCCGGATGAGGGGCAGGACGATCATCCAGTAGATGCGGAAGGGCCCGGCACCGTCGATCCTGGCGGCCTCGAGGACCTCTGCCGGAATTGTCCGCATGTAGCCGAGGATCAGGTAGTAGCAGAAGATGGAACCGCAGGCGTAAATCACGATGAGCCCGTTGAGCGAGTCCACCAAATGAACACCGACGAGCATCCGGTAGAGGGGCACGAGGGTGGCCTGCCCCGGGATGATGAATGCGGCGACGAGTACTGCCCCGATGATTTGGGAGATTCGGCTGCGGCCGGTGATTTGGCCGAACGCGGCCAGTGATCCGATGGCCAGCATGAGAAAGATCGAGATGACCGTGACATAGACGGTGTTCATCAGGCTCTGGACGATCGGGGTGCCTTCGAAGACCTTGACGTAGTTGTCGAAAACCCAGTGTGTGGGGAGCGCAAGCGGGCTGTTGGTGGTCTCCTCCTGTGTTTTGAAGGTGTTGACCACAATGTAGTAGAAGGGGACGCTCATGACGGCGGCGAGCACGAGCATGAGGACGGACATCAGGGGGTGCCGGGTCTTGGTCATGAGTATTTCCTTTGGAGTGCGTTCGTGAGGGCCATCTGGCCCAGAACGACCAGGCCGACGACGAGAAGGAAGAGGACGGCGAGGGCTGAAGCGGCCCCGACGCGGGATTGCGCGATGCCGTCCTCGATCAGGGATTGGGTGAGGGTCCTGGTGGAGAAGCCGGGGCCGCCGCGCGTGAGCGTGAAGGGCAGATCGAAGACTTTCAGGCCGTTGGTCATCAGCAGCAGTTGGCTGACCGCCATGGCTGGCACGAGCAGGGGGAGGGTGATGTATCGGAAGCTCTGCCAGCTGCTCGCCCCGTCGATTTTTGAGACTTCGTAGTAGTCGGCTGGAATGGCTTGCAGATAGGCGAGGTACAGCACGGCGTGCCATCCTGTCTGCGCCCAGATTGTGACAGCCACTGTTGAGAGTTGGGCGAGGGTGCTGTTGGAGAGCCACGGGATGGGACCGAGGCCGGTGAGGGAGTGGATGATGCTGTTCAGCACGCCGGAGCCGAGGGGATTGAGGATAAAGCCCCATACCAGGCCCAGGATGGCGACGCTGGGTACAGCGGGAAAAAAGAAGGCTGAGCGGACGAGGTTGCGGCCGAGGAACTTCCTGTTCAGGGTCAGCGCCAGGGGGATGGCCGCCATGGTGACCAGGATGGTGGTGGAGACGGCGTAAAAGATGGTGTAGCCGAGCGCCGAGAGCATCGAGGGGTCTTTGAAGAGCTCTGCGTAGTTGTCGAGGCCGATGAATTTGGGGTTACTGACGTAGCCGTTGAAGTCGGTGAAGCTGTAGTAAAGCGACTGGCTCATGGGGATCACGTAAAGCACGATGAACACCACCGAGATGGGGGCCATGAAGACCCACGACGTAATGGAGAGCCGGTGCAGCCGCTTACGGGGGAGTGTCCTGCCGCTGGCGTGATGCGATCGCAGTGGCTGCACTTCGGGCGTTGTTGAGAGTGCCAAGGTAGGGATGCCTTTCTGTGGTTGGGGGCCGGCGGCTTTCGCTGTCCGCCGGCCCACACGGGTGCTACTTGCCCTGGAGCGACGCCAGCTTCGCGTCGAGCCCCGATGCAACCTTCTCGGGCGTGCTTTGGCCCTGAATGAGCTGCTGAAGGAGGGAGACAGCCTCACTGTTCAGGGCGGCCGAGTTGGTGGGCCAGGTGACCTGGGGCAGGTAGAACTTCCCGTCACGTACTGCCGGGACCATCGGGGACAGGGCGGGGTCGAGTTTGGGGGTGAAGTCCTTGGTCGTTGTGATCGCGGCGTTCTGCTTCTGGTACAACTCCACGGCGGTCTTGCTCTGGAGGAACTCCACAAGCTTCTCGGCCGACTTGGGGTGCTGCGTCTTGGCATTGATCGCATATCCGGGGGAGACTGCTCCGGCCCAGTAGGTTCCGGAGTCACCGGGTACCGGCATGAATGCGATGTTCATGTTGGGTGCGGCCTTCTGGATGCTGCCCAGGGCCCACGAGCCGGTGCTGATCATCGCGACAGAGCCCCTCTGGAACTCGGAGGTGATCTGGTCACCCGTAAGGCCCGCCACCGAGGACGAAACGAGTCCCTGGCTGAACAGTTTGGACCAGTCCTCCAGTGGACCCGTCCAGGTCTTGGCGAAGGAAGTCTTCCCAGCCCAGATGTCAGCGTCCATGGTGCCGCCGCTGGCCTGGTTCTGCAGCCCGACAAGGGCAGCCAGGCTCACCGGGATGGTGTCGGCAGGCTCGTAGAACGGAGTGATGCCGGCGTCTTTGAGTTTCCTGCACAGGGCCAGGAAATCATCCCAAGTCTCCGGCGGGTTGGTGAAGCCGACTTTCGCCAGGAGGTCCTTGTTGTAGAGGATGCCGCCGCCCCACGAGGAGGTTGCTGCGCCGTATACCTTTCCGTCTTTGGTGTAGGTTGCTTTGGCGGCATCAGCGATGTTCCCGATCCAGGGTTCACCGCTGAGGTCCTTGGCGAATCCGCCGTTCATGATTTCCGTTTTGTTCTCGGCGGTAATGATAAAGACGTCGGCTGCGGTTCCGCTGTTAATGCGGGTCTGGAGGGTGGAGATGTAGCCCTGGACCGGGGTGCCGTAGGAGACCTTGAGGTCAATCGAGGGGTTTTCTTTCTTGAACTCGTCCAGGATCGGCTTCATGCTGGCCTCGTTGTCCCATGAGTAAAGGCTGACCGTGTTGTCCGAGTCTGAGCCTCCGGGGGATCCGGAACATCCGGTCAGGGCGGTCGCTGCCGCGAGTACGGTGCCCAGGACTGTCAGTCGCAGGAAGGTTTTGCGGCGGGGACGGAAGACGTTTGTGTGATCGAGCATTGCAGGTGCCTTTCCAGTGTTAGTTTGATGCTTTTTCGGATTCGGGGCGATAAGTCGCCAGATCCCTCACGATGGGTTCGCGCGAGGGGATGACTTTTTGGAGTAAGCCGTCTTCGGCGTGGACCAAGGGGTCGATTGCCAGTTCCCGCCGGTATCCCGTCCCTCCAGGGATGGCAAAGCGGTGATAGGCGATGAGCCAGTCATCACTGTGGGGGATCCTGACAATGGAGTGGTGCCCGGTGGCGCGGATCCCCCACTGGGGAGCTTTTTCCAGGAGCACGCCGTGTTCTGTCCAAGGTCCGAAGGGACTGGTGGAGGTCGCATAGCGGACCCTGTAGTTCTCGTCGCGGGTGTCGTTCTCTGACCATGAGAGGTAGTAGGTATCCCCACGCCGGTGCAGGTTGGCCGCCTCACGGAAACCCGTCGGAATCCACGAGATCACCCGCGATGCATCGAATGAGATCATGTCCTCATTCAGGGGCACGGTGTGGGCGATGCCGTTGCCCCAGCAGAGGTAGGCGGCACCGTCATCGTCAACGAAGATGTTTGGATCGATGGCCCGCCCAGGGAAATCACCTTCTGCGATCAGCGGGTGTCCCAGGTCCACAAACGGCCCGGTGGGGGAGGAAGCAACGGCTACCCCGATGTTTTCCTGCTCCGCGGTGTAATACAGGAAATAGTTCCCGTTCCGTTCTGCGACGGCGGGCGCCCACGCATGTTCCCTGGCCCAGTGCGTGTGCTCCGGCAGCGAGAAGACGACGCCGTGATCGGTCCACTCGATCAGGTCCGGGGAAGAGAACGCCTTGAAGGAGGTGGCGCCCCAGGAGTCGCTGCCGTCGGTTGTTGGGTACAAATAGAACCGTCCGCCAAAGACGCACAAGTGTGGGTCCGCGTAGTAGCCCTCGATGAGGGTGGGAACTGCCGGGTCCCCGGCACTGCTCGTGTTCAAAAGATCTCCTTAGGTCATGTATCGATACAATAAGTGTGGATCGATACAATGTTTCGGCTGGCGCTAATCGGTGCAGCCGGTCAGTCTGGCGGGAAGAGGGTAAGAGGATGGCAACCATTCAGGATGTAGCCAAGGCCGCAGGGGTTTCGCCGATGACGGTGTCCAACGTCATCAACCACCATCCCCACGTGAAAAGCAGTACCCGGGCCAAAGTGGTCAAGGCGATGGAAGAATTGGACTACCGCGTGAACCACGCCGCCCGGAACCTGCGCGCCGGCCGGACTTTCACCATTGGACTTGCAGTCCCGGAATTCGACCGCCCCTACTGGGGGCACTTCGCAACCCGCGTCATTGAGGAAGCCGCCACGCACAACCTCCGGGTCCTCGTGGAGCAGACGGGCCGCAGCAAGGAAAATGAAATTAATGCCCTGGCGCTGTCCAGAAACCGAATGTATGACGGACTGATCCTGAGTACCGTTGGATTGAGCGCGGGGGACGCCAACATGCTGCGCGTCGACTACCCCGTGGTAATCCTGGGCGAACGGATTTTCTCCGGCCCGGTCGACCACGTCGCCATGGACAATGTTGAAGGAGCGAAGGCCGCCACAGCGCATTTGGTCGAACGCGGGTGCCGTCGCATTGCTGCCGTGATGGGTCCCATGGGGGCCGAACCCGACGCCTCCTCGCTCCGCTATGCGGGCTACCAGCAAGCGCTGGCCGCCGCAGGCATAGACGTCGATTCCTCGCTCCACGTGACGATCAACGAATTCACCTTGAGCGGCGGACGCGAAGCCGTTGACCGGCTGATCGGATCCGGAATTCATTTTGACGGACTGTTCTGCGCCACCGACACCATAGCGCTCGGTGCGCTTCGCGCCCTCCACGAGGCCAAGCTTCATGTCCCCATGGATGTGAAAGTGATTGGCTTCGACAACCTGGTGGAAGGTGAGTACAGCATCCCCTCCCTGACTACCGTTGACCCGGACAGTGCCGAGATGGCGCGTACGGCCGTCAACCTCCTGGTCCGAAGGATTTCCGGCGACTCGCCGCTGCAGGGGCCCACCGAATTTGTGAGCCAGGCGCGCGTCATAGCCCGTGAATCGACTGCGGTTGGCCGATGAGAGGCCGCCGGCAAACCGCTGGCGGGCAGTGCATGTGGGCTGTTCCATTCTTGACCTCCGTCCGCAGTGACGTAGCGCTTCTGCCAAATTTGTATCGATAAAAAGAATGCGTGATGCACGCCACTTTTGTCAAGGCAGCTGACTGTGAGGCCATATCCGGGGTCTGGTTCATGCGGGGTGCAAAGAGCCTTTCTTAACCCGGCACCAAACCCCTACTTCTTCGTCATCCTGTACCGCTCGATCTGCCGCAGCCGCCGCAGGAGGCTGTCCCGCCGCGGGTGCGGGATGGCGTCGGGCTCTTCCGCGGTGAGGTCGATGTGCTTGGTGCCGTACTGCCAGAGCAGGAGGTCGTCCAGAAGCCGGTCCGGGCCGGGGGAGTAGCGGTGGTCCAGGGCCTTGCGGACCTCGGTGATGCGGTTGGCGCTGAGCAGGCCGGCCAGCTGCATGGTCTGGTTCATCCCGTGCGCGGCGAGGAGTTCGGCGGCCCACCCCCAGTCGTCGTCCACCTTGCGGTCCACGTGCGGGAGGAGCGTGCGCCATACGTCGCGGATCCGGTTGGGCGTGAGCGGCGCCGCCCCTTCGCCGTCCACGTCCCAGAAGCTGCGGACTTCCTCGTACCGTTCGTGCAGGTCCGCGAAGGCCGTCTCCACGGTTTCCAGCATGGCCGCGGTGGCCGTGAACTGCCGGTCGAAATGCGGGGTCCAGGCCCGGGGATCCTCGGCCTTGAACCGGATGTCATGCTCGATCTCGCTCCACGCGTGGGCAAAGATAGTGCGGATCTGGCACTCAAAAAAGTAGCTGCCGTTGGGCTGCAGGTCCGGGTTGAAGACCTGCTGGTACTCCTTGACGGCCTCGTTCTGGATGGTGCGCAGGATCAGGTGCCGGCTTGAATACCCATACGTGCCGGACTCGATGGACCCGATGTCCTTCTCGCGGTCGCCGCGGCAGTCAAACAGCTGCCGCTGGCGCTTGATGATGTTGGCCACGGCGGCGTTCTCGGCCGGCAGCTTGGTGATCACCCGGATGCCCACCATGTCATTGAGGGTGCGGAACGGGTCCGGGAACTTCAGCAGGCGGCGGCCACCGGGCTCCAGCGGCTCCTCCGTCCGGGAGATCTTTTCCTTGAACGATTCCACCGTCTTGGTGCGGCCGGTGACGAAGAGCGGCGTGACCTCGCTGTCCTTGAGCATGTCCCGCAGAACCAGCAGAACGTCCCGGGTAACCAGCTTCAGGGCAGGCCGGACGCGCTCATAGATCTCCACGTTGTGCTGCACCGACTCACGCAGCGGCTCGTCCAGGTTTTCCCAGTTACTCGGCATGGTCCCAGCTTACGGCGGGGGCCCGACAGCCAGCCGTTTTGTTGCCCCTACCTTGAGGCCGCTGACGTGGATCCGCGCACCACCAGGGAGCTCTCCAGGATGAGTTCCTCCTGCTCCAGCGGCTGCCCCTCCATCAGGCGGCGGAGCTGCTCGCCGGCCTTGAGGCCCAGCTGCGCCGCGGGCAGGTGCACGCTGGTCAGGCCCGGGCTGCTGGTGGCGGAGTAGGGCAGGTCATCGAAACCGGCTACTGCCAGTTCCGCCGGAATCCGGACCCCCTCCACGCGGGCCTCCTGCAGCACACCGTACGCATGGGTGTCCGTGGCGCAGACGACGGCGGTC
Organism: Arthrobacter sp. SAFR-179; assembly: GCF_059414945.1. Classification (NCBI taxonomy): domain Bacteria; kingdom Bacillati; phylum Actinomycetota; class Actinomycetes; order Micrococcales; family Micrococcaceae; genus Arthrobacter; species Arthrobacter sp. SAFR-179. The sequence continues at coordinate 61,454 of NZ_JBPFDM010000011.1, forward strand.
ACCCCCTCGCGCTGCCAGTCCGGCCAGGCTGCGGCAAAGGCCGCCGCCGCTTCGCCGACGTCGATGGTAGTGGCGGGGATATGCTCCGGGTCCACTGTCATGCCCCTGGCCGCAGCTTCCGCCAGGAACGCCTCGCGCCGGATGGCGAAGGTTTCCGTTCCAGTCACGCTGTCCAGGTAGGCCACGCGCCGGTGGCCTGCGTCGGCGAGGTGGGCGGCCAACGCCCGGGCGCCCTGTGCGACGTCAAGGTTCACGGCCGGAGCGGCCGATTCGAGGCCGGGGGCGTCCAGCAGGACCAGGGGGCCTGCAATGGAGAGATCGGCCAGGAAGCCGGCGTTCGGGGCGTCAACCAGAAGCCCCGCCGGGCGCAGGGACATCAGCTTCCGCACGTCGTCGGCCTTGGGGAACTCGCCCGAATCCGTGACGGACAGCAGCAGCTGGTAGCTGGGTCCCAGGGCCTCCCGCACCCCGCCGATCACCTTGGCGAAGAACGGGTTGGAGATGTCAGGAGCCACCAGGATCACAATGGAGCTGACGCCCTTGGCCAGTGAGCTGCCGATGCCGTCCACCACGTACCCCAGCTCGGCGATGGCCTCCCGCACCCGGGAAATGTTGTCCTCGGAGACCCGGCCTGCCGTCTTGCCGTTGGCCACCAGGGACACCGTGGCCACGGAGACACCGGCCCGCGCCGCGACCATGGCCGCCGTCACCCGCCGGGGCCGCGCCCGCTGCTGCACCTGTTCCCCGGAATCCATACTTCGATCCTAGCCGCCGCGGCCAACACGCCAGCAGCCGCAGGACATCAAGCGTTTGACGTGCGCAAACGGAAAGCCAGCGTTAAGCGTTTGACGCAGGCCACAAAAGCCTGCCATGATCACTCCCGGAATACTGAATTCCTGCCCCGGCAGGCCCCAATGACGTGGAGAACCATCGTGGAACCATATCCCCAAGCGAACCAGACAGAGCCGAGGAAGATCATCCTGGACTGCGACCCCGGCCACGATGACGCCGTGGCCCTGCTGCTGGCGCACGGCAACCCCAACATCGAACTGCTGGCCGTCACCACGGTGGTGGGCAACCAGACGCTCGAAAAAGTCACCCGCAACGCCCTGGCCGTAGGTACCATCGCCGGCATCACCGGCGTCCCCTTCGCCGCAGGCTGCCCGCGCCCACTGGTCCGCAGCATCGAAACCGCACCGGACATCCACGGCGAGTCCGGCATGGACGGCCCCGCGCTCCCCGAGTCCACCATCGAACTGGACCCGCGCCACGCCGTCGACCTCATCATTGACACCGTCATGGCCCACGAACCCGGCACGGTCACCCTTGTCCCCACCGCCGGCCTGACCAACATCGCCCTGGCCGCCCGCAAGGAACCGCGGATCGTGGAACGCGTCAAGGAAGTGGTCCTCATGGGCGGGGGCTACCACGTGGGCAACTGGAGCGCCGTGGCCGAGTTCAACGTCATCATCGACCCCGAGGCCGCGCACATCGTCTTCAACGAAAAGTGGCCAGTGGTCATGGTGGGCCTGGACCTCACCCACCAGGCGCTCGCCACCCCGGACGTGGTGGAAAAGATCGCGGCCATCGGCACGACCCCGGCAAAGTTCGTCACCGAGCTCATGGATTTCTTCGCCCACACCTACAAGGATGCGCAGGGCTTCGACTACCCGCCCGTCCACGACCCCTGCGCCGTGGCCTACGTGATCGACCCCAGCGTCGTGAGCACCCGCAAAGTGCCCGTCAACATCGAACTGCAGGGCACCCTCACCCTGGGCATGACGGTGGCAGACTTCCGCGCCCCCGCCCCTGCCGACTGCCACACCAGCGTGGCCGTGGACCTGGACCACAAGCGGTTCTGGGACCTGGTCACCGGCGCGCTGGAACGCATCGGCGAGCCAATCACCAATGGCAACGCGGCCGACGTCGTACGCCCCGACAGTGCCCACCTCACCGCCGGAGGGGTCAAGTAGATGGCCACCGCAACCATGACCCAATCCAAGGCCGGCCGCGGCAACATCGCCGCCCTCATGACCGCCCTGCTGGCAGCCTGCGTGGCGTTCCAGCTCAACGCCTCCATGCTCAGCCCCGCCCTGGTGACCATGGGCCAGGAACTCAAGACCGACCAGGCCGTCATCGGCCTCTCCCAGACCTGGTTCTTCACCGCCGCCGCGCTCTTCTCCCTCTTCCTGCCCCGCCTCAGCGACATCATCGGCCGCAGGAAGGTCCTGGTGGGCATGATGCTGCTCATGGCCGTAGGGTCCGTGATCGCAGCCCTCGCCCCGGACGTCACCTGGCTGTTCGTGGGCCGCATCATCCAGGGCGTCAGCGGACCCACCGTGCCGCTCTGCCTGATCATGCTCCGCTCGGCCGTCAGCAACCCGCGCAAGTACGGAACGCTGATGGGCCTGATCACCGCGGTCAACGGCGGCGTGGCCGGAGTCGACTCCTTCGTGGGCGGCTACTTCGCCGAGCACTACGGCTTCCGCAGCATCTTCTGGCTGATGGTGGTCCTGGCCGTCGCCGCCACGGCCCTCATCATGTTCCTGGCCTCCGAAAGCAAGCCTGCCGCCGGCACCCGGATGGACTGGCTGGGCGTGTTCTTCATCGTAGTGGCCGTCGGCGCCCTGCTGACCGCGCTCAATGAAGCCGCCAAGCTGGTGGGCGGCTTCTCCGCCGCAACGCTGATGCTGAGCCTTGCGCTGGTCCTGGTTGCCGCCGTCGCGTTCTTTGCCTTCTGGCGCACGGAACAGCGTGCCGCGCAGCCCATGGTGGAAACTGTGCACCTGCGCCAGCGCTCCACCTGGGCGCCGCTGCTGACCACCACCCTGACCATGACCGGCATCTTCGCCGTCATCAACGGGATCGTCCCCGCCTACGTCCAGGCCGCAAACCCCGGGTTCGGCGTGGGTCCCACCGAGATGTCGCTGATCATCCTCACCCCGTACGCCCTGCTGGGCTGGCTGGTGGGACCGATCTCCGGCAAGCTGGCGCCGGTGCTCGGCTACACCAGGGTGCTGCGGATCGGCCTCCTGGGCAGCATCGCCGCGCTGGCGCTGATTGCGTTCCTAGGCCTGAACAGCCTGCCGCTGATGATCGCCGGCACGGTCTTGCTGGGCATCATGTACGCCGGTACGGTCAACATCATGCTCAACGGACTCGGCGTTGTCCTCTCGCCCGCCGGCAACCCCGGCTTCCTGCCCGGCATGAATGCCGGCGCGTTCAACCTGGGCGCGGGCCTCAGCTTCCTGATCCTGCCCGCCGTGCTGGTGGCGACGGCGGCACTTGGCGACGCGAAGGCCTCCTACCTGACCGTCGTGGTGGTCGGCCTGGCGCTGACCGTGGCCGCGTTCGCCGCGTCCCTGCTGATCCCCAAGCCCGTTGAGGCCGAGGTGGCCCCGGCTGAGGTGGCCCCGTGAATGCCGCGGCCGGGAGCGCCGGCCGGATCGTCGTCGTCGGCTCCCTGAACGCGGACCTCACCATCTACTGCGAACGGCTCCCGCAACCGGGCGAAACCGTCCAGGGCAACGGGTTCGCCGTGAACCCCGGCGGCAAGAGCGCCAACCAGGCCGTGGCCGCCGGCCGTTTGGGCGGGCGCGTCAGCCTGGTGGGCGCCGTAGGGAAGGACGCCAACGGAGCCATGCTGGAGGCCTCGGTGGCCGGCGCCGGCGTGGATGTTGGGCATGTGCGGACCTCGGGTGAGCCCACCGGCGTGGCTGTCATTGCCGTGGACGCCCGTGGCGAGAACAACATCATCATCTCTGCCGGGGCCAACGGCACTTTGTCTCCGGACGATGTTGCGGGCGCCGCGGACGTACTGGACGGGGCCGCCGTGGTGAGCCTCTGCCTGGAGGTGGGCATGCACACGGTGCTGGCCGCCGCCCAGGCAGGGCACGACGCCGGCGCCACAGTTTTGCTGAATCTCTCGCCGTATGCGGAGATCCCGTCAGCCCTGGCCGGGCTGGCCGATGTCCTCCTGGTCAACGCGCACGAGGCCGCGTTGTTCCTCGGGGTTGCCGTGCCGGAGGCCGGTGCGGCTGCCGCCGACTGGGATGGGGTTCGTGAGCGGTTTGCTGCCCGCGGGATCCAGCAGGTGCTGGTGACGCTGGGATCGCAAGGGTCCGTGGTGCTGGACTCGCTGGCTCCGGCTGGCTCCCGCGTGACGTTCGTTCAACCCACCGAGGTGCACGCCGTGGATACCACCGGCGCCGGGGACGCGTTCACGGGAGCGGTGGCCGTGCGGCTGGCCGCAGGCGATGCGCTCGCCGATGCCGCCGCCTTCGCCTCCGTTGCCGCGGCCCTGGCAACCACCCGCAAAGGCACGCAGGCCGCGTACCCGGACACGGCCGACGTCGAACGCCGCCTCCGCACCTCCTGACCCCAATAACCGGCACCCGACTCGATAAACCCCCATCGATTGCTCCGTACTTGTCGTTTTCACGCCCGAAAACGACAAGTACGGAGCAATGGATGCGGCTAGGCGCGCGCCTGGGCGCGGACTGAGGCCCGCTCCACCGGCGGGCAGTGGATTTTGGCGGCCCCGTCAGGAGCAGCATCGATTCCCAGCAGGGTCCGGACCCCGGCCGCGCCCAGCTCGTAGTGGGGCAGGGAAACGGTGGACAGCGGTGGGCGGAGGTGGGCGGCGATGACTTCCTGGTTGTCGAAGCCCACCACTGCCATGTCGTCCGGGATGGACAGCCCGCGCTCGCGCAGGCCGTCGTAGAGGCCCATGGCCATCCGGTCGTTGTAGCAGTACACCGCCGCCACATCCCGCTTAAGGAGTTCCGCGGTGGCCCCGTATCCGCCCTCCTGGTCCGGGTACGCCTCCATTACCAGTGCGGGATCGAACGCCACCCCGGCATCCTCGAGGGCTTGCCGGTAGCCGGCCAGTCGTCCGTCCTTGGCCGGAGCGGGGATGGTGGCGTTGATGAAGGCGATCCGGCGGTGGCCGTTCCGGAGCAGGATCTCAGTGGCCGACCGGCCGCCCTGGACCTCGTCCGGAACAACGGCCCGGGTGCCGGGCTCATCCGAGAAGCAGTTGACCAGGACGAACTCGGCTTCGCGCAGCTGTTCCGGGATGTCCGTCTGCCGGTGGAACCAGGTGGAGTACAGGATGCCGCGCACCTTGTACTCGAGCATCATCCTGATGGCGTCCTGTTCCAGCTCGCCGTTTCCCTCGGTGTTGGCAATGAGCAGGGCGTAGCCGTGCTTCCAAGCCTCGTCCTGGGCACCGTGGATGATCTGGCCTGCGAACGGGGTGGTGGCCACGCCGTCGGCCACGAGCCCGATGAACTTCGAGGTCCCGCTGACCAAGGTTTTGGCCATGGCGTTGGGACGGTAACCCAAGGTGCGGATGGCATCCTTGACGCGCTGCCTGGTCTCTTCGGCGATCCTGGCGCTCTTCTTCTTGTTGACCACCAGGGAGACTGTGGCCGTGGAGACCCCGGCCGCTTCGGCCACTTCGCGGAGCGTCACCGGGTGGGCGCGGTCTGGCATCCGCGGGGTGCGGGCGGCGGGCGCCGGCCCGCCTGGCGTGTTCTCCGTTGACATCTTCTGGCCTCCGTCAGGAGTATATCCGCCTGCCGTGGCCGTCATCCCTTGGTCGCCCCGCTTTCGAGCCCCTGGATCATGGCCTTGTTGAGCACCAGGAACACCAGCAGCAGCGGGGTGATGGTGACGCACACGGCGGCGAAGGTTGCCGTCCAGTCCACCTTGCCCATGGCGCCGATGTAGTTCTGCAGGCCCAGCGGAATGGTCTTCAGGTCCTCGGACAGGACGAAGGTGTTGGCGAAGATGAAGTCGTTCCAGATGAAGATGCTGTTGACCAGCACCACCGTGACCACGGTGTTCAGGGACAGCGGCAGCGTGATCAGCCCGAAGATCCGGTAGGGGCCGGCCCCATCCAGCGAGGCGGCTTCATACGTTTCCTTGGGGATGTACTCGTAGAACGAGCAGAAGAGGTACACGGACATGGGCAGCGAGAACCCGGCCAGCGGGATGATCATGGACTGGTAGGTGTCCAGCAGGTTCACCGCCGCGTAGTCGATGAAGAGCGGGACCAGGGCGATCTGGACAGGGACGATGATGCCGACCAGGAACAGCCCGCGGACCAGTTTGCTGAGCCGGAAGCCCAGGACCTGGATGGCGTAGGCGGCCATCATGCCCAGCAGCACAATGAGGATGTTGGCGCCCATGGTCACCACGAAGCTGTTCAGGATGTTCCGGCCGAGGTCGCCGGTTTCAAACGCCCTGGCATAGTTTTCCCACGTCAGTGCGCCGGGCAGGGCGAAGGGATCGCCGGTGGCAAAGTCGTGTTCGGTGCGCAGGCTGGTGAGGAACAGCCACGCCAGCGGGTAGACCTGCACGATCACGATCAGCATGATCAGCACGCGGGACAGGGTCCGGAACAGGTCTGGCCGGCGTCGGCGCTTTGCGGGCGCCCCGGGAGGTACGACGGCGGCGGGCGGGGTGGGCGGGGCTGTTTGGGTGATCATGCGTCTGACTTCCGCTTGAGCAGGAACAGGATGAGGCCGACGGCCACGAGGCACTCCACCACGATGAACACCGAGATGGTGCTGGCGTAGCCGAAGTCCGTGCTGGTGAAGGCCGTCTTGTACATGTAGGTGGTGAGCAGTTCCGAGGACTGCCCGGGCCCGCCGTTGGTCATGAGGTAGGGGATATCGAAGCCGCGCAGGCCGTAGGTGGTGGCCATGATGGTGGTGGTGATCCAGACCGGGCGGATGTACGGGAAGCGGATTTTGGTGAACAGGGTCCACCGGGAGGCGCCGTCCAGGACCGCGGCCTCCTCCAGCTCCTTGGGGACCGCAAGCAGCGCAGCGTAGATGATGAGCATGTACAGCCCGGTGAAACGCCAACCTTCCGGTGCGGAGACCGCGGCCAGGACGGTGTTGACGTCCGAGAGCCATGGGCGTTCCAGGCTGCCCAAGCCGATCGACTGGAGCAACTGGTTGAGCAGGCCCACCGGTTCCAGGGAGTAGATCCGGACGAAGAGGAAGGCGATGGCCACCGTGGAGATCACGGCCGGCAGCAGGTAGAGCGTCTTGATCAGCTCCCGTCCCCGGCGAAGGGAGGTGAGCAGGCTGGCCACCACCAGGGCGCCGCCCAGTTGCAGGACCAGGCAGATGGCCAGGTAGAGGAGGGCGTTCAGGAATGCCCGCCAGAAGACATCGTCCTTTGTGAACATGCGGGCGTAGTTCGCCAGGCCCACGAATTCCATGTCGCTGATGCCGTTCCAGGAGAAGAAGCTCAGGAACAGCGACTGGAGGATCGGGAAGAGGACGGCCGCGCAGTAGAGCAGCAGCGGCGGGAGCAGGAAGACCAGGACTGAAGTCCGTGACCTATTGGGAAGCATCCTGGTGGGAAGCATGGCCGGCCTTTACTTGAAGAACTTGGGAGCGTTCTGGGCGATGGTGCTGTCCATCGTTTCCGTGAACTGCTGCGGTGTGATTTCGCCCTGCACCAGCAGGACGAGTTCCTGCTGCAGCCGGCCGTTGGTGGTGGGGTCCAGCTGCGTGTCCCAGGGCATGGCCTGCTTGGAACCAAGGTCCTTGGCCTGGTCCAGCGCCTTCCGGTACAGCGGTGTGGCGTTCGCAGGGACAGTGGTTTCGACGTCGGTGGTGGGGGAGAGCGCCCCGGTGGCGGCGTACTCAGCGGGGTACTTCTGCAGGGCGAACTTCAGGAAGTCGCTTACCAGGGGATCGTAGGTCTTGGCGTTGACGGCCATGCCGATGCCCGATGGGGAGACGAACTCGTTGGCTGCCGTCACCGAGCCGGCCGTGGTGGGCAGGGTGAAGAAGTCGATGTCGTCGCGAACGGCGGGGTTGAGCTTGTCCGTGGCCAGGCTGGGCAGTTCCCAGGTTCCGATGTTGTACATGGCGGCCTGTCCCGAGGTGAACTGGTTTTGCGCGTCCGAGTAGCCCTGGGCGGAGAACCCGTCCTGGAAGCATTTGGCCTTGCCCAGCTCCGCCAGCCAGTTGACGGTCTTCTGGCCGGCAGGGTCGGTGAACTTGGCTTCGCCCTTCTTCAGTTTCTGGACGAAGTCCGGTCCGGCTTCACGGAACGGCTGGTAGGCCACGTACCGTTCCAGCGGCCACTGGTCCTGGCCGTCCACGGCGATGGGCGTGATGCCGGCGCTGCGCAGGGCAGTGCACATGGCGGGGATGTCATCCAGGGATTTGGGTACGGCCACGCCGGCCTTCTGGAGCAGTGCCTTGTTGTACCAGATGAACTCGAGCTCGAACTGGAACGGGATCATATACAGGGATCCGTCGTCGAACCGCTGGTAGTCCAGGGCGCCGGGGCGGTACTTGTCGTAGATGCCCAGGGTCTTGAGCAGCTTCTCACCGTCGAGCATCTTGCCCTGCTGTGCCAGCTGCCGGGCGAAGGGGGTGGCGTCGGTGTCGAACAGCTCGGGCAGCTTGTTGGCCGCTGCCAGGGTCTCAAGCTTCTGGATGTAGGACGGCCGGTCCGGGGTGGTGATCAGGTTCAGCTTGAAGCCGGGGTGGTCCTTGGCGTAGTCGTCGGCCAGTTTCTTCATGATGTTGATGACTGCGCCGTCCGCGGGCCGGGACAGCAGCCATGAGATTTCACGGGGTTTGATGTCGCCGGTGGGGGCGACGTTGGTGGAACTGGTGGGGCTTCCGCCCCCGCAGGCGGTGAGGGCCAGGGCGGTAACGGCTGCGACGGCGGCAGCGCGTAACAGGTTCTTCATTGCGGCAATCTCCCTTGATTGGAGTGGATCTTTTGAGTGGGTCAGGTGGAACGGAATTGGTATTCAGTTGTCGGTGCGCTTGCGGACTTCGAAATCGGTAACGGTGACGGATCCTTCGCCGGCAAACACGCCTATTCCGCCGGCGGGAAGGTCATAGATGCGGGTGCTGAGGGCCACTTGGCGGTCCACGACGGCGACGCACAGGTCCCCGTCCACAATGACTTCCAGCATGTGGCGGCCGGGTGGAAGGTGGCAGGGGCGCTCGAGTTCGACGGCGAAGGGGACATCGCCGGACACGTGCCATTGGGCGTCCCCGGTGACGGTCCGGGGCCAGCGGTCAAAGACCAGGCGTCCGCGTTTTGGTTCCAGGCGGAGGACGTAGGAGCGGTCGCCGTCCGGGCTGGAACGGACCAGCAGCCCGCATTCTGTGGTTCCGGCCTGGATATCGAACACGGCCCTGGCGTGGAACTGGGTTGGCATGGCGTTGGCGGTGATGGCGGCCTTGTAGCCGTCCGGTGCGTCCAGCCGGAGGGGCAGCTCCCGGTGGATCAGTTGGCCGTCGAGCTCCAGCGGCACTTCATCCCAGAAGCTGTCCACCAGCTCGTCGGCGAACCCGAACGCCAACGTCCCGTCGGCGTTCTGCCGTGCCTCCAAAACCGCCATGGTCCCTGCCCACTGCCAGGCGCCGTCGTCGGAATTTCCTTCCTTGCTGGCGATCCAGCCGAAGAAGAACCTCCGGCCGTCCCGCTCCGCCGTCTTGGAGGCGTAGAAGGCGCGGCCGTCCACGCTGTCCTGCGCGGGGACTGTCCAGGGGCCCGTGGGGCTCTTGGCCATGCGGTACCTGGTGGTGAAGGTTTCGGAAAATTCCGAATAGACCATGTACCACCAGCCGTCCCATTCGAAGACGTCCGGGCATTCGTGGGTGATGTAGCGGCGCGGGTCCCAGAATGGATCCGTGTGTGTCCAGGCCATCAGGTCGGTGGAGACGCACTGGGCAATGACTCCACGGCGGCGCTCCGGGCCCTCGGAGTGCCTGGCGGCGAGCAGCATCCGCCACAGGCCGGCGGCTTCGTCACGGAAGACGAACGGGTCCCGCCAGTCCGCCGACTCATACCCGCCGGGCGCCCCAAAGGTGAGCCCGGGGTGCTTGGTCCAGGTGGCCATGCCGTCGGTGCTGGTGGCGTGCATGACCAGTTGCAGGGGCAGCCCGTCCGGGCCGAGGTTGGCAGGGTTCTGGCCGGTGTAAAACAGGTGATGCACCCCGGAATCGTCGGCCACGATGCTGCCGGTGTAGCAGTTGAAGTCGGGGTCCTCCCTGGTGCCGTGAGGGAGGGCCACGCCGTGGTCCTGGAACTGTGTGAGGTCCTTGGTGGTGACCAGGTTCCAGGCAGTGCCGGGCTTGGGGTCGGTGCGAACTTCGTGAAGGTAGAACAGCCAGAACTCGCCGTCCTTCTGGAAGGGGATCAGGTCACCAACCCAGGCATCGGCGGGCTGGAAGAAGACGGGGTAGCTCATCGGCGGTGATGTCCATTTCTGCTAAAGCGTTTGATCACCATGAAGGTAGCGTGAATGGCAACGGTTGATCAAGCGTTTTAGCAAAAATTGTTTTCCTGCCGGTTCCTGCCGTGATTATGACGGAGGCTGACCTGCTCAAACGCTTGACCAGCCGATCGGCCGGCGGCTATCCTCTCCTGCTAAAGCGCTTAAGCACGACGGCGATCCCACGGGCCCAATGAGGGCCGCGGAGGCCACGAGCGCTCCGGCGATGATGCCGCCTACCGAGAGGAAGTCAAGGATGACCCCTGCCCTGTCCCGCCGTCACGTCCTGCAAGGTTCGGGCGCCGGCGCGCTCGCCCTGGTCCTGGGCAACGCGCCATCCACCCCTGCCCGTGCCTCCAAAACTTCGCTGAGGGCCGCCTACCATATGACTCCGCCCGCGGGCTGGCTCTGCGATCCCCAGCGCCCCGTCTACCTCAGCGGCGCCTACCACCTCTACTACCTGCATTCCGCCCGGAACAACGCTGACGGTGGCTGGGACCACGCCACCACTACGGATGGTGTGGCCTTTACGCACCATGGCGTGGCATTGCCGCTGCAGCCGGACTTCCCCGTCTGGTCCGGCTCGGCAGTGGTGGATGCGGCCAACACCGCAGGCTTTGGCGCCGGTGCTGTTGTTGTCCTGGCAACCCAGCCCACGGGCGGCATCCGCAAGTACCAGGAGCAGTATCTCTACTGGTCCACGGACGGCGGATACACCTTCACCTCCTTGCCCGACCCTGTCATAGCCAACACCGACGGGCGCACGGCCACCAGCCAGGCGGAGATCGAGAATGCGGAGTGGTTCCGCGACCCGAAGATCCATTGGGACGCGGCCCGCGGGGAGTGGGTGTGCGTGATCGGCCGGGCCAGGTACGCGGCCTTCTACACGTCCGCCAACCTGCGGGAATGGCAGCTGAAGCGCAACTTCGACTATCCCAACCACGCGCTGGGCGGCATCGAGTGCCCCGACCTTTTTGAGATGACGGCCGACGACGGCACCCGGCATGGGGTGCTCGGCGCCAGCATGGATGCCTACAGCATCGGACTGCCCATGACCTACGCCTACTGGACCGGAACGTGGGACGGCGAACAGTTCCTGGCAGACGACGTTAACCACCCGCAATGGCTGGACTGGGGATGGGACTGGTATGCGGCGGTGACGTGGCCTTCAGTCGAAGCACCCGAGACGCGCCGGTATGCCATTGCCTGGATGAACAACTGGAAGTACGCCGCCCGGGATGTTCCCACCGACGCCACGGACGGGTACAACGGACAGAACTCGGTGGTGCGCCAACTCCGCCTGGAGCGCCAGGAAGGGGGCTGGTACAGCCTGCTGAGCAGCCCCGCCAATGTGCTTTCAGGCTACGTGACGGCCACCGTCGGGCTCCCTGCGCGCATCGTGGATGGAAGCGCCGTATTGCCCTGGAGTGGGCGGGCCTATGAGCTGGAACTGGACATCTCCTGGGACGCCGCCGCCAACGTAGGGGTATCCGTGGGCCGGTCTGCGGACGGGGCCCGCCACACGAACATCGGAAAATATGGCGCAGAGCTGTATGTCGACCGGGGTCCGTCGGACCTTGCCGGGTACTCGCTGGTGCCCTTCACGCGGGCCGCAGCACCCATTGATGCCAACGCCCGGTCGGTTCACCTGCGCATCCTGGTGGATACCCAGAGCGTGGAAGTGTTCGTCAACGCCGGGCACACCGTGCTCTCCCAGCAGGTGCACTTTGCGGGAGGTGATACCGGCATCTCCCTGTATACCGACGGCGGGCCGGCCACCTTTTCCGGGATCACCATCCGGGAACTCGCGGCACCGGCCGGATCCCCGGGCTAGCTGTGGCGGCTAGCCCAGCGCGTCGAGCGTGACGCCCGTGTGCGCCGCGAGCCGGGCCAGGAGGGCGTCCTGGAACTGGGGGTCCTTCACGGCCGGATGCGGGGTTTTCCGGCGCTGGTGGTACCAGTAGCCGCCGCTGGCCAATGCGGCCGGATCATCGCTGGTGGCCAGCCACTCCTGGGTCCGGTGCCCCAGTTCGAGGCTGTCCGGTGCCGACCGGCCGCCCATCCGCGTGGGCACCCAGCCAGGGTCCACGGCGTTGCTGGCGACGCTCGGCACCAGCCGGGCCACCGCTGCCGACAGCGCAGTGACCTGCAGCTTGGTGGTGGAGTAGGAGGCCGTCGTCGTTCGTCCTGCCCAGTCCAGGCCTTCCAGGCCGGTGTCGCCACCGCGGTGCATGCCGCTGCTGAGGTAGATGAGCCGGCGCGGTCCGGGGATGAGGGCGGTCAGCAGGTATGGCACCACCACGTTGACCGGCAGCAGCGCCGGTCCGTCCAGCACGCCGGCGTTGTGGATGACGGCATCAATGCTGCCCATCCCGCCGGCCTCAGCAGCGATCTGCCGGACTTCCTCTTCAATGCTGAGGTCGCCGGTCACCAGCTGTGCCCCGCGGTCCAGGAGGTGCTGGACCGCGGGGACCCGGCGGGCGGATCGGGCGTGCACGATCACCTCGTGGCCGTCCCGCAACAGGGATGCCGCCGCTGCCCGGCCCAGCCCATCGGTGGATCCGGTGATGAAGACGCGTGCCATGCGGGGCCCCTTTCGCTCGTGGTGTCCCTACGCTACTGCTGCGAACCTCCCTTGCGCGCAGTGACGGAGGCCGCGCCGTCCAACGGGCCAGTCGCAGGATTGGCGCCCGTGGTGGCGGACAAGCGCGCCTTCCTGGTGGCTGGGCCGAAAATGGCCAGGGCAACTGCGCCGAACATCCAGGTGCCGGCGATGAAGAAGAAGACGCTCTGGTAGCCGCTGCCGTTGTAGAGCGCTGCGATTATCAGCGGACCGGCGGCGTTGGAAAGGCGCCCCAGGCCGTAGGAAACGCCGGTGCCCATGGAGCGTCCGGTGGTGTCGAACAGTTCGGGGGAGTAGGCGTAGGCCAGTGCGGTGTAGCCGCGTTCGAACAGGTTGACCAGGAAGCCGAACAGGACGATGAGAACGGGGTTGAAGGTGAGCCCGTACAGCAGGCCACACACAGCGATCACGCTGCCGAAGACCACCAGGCACCACTTCCGTTCAAACCGGTCGGTGACGAGGGAAGCCAGGTACGAGCCCAGCGGCGCGCCGACGGTGGTCAGTGCCACGTAGAAGATGGAGTTCTCGACGCTGAAGCCTTCCTTCGCAAGGAGGGTGGGTGCCCAGCTGGAGTAGCCGAAGAATCCGATGGTTTGGGTCACCCACAGGATGGTCAGCAGGGCGGTCGGCGCAAGGTACTTCTTCTGCAGCAGGAGCGTTAGGGGTGCCTTGGTGGTGCGGGGTGCTTCGACGGGTGCTGCAGGCTTGGGAAGCGCCCCCTTCTCGGCGCTGACGGCGGCTTCGATCTCGTTCAGGATGGCGTCGGCTTTCGCATAATCGCCCTTGTTCTCGTACCAGCGCGGGGACTCCTTAAGGCGGCGGGTGAACAGGACAAACAGAATGCCCAGTGCGCCCCACACGTACACAAGGCGCCAGGTCCAGTCCGCAAGGGGAACTACAAGGCTGGCGATGAGGTTGGTTGCAGGGGTACCGCAAATGCCGATGACAATTGCGTACGCCTGGTACTTTCCGCGCTTGGCTGCCGGGAACAGTTCGTTGACATAGATGACAGCCACTACGGTCATCGCGGACAGGCCTGCCGAGGTCAGGACCCGGAACACCCCCAGGGACACGATGTCCCAGGAGAAGGCTGCTACCAAGGAAAAGGACGCGTACCAAAGCGTGGTGATGACCAAGGCGTTCTTGCGCCCCCAGCGGTCAGCCATCCAGCTGGCGATGAGTGATCCGAAGAACATGCCGACGAAGGACGCGGACGTCACGTATGCCACCTGGTTAACGGTGACACCCCACAGCTTGATGAGTTTTGGAACGGTCGTGGCGAAGCTGTTGATGTCGGCGAACTCGAAGAAATAGGCGAATGAGACGGCCACGAGGGCGATCTTGTGAAATTTTGAGATGGGCAACCGGTCAAGGCGGTTGGCGGCGTTGGAATGCATCATTGGAATCCTTGGGGCAAAGGTACGGGAATCAGGGCGGGTGCCTAGGCGTTTTCGCCGGGCCAGTAGAGGTTCATGGGATTGGTGACCAGCAGTTTGTGCTGCAGTTCAGTAGTGGTGGCCACTTGGGGGATGTAGTCCACCAGCAGCCCGTCATCCGGCATGTGATCGGTCAGATTTGGGTGGGGCCAGTCGGTTCCCCAGAGCACCCGGTCAGGGAATTTTTCGACGACGGTGCGGCCGAACGCGACAACGTCACGGTACGGCGCCGTTTCCCCTTCCAACGCCGGCGGACCGGAGACGCTGAGCCGTTCGGGGCAGCTGACCTTGACCCATACGTCGTTGTTTTCCACGAATCGCAGGAAGCGGTTGAACTCGGGACCGTTCGCCGGCTTGGTCACATCCGGGCGGCCCATGTGGTCCACCACCAATGGGGTCGGCAGGGACCCGAAGAATCCCTCAAGGTCTTCCAGGTCCTCTCCTTCGAAGTAGATGACTACGTGCCAGCCCAGTGGGGCGATCCTGCGGGCTATTTTCGCCAGCTCCTCCTGCGGCGCAGCGTTGACCAGCCGTTTGAGGAAATTGAATCGTACGCCTCGGACTCCGGCAGTATCGAGGCGTTGGAGCTCCGCATCGCTGATGTCCGGGCGGACGGTGGCTACTCCCCGGGCCCGGCCTCCTGCTGCCTGCACCGCGTCCACCATCGCGCTGTTGTCGGCGCCGTGGCAGGTGGCCTGCACAATGACGTTGCGGCTGATCCCCAGATGGTCGCGAAGGGCGAAAAGTTGTTCCTTGCCGGCATCGCACGGGGTGTACTTCCGTTCAGGAGCGAAGGGAAATTCCGCCCCCGGGCCGAAGACATGGCAGTGTGAGTCCACCGCTCCTTCCGGAAGCTGAAAGCGGGGCTTGGACGGGTTGCTGTACCAGTCGAGCCAGCCCGGCGTCTTTGTGGATGCGGTGTCCATGGGGCTCCTTCGGTCGGCCGTGGCCTGGTCCGGTTCGTCGGTCTTCAAGGGTCCGTCAATCGACATAGCGCAGTCCGGCAGCTTCGAGGGGTCCACGCATGTTGTAGATGTCCAGGCCGAGCTCTCCGTTGGCGAAGCGACGGCGTTTTGCTTCTTCGTTTTCCTCGCGTTTACGGGCTGCTTCCGCTACTTCTGCGGCGCGGGCGGCGGGGACCACCACCACGCCGTCGACGTCGGCAATCACCACATCGCCAGGGTTGACCAGGGCGTTGGCGCAGACCACGGGGATGTTGACGGAGCCCAGGGTGGCCTTGACGGTGCCCTTGGAGTTGATGGCGCGGCTGAACACGGGGAAGTCCATGTCCTGGAGGGCCGCAATGTCGCGGCAGCCACCGTCGATGATGAGGCCCTTCGCGCCACGTGCCTGAAGGGAGGTGGCCAGGAGGTCGCCGAAGAAGCCGTCTTCGCTTTCGGTGGTGCAGGCGGCGACCACGACGTCGCCGGGCTGGACCTGTTCGGCGGCGACGTGCATCATCCAGTTGTCGCCGGGCTGGAGTAGGACGGTGACGGCCGTGCCGCACATGCTGGCGCCGGGGTAGGCGGGCCTGATATACGGGCGCATAAGGCCCAGGCGGCCCATCGCTTCATGAATGGTGCTGACGCCGAACCCGGAAAGGGCTTTGACGTCTTGTTCAACTGCGCGGGTGATGGAGGTGTGGACCACGCCGAGTTCCTGCATGTTTCTGGCTCCTGGGTTGGCTAACGGCCCTGCTGCTTGAGCAGGCTGTGAAGGCGGGGGTAGACGGTGCGGGCGTTGTGTTCCTGGATGGCGGCCTGGTCTGCTTCGTTCAGTCCTGCCGCGTCAAGGTACCGGTGGGTGTCGTCGAAGTTGTGCCCTGTGCAGGGATCGATATCGCGGACGGCCCCGATCATTTCGGAGGCGAAGAGGATGTTCTTTGTGGGGATGACGTCCAGGAGCAGGTCGATGCCGGGCTGGTGGTAGACGCAGGTATCGAAAAAGACATTGCCCAGCAGGTGTTCGTCCAGGGTGGGTTTGCCGAGTGCCATGGCCAGGCCGCGGAAGCGCCCCCAGTGGTAAGGGACGGCCCCTCCGCCGTGCGGGATGACCAGTTTCAGGGTGGGAAAGTCTGCGAACAGGTCGCCCTGGATGAGCTGCATGACGGCGGTGGTGTCGGCGTTTAGGTAGTGGGCGCCCGTGGTGTGGAAGGCCGGGTTGATGCTGGTGCTGACGTGGACCATGGCGGGGATGTCGTACTCGATCATTTTTTCGTAGATCGGGTACCAGTACCGGTCCGTCAGCGGGGGAGCGGTCCAATGCCCGCCGGAGGGGTCCGGGTTCAGGTTCAGGGCCACGGCGCCGTAGTCCTCCACGCAGCGGGTGAGCTCGGGGAGGCAGGTGGCTGGGTCCACTCCGGGGGACTGTGGAAGCATCGCGGCTGGGACGAACCGCTCCGGGTAAAGCTGGCTGACGCGGTAGCAGAGCTCGTTGCAGATGGCCGCCCACTCCGATGAGGTCTCGAAGGAGCCAACGTGGTGGGCCATGAACGACGCCCGGGGCGAGAACACCGTAAGGTCGATGCCGCGTTCGTCCATGAGGCGCAGCTGGTTCGCTTCGATGCTCTCGCGGAGCTCGTCATCGGAAATTTTCAACTCGGCCGGGGACGGTGCTGCGGCTGGGTCCTTCAGGGCGGCCACCTGCCGGTCCCGCCATCGACCGAGTGTGGGCGGGGCTGTGGTGTAGTGGCCGTGGATGTCGATAATCACAGTTGATGCTCCTGGGAAGAAAGGGCTGGCGCCTCGGTGTTGGCGGCCTTCCAGAGGTAGGCGGGAACCATGACCTCACCGGACATGAGGAGCCGCGCGGTTCGGATCAGCGCGGACTTGACCACCCTGGTGGGGTCGGCAGGGTCAAGGCCAAGCTGGACAGTAAACTCGCCGCTGGGGTGTTCGACCGAGACGGTGAGATCGGTCCCCTCCGGGAGGACGGCCGCGTCGTGTGCCACGGTCCCCTTGAGGGTTGCGGCGGTTGCGGCGGTGACGGCGGCAAGCACTCCGATGGATTCGTGGCAGACATGCGGGATGAAGCTGCGGGTGCAGAGGGCGCCGACCGCAGCGGGAGGAGAGACGAGCGTCATTTTCGGGTAGTTCTTATCCGTCACGTCCCCCAGGCCCATTAGGTTTCCGCACGCCAGCCGCAGTTCCTCAAGGCGGGCCTTGAGTTCAGCGTCCTTGTTAAGGTCGACGGCGGACTCCCGCCCCGTGCGGCCCAGGTCGTCGGCGTTGATGATCACCAAGGGTTGTCCGTTGTCGATGCAGGTCACATCAACCGGCCCGACGCCGTCGAGATCCACACTGTCGCGGAGGTTCCCGGTGGGCAGCAGGGAGTCGCAGACCGAGCCTGCCGTATCCAGGAAGTTGATTGTGACCGGCGCGGCCGTGCCGGGGACGCCGTCGATTCGGGTGTCTCCGGCGTAGTCGACGTACCGGCCGCCATTACCCAAGGGAGTCTGGACGGTGATTTCGGCAATCATGTTCGTGTTCAAGGTGAGGACGCGCGCGGTGGTGGTGTCGCCGTCGGGTGTCAAAAGGCCAGCCTCGATCGCGAAAGGCAGCGCCGCGGCCAGCATGTTGCCGCAATTTGGCGTCGTGTCCACCACGTTGGTCGTGGGCTGGAGCTGCGCGAACAGGAACTCCAGGTCCACGCCCTCCTGGTCGCTGGCCGAGACGATCCCCGCTTTGCTGGTCAGCGGGTGGGCGCCGCCCAGCCCGTCGATCTGCCGGGGGTCTGGGGATCCCATGGCAGCCAACAGCACGGCGTCACGGGCGGCGATATCCCTAGGCAGGTCTGTGGCGCGGAAGAACGGGCCCTTAGATGTCCCGCCCCGCATGAACCAGCACGGGACCGCCAGTTGGCCCCCTGAAGGGTGGATTCCACCAGCAGGTTCAGGCGAGCTCTCCGGCAAGAGTAGATCCACTCCAGCCGTTTTGTTCAGGCTCTCATCCATGTCCGTCCTTTGGTAATCCGGGGAACGCCTTTGGAACGGCGCCGTCGCCTTAAGTGAACCAAGTTACATTCAAGATTGTCAACAATTTCTTGTACATTTATGTTTACGGTTCTTCCGCGTCCAGATGCCGAAGGCGAAGGAGCCAAGTACTCTGATGAGAAGTTGTTGACAATATTGCTCGCTGCTTAGGTGCGCATGGAGGTGGAAAGGCATGGAAACCCTCGAAGGCCTGGAGGGGCGTTCGCTAACCGTGGCGGAACTCGTAAATGTGCTGCGCTCGGCCATTGTCGGCGGGGAACTCGTGCCCAACCAACGTCTCGTCGAGGCGGACCTGGCTGCTGAGTACAGGGCCAGCAGGGGAAACATACGTGCCGCCTTGGCGGAGTTGACCGTCGAAGGGTTGGTTGAGCGGGTCCAGAACCGGGGCGCCCGCGTACGGGCGGTGTCCGTGGAGGAAGCCGTTGAAATTACAGAAGTACGTGCTGCCCTTGAAGCGCTCTGCGCGCGTAAGGCCGCGGAGCGGATCACGGACGCCGAAGCCTCCGAACTCCAGGAACTCGCTAAACGCATGAAGGACGCGGTGGAGCGTGGCGACCGGGATTCCTATTCGGAAAGCAACCAGACCCTGCACGCGAGGGTCATCGAAATAAGTGCACAGCAAACGGCCGCTGCTACTATCCACCGCCTTCGTGGGCAGGCCGTGCGCTTCCAGTTTCGGCTGGCCCGGCAACCTGGCCG
The DNA here is from genome assembly GCF_059414945.1 of Arthrobacter sp. SAFR-179. Lineage (NCBI taxonomy): Bacteria > Bacillati > Actinomycetota > Actinomycetes > Micrococcales > Micrococcaceae > Arthrobacter > Arthrobacter sp. SAFR-179. Next base: position 80,473 of record NZ_JBPFDM010000011.1, read on the forward strand.
TCCTGCCGTTTCATTGCCCCAGCACCTCGCAATCATCGATGCGGTCTGCGCGCACGACCCCGATGCGGCCGCCGAAGCTATGCGAGTTCACCTGGAAAGCGTCGCGGACGTCATCCGCTCAACGCACGCCTAGTATCTTTTTCTCGTTCATAAGGGATTCCGTCCATCAGTAGCGGCCACGTCGAGGCTGATGAACGGACAGGTTGAAGTAGCCCGCGGCTCGGCTCAGCGCCACATGGGAATGAATGCGGGCAGCGCCCTCCCTGCTGCCTGACGGAGCGCGCCGGCGGAAGCAGCCAGGCAGCAGGCGCAGAGGTCAGCTGCGCTTCCTGCCAAGGATCAGCGCCAGCAGTCCTCCGAACGCCAGGAGCAGCACGCCCACCACCAGCAGGCCACCGTTGGCGCCCGCGTCTACGGCGGAGGGCTGGGCCGCAGCGAGGTACATGCCCGGACCGGCAAGCACGGGAGTGGCCACGGCGGGTCGGTTTACAGCCGGCAGGGTGGCCGCCGGAGGAATGGCCCAGAGGCCGGTGGCGGTGTTGATGGTGGTTGCCGCTTGGGTCCCGGACGGCAGTCCTTGCGTCCCTGAGGTGGTATCCGCGGCGTGGGCGGCGACGCCACCAGAGGCCAAAAGGCTGAGTGCGATCACGGCGCCGAGCAGGCAGCCACGGATATTGCGGTGCATCATGAAGTTCTCCTGAAAGTTGGACTGGCCTACTGCATAGACCGGGCTGGGCTCGTCTCCGCCTGTGGCTGCGGAAGGGCCTCAACTAGTCAGGAGATGAACCAGGGTCGAAGGACACCGGTGCGGGGACAGCTAACAACCTGGCCTGGGCGGCGGCCCAGTCGGCCGGAGGGATCTGGAAATGATAGGCGCCGAGGCACGCCGGCATGGTTGATCCGTGGCCCCCGGACGGGTTGCTTCCTCCCGTGGTGACGGCGGGAATGGCCGGTTCCTGCGGTGCATCGACCGGTGCGTCTCCAGGACCTGCCGCGGACAGCACCGCCGTTGCGGATGCGGGCCTCAGATGCGCATCGCAGGCCGCGCCGTTATGGTGCAGGCTGTCGAAGCTGGTCACTCGGTCGGAAACGGACACAGTGCCCTCAGGCTCCGCTGCCGTTTCGGCCGGGTGCGCCGCCGTCTCCCCACTCACCTGAGGCACCTCGGTAACCAAGGGCGGAGAGCTGTCCGGTGCACGTTCCGGCGCAGCCACTGGCGGTGGCACAGGGCCGATGACTGGCTCCAGTACGGGGTCAAGAGGTTCAAGGGCGGCGCCGGCCAGGGGAACAAGAGTCCCCACCGCCCCGCCGACGAGGCCGTCCACGCTCCCGACGGCGGGATCCACCACTGCCGCCACCGTGCCGTCCGGCACCATCCGCTCGACCACCGGAACGGTCTCCACAACTTGATCAACCATGCCCGTCACTTCCTCCACTGCCGCGTGGATGGGTGGCGCTGTGGCGGGGGTTGGGATGGAGGAAGCGGGAGCTGATGCCAGGTTGCCGCCCAGCCCTGCTTCTACCGGTTCCAGGATGTCCTTGGCCGGATGGGCCACCGTGGCAGGGACCGCGATCACGGTAGACGGGCCAGCACCGGGGAGTGGGTCGCTGGAAGCGGAAGAGTCGGCAGATGCGCCTGTGGCGGACAATGCGATCCACGATGCAGCCGCCGCCAGGGCGAGCAGCAGCGGGCGGAGAAACGCCCAGGCATCGAGTCTTGACTTCACGTTGTACGCCTCCCCCAGGCTCACCGGCAAACAATGCTGCCCACCATAAGCACAGGCCAGGGGCAGAGTCCAACCACTGACCGGTACAACCCATATGAAGCTCTCAAGGAGTTTGGGCAGGTCAGGCGGCGTCGGTGGGGGCGGCACGGTGGTCAATCGCGGCCGTCAGTTCGTCAAGGCGGTCCATGGCGCCGTTGAGCTTCTCGACGGCGGCCCACAGGTCCGGATGCTGCTCCCGGACCTGGTCCAGGGTGGCGCCGGCGGACCGCAGGGACCCGAGGTCAAAGCTCACGTTGGTGCGCGCTCCGGCAACAGCGGCCCGAAGGGCACCAAATGCGACCACGACGTCCGCCACCAGCGACCGGTTGCCGTTGGTTGCCAGCCAGGCGAGGTCGTCAATGGCGGCAATGGCCCGCTCGCCGAGCACTGCAGAGGAGGCGGCGGCGTCCACGGAGGCGCGGCGAATCGCTTCGTCCCGGTCCGGTCCCGGCTCCAGCCGGAAGGCGGCGCCGAACGCCTTCGAAGCGGACGCGTCGTCATCCGCCAGGCGCAGGGCTTCCTGACGCAGTGCCCGTGCCCGCGTCCGTATCCCTGCCGGCTCCCCGCCGTCGTTCCCGCTGTAGCCGGCCACCATGGACGTGAGCGAGGCAGCGACGGCGAGCATCAGTCCTGTCCCGGCACCTCCGCCCGGGGAGCCCGTGGATTCTGCCAGCGCGCGCGTCCACTCTTCCACCGTTGACGCTTGCGTAGTCACTTCCTGATCTTCCATACGGGAACCGTGCCCATAGGACGGTGCGGCTAAACGGACATGCCGCATGGCGCTCCGCACGAACTGGCCCAGTTTTGATGGTTCTGCCTGCGCAAACACGGCGTCTTCCCGGTGACCGGGACCGCTAAAGTGGGCCAGTGTGACACGACGCCACCGCTATGACTACGGCCCGGACCCCAGCCAGTGGGGTGAGCTTTTCCTCCCCGACCTTCCGGCCGGCGCCAGGCACCAGGGCGTGGTGGTGGTGATCCACGGCGGATACTGGCGCTCCACATACGGGGCCGAACTGGGTGAGCCGCTGGCGCAAGACCTGGCGGAGCACGGCATGGCGGCCTGGAACCTCGAATACCGGCGCACCGGCAACGGCGGGGGCTGGCCGGGCACCTTCGAGGACATCCTGGCCGGCATCGACAAGCTGGCTGACCTGGCGGAACCGCAGGCGCTGGACCTGGGCAAGGTGGTGGCGCTGGGCCATTCCGCCGGCGGACACCTGGCCGTGTGGGCGGCGGGCAGACACAAACTGGAGGGGCTGGTCCCGGCGGAAGGCGGCCAGGTGAAAAACACTGACGACGGCGTCCGCCTCACCGGGGTGGTGAGCCAGTCGGGCGTCCTCAACCTGGGCGAGGCCGAGCGGCTTAGCCTTAGCGATGGTGCGGTGGCAAACCTGCTGGCCGGGCCGTCGTCGGAATTCCCGGAGCGCCATCGGTACGCTGACCCCATGGCCGCGCTGCCGCTGGATATTCCTGTATATGCCGTATACGGCATAAAGGACGGCGACGTCCCCCTCGGCATGTCCACCAGCTATGTGGACGCTAGCCAGTCCGGACCCGTACCGGCACAGCTGGTCATGGTGCCCGGGGACCACTTCGCCCTGATCGACGTCACGGCGGAGGCGTATCTTACGTGCCGGGCACTGGTGGGCCGGCTGCTCCGCTGACACGAACTGCTGACGGGGCTGCGTTTCTGGCAGAGTATGTCCATGCTCACAGTTATCGGCGAAGGCCTTGTTGACGTTGTCCAGCGCGCCTCGGGAATCGAGGCCCACGTGGGCGGCAGCCCGCTCAACGTTGCGGTGGGCCTGGCCCGGCTGGACCATCCGGTGCAGTTCATCGGCCGTTACGGCCGGGACGCCTACGGCGATTCGGTCGCGGCCCACCTGCGCGCCAGTTCAGTGATGCTGCCGCTGCCCCCGGACGGGTTGCCCACCAGCGTGGCCACGGCGCTGATTGACGACGACGGCGCCGCCACCTACACGTTCGACCTCGCCTGGGAGCTGCCGGGAATCGCGGACCGGCTCGGCTTCATGCTGCAGGGCACCACGCTGCTGCACACCGGCTCCATTGCGACGATGCTGGTGCCGGGTGCCACCGAGGTGCTGGCCGCCGTCGAATATGCCCACCCCTCCGCCACGATCAGCTTCGATCCCAACTGCCGGCCCAGCATCGTTACTGATGTGGACTTCGCGCGCCGGCAGGCCGAGAAGTTCGTCACGCTTTCCGATGTGGTGAAGGCCTCCGACGAGGACCTGGCCTGGCTGTACCCCGGGCAGGACGTGCTGGATTCGGCCCGCAAATGGCTGGAGCTGGGGGGAGAGGAAGGCCCGGCGATGGTGGTGGTCACACGGGGCGCGGATGGGCCCTGGGGTGTGTGCCGGGCCGGCGAGGCCAAGGTGCCTGCGCCAAAGGTGGACGTGGCGGACACCGTGGGGGCCGGGGATTCCTTCATGGCGGCGCTGTTGTCCGGCCTGGTGGACCGGGAGCTGGACGGCGCGCAGAACCGGCAGGAACTGCGGGAGCTTCCCGCCGAGGGGCTGGCCGAACTCCTGGCACATGCCGCCAAGGCCGCTGCCGTCACGGTTTCCCGCCCCGGCGCCAATCCGCCCACGCGGGCCGAGCTGAACGCGGTGGAAATGAACTCTTAAGCAAGAATCGATTGCTCCGTAAATGCCGTTCTGAGGGTTCAAAAGGACATTTACGGAGCAATCGATGGGGGTGTTGCTACTCCTTGCCGAGCCCCGCAGCCGAGGTCTTTTCGCCGGAGACGCTGTTGAGAGCCCGCAGGTCAAAGATGCCGTTGATGTCCGCCTGCTTGGTGGTGCCGGCAGTCACGCCGTCGGCCAGGAGCTTCTGGTAGGTCCCGGCCAGCGGGTCCACCGTGAAGACAATGTTCTTGAGGGACCGGTCAATGACGTCGGCCTTCAGTTCGGCGCCGGCCGCTTCCTTGAGCGCGGCGTTGATGGCCGTGGCCTTTTCGCCGGCCGGTGCGGCGTTCAGCCACTCAACCGACTTTACGTGGCCCTTCAGCAGGGCTTTGACAGTGTCAGGGTGGTCGGAGGCGAACTTCTGGTTCACGATCAGGATGGTGGTGGGAAACTCTCCCGGCTTACCGGACAATGAGCCGTCCCACAGGTCCTTTTCATCGACCAGGACCTTCGCTCCAGCTGTCAGCACCAGGCGCGACGCCCACGGCTCAGGCAACCACGCGCCGTCGAGCTTTCCGTCCTGGAACAGCTTCAGGGTCTGGGCGTTCTCCGTGGGGTTGATGGCGACGTCCCCGCTGCCGTCCACGTTGGTCTTGTAGCCCTGTGAGGTGAGCCAGGCCCGGAGCGCGACGTCCTGCGTGCCGCCGAGCTGCGGCGATGCGAGCGTCTTGCCCCTGAGGTCTGCGGGGGAGCTGATCTCCGGCTTCACCACCAACTGCGCGCCGCCGGCTGCGGCGCCGGCGATGATGTTCACTGATGCGCCCTGGCTCTTGACGAAGGAGTTGATGCCTGGATTGGGCCCGATGTAGGTGGCATCGATAGCGCCGGCGTTCAGGGCTTCGATGGCTGCGGGGCCGGCGTTGAACACCTGGGTGCTGAGCTTGGTGCTGCCCAGTTCATTGGCGATGAAACCTTGGCTGACCCCCACCAGGGCCGGCGCGTGGGTGACGTTGCCGAAGTAGCCGAGCTTCAGCTCGGCGGCAGGGTTGCCGGCCGGGGCAGCGTCGGCTGCCGGTGCGGGCGCACCGCTGTTGACGGCGGAGGCGACGGCGGCACCACCGCCGATGAGGGCGAGGGCGGCTGCCGCGACGCCGATCTTCAGGCCGAGCGGCCGCTTGGGTCTGGCGGGGCCGCCCGCGACGATGCGGGTGGATGGCTGCTGGTTTTGCGGACTCGTCTCGTGTGGGTTTGCCATGGGGAAAATCCTTTGCTGGGGCGGATGCTGAGACGAGATTACGGAGCGCCCAGCGGCCCCACAATCATTCGTGTCGCACTGGTTCACGAAGCGACCCGAAGCCTCAACGCGGCGTAGCGGGACGTCAAAAATCGTCTTGGAGCGTCTTTATCCGGATCACCGGCAGGTTGTCCGGCCTTGATTTTCCCGCCCTGCTTGTGGGTACGTGCAGGTCATGGGGGCTTTGAAAAACTAGACAAGGAGACGTCATGTTGCTTTGGATCGCTATTGTCATCGCCGTTCTCTGGCTTCTCGGCCTGCTGACGAACATCGGCGGTGGCCTTATCCACATACTTTTGGTTGTTGCAGTGGTGGTCCTCATCTTCCACTTCATCCAGGGCAGGTCGCGGGTTTAGATACGAAAGTGCGTCCCGCTGTGGGCTGTGGTGCCTGCGGCGGGACGCCACGCGAAGCGATTCAGGCGGCCTTGACCAGCGGCAGTTCGTCCCAGTGGGTGGTGTAGCGGGGCGAACGCATTTCCCGCTTCATGGTCCAGTCGAGGCCTGACCTGATCCCCGCATGCCCCAAACCGATGGACCCACGCCCAAACCGGAGGCTCACTTCCTCAAGCAGTGGCCCGATTCCGCGTTCCTCGTGCCGGTTCTCGAAGATCTCCAGTGGGGGCTGGTTCGCGGTGGGCCGCAGGTCGGTGAGCATCAGGCCCGCCTTGGCGTATTTCAGGCCGTCCCTGATGCTGGGCAGCAGCGCGTGGGCGGCTTTGGTGAGCTGGAGCGGATCCGCCGTGGGCATGGGCAATGTGACGCAGACCGAAGGATGATGCTGTTCGTGGTCCCTGAAGGGTGACGTGGCAGCGAACGCCGTCAGGACTTTCGCCTGGAGTCCGTGCTTGGAAAGCCTGGCGCTCGCCTGCTGCCCATAAATGCTGAGTACCTCCCGCAGGCCGGCCGCGGTGGTGACCGGCGTGGCGAAGGACCGGGAAAAGATCAGCTGGTCGCGGCCGATGCGCTCCTCCTCCATGGGGATGCAGGGGGTGCCGCGCAGTTCGAGGACCGTCCGCATGAGCACCACGGAGAACTTGTCCCTGATGGCCACCGGATCCGCCCGGACCAGGTCCAGCACCGTGAAGATCCCTATGACGTTGAGCCGCTTCATCAGCCGGCCGGCGATGCCCCAGACCTCGTCCACCGGCAATCGGGCCATGAGTGCCTCGCGCACATCAGCGGGGACCGACTCCCAAAGGCAGACCCCACCGAAGACGGGGTTGTTCTTGGCCCACTTGTTGCACAGCTTCGCCAGGGTCTTGGTGGGTGCAATGCCCACGCAAACCGGCACCCCGACATTCCGGCGCACCGCCTCCTTCATCCTGCGGCCCAAAGCCAGCAGTTCCCCCGGCCCGCCCTTCACGCCCAGGAACGCCTCGTCGATGCTGTACACCTCAAGCCAGGCCGAGTACCGGCCCAGCAGTTCCATCACCCGCGAGCTGATATCCCCGTACAGCTCATAGTTGCTGGACTTCGCCACCAACCCCCACTCTCTGGCCCGGGGCGCGAGCTTGAACCAAGGATCTCCGGTGGCGATGCCCAACGCCTTGGCCTCCGGGGAGCGGGTCACCGCGCAGCCGTCATTGTTGGACAGCACCACCAGCGGGCGCCCCTCCAACGAAGGATCGAACGCGCGCTCCGCGGAGGCGTAGAAGCAGTTGACGTCGACGTGGGCAATCTGGGGCATCCGCCGCATAAGCGCGGGCTTAGGCATGGCGCACCTCAGGCCGGCGGACGTCAGACATGGTGCAGGCACCTGGTGGCAACACCCCAGATGGTCAGCTCGGACAGGGCGGGGACGTGGATGTCCGGGTAGTTCGGGTTCTCCGCCTGCAGCACAACACCGGTGGGGGTGATGCGGAGGCGTTTCACCGTCAGTTCCCCGTCCAGCACCGCAATCACCACGCACCCGTCCCTGGGCTCCAGCGCCCGGTTGACGATCAGTTCATCGCCGTCGCTGATGCCGGCGCCCTCCATGGAGTCCCCGGTGACCCGGACCACGAAGGTGCTGGTGATGTCCTTGATGAGGTGCGCGTTTAGGTCGATCCGTCCGTCGAAGTAGTCCTGCGCCGGCGACGGAAAGCCTGCCGCCACCGCCACGGGGGAGATCAGCACCGAGAATAACGAGGCTCCCGCATCTATCACGCGGGGACCGATAATAACGCCCACAACACACCCTTATTCGAATATATGTTCGATAGTTTCAGTGTAGCCCTGAGCGCTGACAACCGGCACCCACCCACAGGCCGGGGTGCTTCGCAAGGGAGTACGACGGCGGCCGGCAGCCCACGTAGACTGGCAGGATGCGGCTGGTAGCAAGCGATATCGATGGAACGATCCTTGGGCACGACGGAAAAATCAGCCCCCGCACCATCCGCGCCTTCCACGCCTGCCGTGATGCCGGCGTCGAGCTTGTCTTCGTTACGGGGCGCCCGCCGCGGTGGCTGCACCCCCTCGAGGAGCAGTTGGGCCACACGGGACGCGTGATCTGCTCCAATGGCGCTGTGGTCTGGGACCTCGAGGCGGACCGCCTGGTTTCCGCCCGCACCCTCGCCATCGGCACCGTCCTGGAAGCCCGGCGCATCATCAAGACGCTCCGTTCCGCCGCCTTGTTCGCCGCCGAAACGCTCACGGGATTCCACCTGGAACCGGGCTTCATCGAAAACGAGTCCAGCGAACTGCTCGCCGAATTCACCCCCGCGCCGCTGAAGGACACCCTCGCGGGTGACGATTCGGTGGTCAAATTCCTTGCCATCGTCCGCGAAGGCACGCCCGACGATTTCCTGGCCGAGGTGGCGCCCGCCGTCGAACATCTGGCCGCCACCACGCACTCCTCGCCCGGTGTCCCCATGCTGGAACTCTCCCTGCCCGGCGTCAACAAAGCCGTCACCCTGGCCGAATACGCCTCGGCCCTGGGCATTGACGCCGCCGACGTGGTGGCCTTCGGTGACATGCCCAACGACATCGAGATGCTGCGGTGGGCCGGCCATGGTTATGCCATGGCCAGCGGCCATCCAGAGGCCATCCGGGCGGCGGGGCAGCAGGCGCCGCATTTTGACGACGACGGCGTGGCCCAGGTTCTGGAGGCCAGGCTCGCCTCCCTGGGCGTCCAGTTTTCCTGATCCCCGCTAGCCCCGTGTTCACAGCTACCGCTCACCTGGCGTTTACCTTCCGGCCGTAGCGTAAAGCGTGGAAGGCAGGCACTTCGCCCGCCGGCTCACAGGGGGCAACATGGCAAGGAACGTCAGGCAGCACATGGCCGATGGGACGCTGCGCAAAGCAACGCCCGCTCCACACTGGAAGCAGCTGCGCCAGGGCGACCGCGTCCGGGTCCTCTTCTCACCCGCCTTCGAGGCGGGCGGCGTGGTGGACACCATCACCGCGGACCATACGGCCGTGTGGGTGCACCTGGACGGCGGCCGCGGCCGCACCCTGCTGCACTGCGGGGATGGCGTGGACATTGTTCCGTGCGGGGAGACCGGCTGCCGGGACTGAGCGGCAGGTCCGGGGTACGCTCGCAGAGTGACCCTGCCCTTTTTCGAGCACAAGGACGACGCCGGGCGGCAGCTTCCCATCGCCATGGCCCACCGCGGATTCTCCGCCGAGGGGCTGGAGAACTCCATGGCCGCGTTCCGTTCCGGCGTCGAACTCGGCTTCCGGTACCTGGAAACGGACGTGCACACCACGGCCGACGGCGTCCTGCTGCTCTTCCATGATGAAACCCTGGACCGGGTGACCGACGGTAGGGGGCGTGTGGCGGAGCTGCCGGCCGCGGACGTCGCGAAGGCGCGGATCAACGGCCGCGAGCCCATCCCCACGTTCGATGAACTGGTGACCCAGCTGCCCCACGCCAGGCTGAACCTGGACGTCAAGGACTGGAAATCAGTCCAGAGCACTGCCGCGGCCATCGAGCGGCACCAAGCGCACCAGCGGGTGCTGGTCACCAGTTTTTCGGACCGCCGACGGCGGGCGGTGCTGAGACTTCTCAGCCGGCCGGTCGCCTCATCGGCCGGCGTGGCCTCCAGCGCCCTCTTCACCCTGCTGGGCCCGGTGCTTCCACGCCCGTTGTTCCGACGGCTCATGCGCGGTGTGCTCCGGGACGTGCACGCGCTGCAGGTCCCCGTCCGCTATGGACGGGTCCCTGTTGTCAGCGCCGGCTTCATCCGCCGGGCCCATGCCCTGGACCTGGTTGTGCACGTCTGGACCATCAACGACGCCGCGGAGATGCACCGGCTCCTCCAGTTGGGCGTCGACGGCATCGTCACGGACCGGGCAGACCTGCTCCGCAACGTGCTGATGGAGCGCGGCGAGTGGCCAGGGGGCCACTCACCTGGCGCAGCCTCCTAGCCGCGGCCCGTGCTGGTTGACGGGTCCTGGTCGCCCTCAGTGGGGTCTGCCCGCAACTCATCCGGGTTACTCTCGGGAAGTCCACCGGACCCCCGAACGCTGCCGCCGGCTGTCCCTGCCGCACCGGGCGCTGTGGCGTTGCCGGCCAGGCCGCCGTCGTCGGCTTCGTCAGTGTCATTTTCGTCGACATCCCCGCCGAACGGGCTCTCGGATACCGGCCCCGGAGCGGCCCCCGTCTTGAGGCCCGGCGCCTTCTGCTTCTCCGCCTCCATGGCGTTTGAGCCTTCGCTCAGGGACGAATGGACTTCCACGTCGTCATTGGGGTTTGTGGGGTCGGGTACATCCATCTTCTCCGTGGGCTTGGATGTCCCGGCCAGGTCCTCCATGGCGTTTTCTGCTGCCTTGCCGATGCTGTCGCCGATTCCCATGTGACTGCTCCTTCCGACATCGCGTACCGGTGCCCCAGCGGCACACCGGCCCTACTCCTCCAGAATTATCAGCATGCTTACAATTAGTCCAGTGCTGGGGAATCAGACCGCAGCCGGAGAGGAAGGAAGAGCAGCATGAGCACTTACCATCCGGAAAATGACCCCGCGAACCCTGACCGGCCGGGGAAGGAAGACGTTGGCGCCGCACAGTCCCACCTTGCGGAGCAGCGCAGCCGCGAGTCGGGCGGCTCGCCGAACCCGGATCCGGCGGAGGGCAATGTCACCGGTCTTGAACCGGGCGGGGGAGTGCCGCCGGGAGAGACGCCGCCGGCCGAAGACCAGATGAGTCGGGACCAGGGCCATTCCGAATAGCGCCTGAATGGTCGGCACGGCGGCGAAAAGATCCCGCCGCCGCGCTGACCCGTGTCAGGAAGGGTTTTTGCCGTGGCGGCCGTGGGATTCTGCCGGGCCTGCAGGCCCTGCCAAATGACGCTCCAGGCCGTCCATGTCCAGGCGCGTATTCCAGTTGGCCCAGTCCTGGGGCCGCACCGACGGGCGCCCCAGCAGGTACCCCTGGCCGGCGCTGATCCCAAGTTCGGTGAGGACCTTGAGTTCGCCCACCGTTTCGATGCCCTCGGCCACCAGGGTGGTGCCGATCTGGTCGGTGAAGTCCACCAGGCACGCAGCCAGGGTCCGCTGGAGGCCGTCCTTGTCGACGTCGCCGATCACGTTGCGGCCCACCTTCAGGAAATCGGGCCGCAGGTGAATCATGCGGCTCAGCGCGCCGGCACCGGTATGGGCATCATCGACGGCGATCCGCAGGCCTTGCTCCCGGAGCGGATTGATTGCGGAAATGAACTGCAGATATTCCTCTTCGGGAATGTCCTCGGTCATTTCGAGCACCACGCGGTGGATGGGGAGTTCAATGTGGTCGAACAATTCCGGCAGGCGCGGGTCCATGCAGGACGTGGGCGAAATATTGAGGGATACATAAAGGTTTTCGGGCAGGTCGCGGGCCGCGGCCGCGGCCGAACCCAAAGCCGAGAATTCAAGGTTTGCGCCCAGGCCCACGGCCGCGGCCTCGGCGAACCACAACTCCGCGGCAGCGCCGTCGTCGCTGACGAAGCGGGAGAGGGCCTCCGCGCCCACCACGGTTTTTCCTTCCAGGCCATAAATGGGCTGGAAGGCGGTCATCAGCATCTGGTTCTCAAGCAGCGCGCTGATCCTTGAGATGCTGCGGATGGCGTCCAGCTGCTCCGCAAAGTGCGGCGGCAGCGTGGGCGGCGTGAGGCGCATTTCCCGCGCCGTTTCCAGTGTTTCCACGGTGTTGGCGTCGCTGCGCCGGGTTTCGAGGAGATACTCCAGCAAAGCCCGTTCGGGCACGCCGGGATTCTCATCGAGGCTGTTGCTCAGCTGTTGCCGGACGGCGGCTCCCGCAGGATCCGTATCCGCCAGCACGGCGGCGATAATTCCCCATGCCTGTACCCGAACCGACATTAGCGACGCCCCCAGTTGACGAAGTAATGACCCCATGGCCCATTAATGTTCAAATTTCCAAACGCCTTATAAAAGTACGGTGTTGCCAGACCTGAATTTCGCGGCGGCGAAAAACCTGACACCGCACGCTGATCGTATAACGGCGGCCACAAAAGCGCAGTAGTTTTCCGCTACTGGTTAGCGCTTTCCTGCTGGTCAGCCAGCAGTTGGGGAATCCGGTCCGGCGGAACAGGGCGGCAAAAGTAGTAGCCCTGGGCGCTGCGGCAGCCCAGGCCGCGCAGGATCTCCGCCTGTTCTGCCGTTTCCACGCCTTCCCACACGGCCTCCAGCCCGCATGCCCGCACCAACTGCAGCACCGCGGCCACCAGGGCAGGTTGGCTTGGGTCGGTCTCCAGTCCGGCGATCAGCGATTTGTCCACCTTCACCCGGTCCACCGGAAGCCGGCGGAGGTAGCTGATGGAGGAATAGCCGGTACCGAAATCATCAATTTCGATGCCTACGCCCAAGCCGCGGAGTCCGCCCAGCGAATACCGGTCCAGCTCGTTGCCTTTGACGATGGCTACTTCCGTCAATTCCAGGACCACCTGCTCGGGCCTGACCCCGGTCTCCTTGAGCACGTTCCTGACGTCCTCGATGAACTGCAGGCTCTGCAGGTCTGTGGCGGAGATGTTGATCCGAACGGAAAACGTCGTGTCCAGCAGGGATGCGTCAATCCAGGCGCGCAGCTGCCTTACGGCCGTCCTGAGCACCCACAGGCCCAGTTCCGAGATCAGCCCTGCGTCCTCGGCAAGGGGAATAAACTCGTCAGGCATGATGAAGCCACGGGTGGGGTGGTTCCAGCGGACCAATGCCTCCACGCCTTCGATCCGTCCCGTGGCGAGCTCCACCACCGGCTGGTAGTACAGGGTCAGTGCGTCGTTCCTGATGGCCGCCCGCAGGTCGTCCACCAGCTGGCTGCGGAGCCGTCGCACCAGCAGCATTGCCGGCTCGAACCGGTGCAGCTTGTTCTGCCCCTCGGCCTTGGAGGCATACATGGCGACGTCGGCCTCCATCAGCATGTCCTCGGGGCTTTGGCCTTCGCTGCCCACGCTGAGCCCGATGCTGGCACCGCAGCGCACGCTGCGGCCGGGCAGCTCGATGGGCTCGGTGAGGTCAGCCAGGATGCGCTGCGCCACGATGGCAGCCTGGTCTGCCGACGCCGACGGCATGACGATCGCGAATTCGTCACCGCCCAGCCGGGCCACGACGTCGGAGCCGCGGACAGCGGTCCGGAGCCGTTCGCCAACGGTCACCAGGACCTGGTCGCCTGCGGTGTGCCCCAGGCTGTCATTGATCGACTTGAACGCGTCCAGGTCCAGCAGCAGAATGGCGGGGCCTTCCTCCGCAGGCTCGCCCTCAGCAGCATCGCGGGCCTGCAGGGAGCTGCGCAGCGCCTCGATCAGGGCCGAGCGGTTGGCCAGGCCGGTAAGCGGGTCCTGCATGGCCATCTTCTGCATCTCAAGGTGTGCCTCATGCAGCAGTTGGGTGCGGACCTGGACGCGCTGCTCAAGCTCTTCGTAAATGACCTGAAGGTCCTCGGCCAGGAGATTGGTGCCCATGATGATCGCGTCCAGTTCATCGCGGGCGGGGGAGACCTCTATCCGGGAGCTGAGGTCGCCGGAAGCCAGCCGGACAATACCTTCCAGCAACTGGGAAAGCCGGGGGTCGTCGTCGGCAAACATGCGGGTCCTCCTCCGGCGCCTAGTTGGCCTGGGCGCTGTCTGTGCCGAGGGGGAGACTGACGGTGACGGTGGTCCCGGTGCCCAGGGTGGAGGCGACGTCGATCCGGCCGCCGTGGCGGTCCACGATGTCCTTGGAGATGGCAAGGCCCAGGCCTGTTCCCGGGATTGCGCCGTTCATGGCGTTGGAGGCCCGGTAGAACCGGGTGAAGACGTGGTTGATCTCGTCGCTCGAAATGCCGATCCCGGTATCGGCGATGCGCACGGTGGCCCACTTGGAGCCGTCCGCGGCGGCGTGGGATTCGCTGCCCACCTCGATCCGTCCGCCGCTGGGCGTGAACTTGATGGCGTTGGACACGAGGTTGGTAAAGACCTGCTGCAGCTGTACTTCATCGGCGAGTATCTCCGGATCCTCCGGAACGGGGTCCACGTCGATGGTGACGTTCTGCAGTGTGGCCAGGGGGCGGAGCGCAGCGGCCACCAGGTCCAGGGTCTGCCCCAGCCGCACCGGTGCCAGCTGCATGGCCATGGTGTCCAGCCCGCCGCGGGAGACGCTGAGCATGTCCTCGATCAGCGTGCGGAGGCGTTCGGTGTTGCGGACCACGATGTCCAGCATCTGGTGGACTTCCCGGGAGACCGGATGCTCGGTACTTTCCTGGATCATGTCCAGGTAGGCCATGATCGAGGTCAGCGGGGTCCGCAGCTCGTGGTTCACCGTCGCCAGGAAGTCCGTCTTGGCCTTGTCGAGCTCCCGCAGCTGCTTCACCACCTGCTGCTGGCTGTTGATCAGGTGGCTTTGGATGAGGCCGTAGGCGGCGTTGCCGGCCACGTGCTGGATCAGTCCCAGTTCCGCGCTGGACCAGGTCCGGGGCCGGTCCATCATGGCGATCCAGATGATGCCCAGGGACGAATTTCCCTCGCCGATAGGGACCGCCAGTGTTGAGGCAGCTCCGGCGATGTTGGGGCCGGGACCCGGCTTCGCCTCGCTGCGGGCGGCCTGTTCGTTTCCGTCGCCCGAGAGCGTCTCCGTCCCTGCCCAGAGGGCGTCTGCCATAGCGCGGGCCTTATCCTCGTGCGGAAGGGCCTCCACGGGCAGCTCCGCCAGGCCCCGCCGGTGCCAACTGGCCGTGATGAGGGGGACCCGGTGGTCCTCGAAGGTTGCCAGGACAACGTGGTCGGCCTTCAAGGTGCGGCCGAATCCCGCGACAACGTGGTCCGCAATTTCCTGCGGATCGTTGGTGGCGCGCACTGCGGCCGAGACGCCGCGCAGCTGCTCGCGGAGCCCTTCGGCTTCCTGCCGGGAGGCGCGGCGCCGGGATACCTGGTCGATGAGGACGGATGCGCGGTGCACCAGTTCCTGCGGTGCAGGCGGCTTGGTGATGCAGTCGTGGATGCCGGGGGGATTGGCGGCTTCGATCTCAGCGGGGTTGTCCAGGTCCACCATCACCAGGACCGGTGCCGTGGACGTGGACAGGACACCGGACAGGAAGGCATCAGCCACCACGACTGACGGTTCAGTGGCTTCCAGCGCCGCGGCGAGGCTGTGGGCGTCGGTCGCTTCGAGGACGGTGTATCCGGCGCCGCGCAGTGCCTGTGCATTAAGGGCCAGCCGGCCGGCGTCGGGATCGGCGACGACGGCGGTGCGGGGCGGGCGCACGTCACTCGGGACAGCCGTCACAGTGCTCCCTTCCCTCCCAGTTGAGTACATTCTAGGGGGATGCGGGCCCGGAGGGTCCACGGGGTGCTGACCCTTACGTCCACTTTCCGCCGCTGCCGCCCGGGCTGGGGCACGCCGTAATGTTGCCGAAGGTCCGCCGCTGCGGCGGCCGGGACCATATATTTGAGCCGTGTCTCCAACAAACCCGCCACGGTCCGCCTGGCAGAAGTACCTGATGATCCCCAAGCTTGTCAGGCTGTCGCGCAGCGCCCCGAAGGACCGGCACAAGGCGTGGGACCGGTATTGGGCCGGCATTACCGCTACCGGCCCCGGCGGTGAGGTCCTGTGGGACTCGGGCAGCAACCACGAGTTCCAGGGCTACCAGGACAGCCTCCTGCGCCACCTGGACCCCGCCCTTCCCGTGGTGGATACCGGCTGCGGGCACGGCAGCTTTACCCGTGCGCTCGCAGGAATCTTTCCCAGCGTCATCGGCGTGGATGTCTCGCCGCATGCTGTTGCCCGGGCACGGGCCGAATCTGCCGGAATCAGCAATGCCGCCTTTGAAGCCCGGGACATGACGGCGGAAGGTGCTGCTGCCGAGTTGGCGGAGTTCTTCCAACTGGGCCTGGACGGCGCCAACGTCTTCATCCGCGGCGTGCTGCACGTCCTCGATCCCGCCCACCAAGCGGCGATGGTAGAAAACCTGCGGACCCTGGTGGGCCGCCGCGGCACGGTTTTCATGGCGGAAACCAACTTCCAGGGCAACCCGGTGGAGTACGTCACCCATCTTGGCGCAACCACCCGCGGCATTCCTGCACCATTGGAGCTGGCCATCCGCGGACTTCCCATGCCGGGGCACTTCGGACCCGAAGAGCGCGAACGTGCCTTCCCGGCGTCGGCCTGGGAACTCCTTGAGGACGGCCACGTGGCTATCGAAACCAACCCGGTGACCGGCGTGCCGGGCCAGGACCGGGTACCCGGGTATTACGCGGTGGTCCGCCCGCGCCGGTAGCCCTGCCGCGGGAGGTTCCAGCCGTCCCGCAGACTTCGCGCAGATCCCCGCACCGCGCCCACAGGGTGTCTTCCATCCCCTTGACAGGGGACGGATCCGGAGGCTCCATAGTAAGTAGACTTACTAGTTAGCCGGAGGTGAAAGGAAGACCGCCATGGCACAGGACAAAGGCAACAAGACCGGCGGCGCTGACCGCAGCACGGACGAGGAGGACCTGGGCGCAGGCCCCGAGGACGGAAAGATCCGCCACGGCCCGGACTCTTCAAAGTCCCTGAAGTACTCGCAGGAAGTCACCTCCACAGACGACGAACCGGAACGCGAAGGCCGCAGCCTCGCCACCACACACCACGAAGTCATCAGGCGGTGGGCGGAGGAGCGCGACGGCGTGCCCGCCACAGTGGAGGGCACGGAACACGGCGACCACCTTGGAGTACTGCGGATCGACTTCGGTGGCAAGGATGGCAAACTCCGCCACATCAGCTGGGAGGAATGGTTTGACACCTTCGATTCCCGGAAACTGAATTTCATCTACCAGGAACAGCGCAGCGACGGCACCCAATCCAATTTCTTCCGCCTGGAAAATCCCAACCGCGAAGACGCCTAAGCCGCACCCGCGCCCCAGCGATCGGCCGGCACCGGACCACCCTCCGGAGCCCACCCACCGGCCGCCGGCGCAAGACCTACAGGAACAATCATGAGCAACCTCATCCCATCCGGCGCACTGCGCCGGATGCTCCTTCCCCCCACCTATGGGCGGCACGTTACCTCCGCCACTGAATTCACCATCCTGTCCGTGGAGGTATGGGCGTCCGGGCTGGTGGTCAACATCCACCTCCCCTCCGATGACGCGGCCGAACCCCGCCTCACCGTCCAGGACCACTTCGGAACGGAATACACCCTGAAGGAATCCGCCACGGTGGGCTCCCGCAACCTGCAGGTCTTCACCCCGTCGGTGCCGCCCGGCACCAGGAGCCTGACCATCAGGTCGGCGGACGACGGCGACGGCCGGCCCGTGGTGACCTTCGCGGTGCCGTTGATGGCCGTGCCGGAAGCCGAGCCGGATTTCGAGGCAGGCGGCCGCAGGGCCGCGGCCACCCACGACGAGTCCTACGAGGACGACCTCCGCCGCCCCGCCTGACCAGGCCGCCGGAACTCCAACCGACCCGAACCCCCGTCTGACCCAAGCAACGTCTGACCAGAAACCGCCTGACCCAAAGAAAGGCCCCGCCATGCCGGACACCAGCAGCTTCACGCCCACCACCGCCATCGTGACCGCTTCCGACTCAGGGATCGGCAAGGCCACCGCCGTGGCCCTGGCCCGCGCCGGAATGGATGTCGGCGTCACATGGCATTCGGACAAGGCGGGCGCCGAGGAGACTGCCGAAGAAGTCCGCGGCCTGGGGCGCAAAGCGGTGGTCCGGCAGCTGGATACCACCGAACTCCGTGCTGCTGCGGACGTCATCGATGAACTCGCCGAGGAGCTGGGCGGGCTGGACGTCTTCGTGAACAATGCCGGCACCGGTGCAAGCACGAAATTCCTGGACATGGGCATCGATGACTGGATGCAGATCCTGGACACCAACCTCAACGGCGCGTTTGTCTGCCTGCAGGCGGCAGCGCGGCGCATGGTCAAGGCCGGCAGGGGAGGCCGGCTGGTGGCGGTGTCCAGCGTCCATGAGTTCCAGCCGCGCGTGGGCTCGTCCGCCTATGACGCGTCGAAGCACGGGCTGGGCGGGCTCATGAAGACCCTCGCCCTGGAACTGGGCCAATACGGCATCACTGCCAACACCGTGGCACCCGGCGAGATCGCCACCCCGATGACGGGGCAGGAGGACCAGGATCCGAGGACGACGGAGCGGCCCGGGGTGCCGCTGGGCCGGCCCGGGGACGCGCGGGAGATCGCCGACGTCATTGCCTTCCTCGCCTCGCCCGCCTCAAGCTACGTGACCGGGGCGGCCTGGGTGGTTGACGGGGGGATGCTCCAGATGGGTCCGCAGGCGGGATCGCACATCACCAGCAACGACTGGCGCGAGGCGTAGTCCCAGGGCGCATCCGGCCGGGACTCCAAGCGGGCAGTCACAGAAGCCCCCCTGATAGGCTCGGCAAGCGCATTCCCAGGACTTGCTGGCATGATGGAGCCCATGCGCATTCTTATCGCTCCGGACAAGTTCAAGGGGTCCCTGACCGCGGCCGAGGCTGCCGCCGCCATCGCCGAAGGCGCGCTGCGGGTTTACCCGGAGGCCGTCGCCACCCAGTTCCCCATTGCCGACGGCGGCGAGGGCACTCTTGAGGCGGCCGTCGCGGCGGGCTATGAAGAGCGGCTGAATGCCGTGGTGGGTCCCATCCTCACCCCGCTCGGCGCCGCCTGGGCAATCCACAAGGCCGGCGACGGCAAGGTCACGGCAGTGATCGAAACGGCGCAGGCCTCCGGCCTGGCCGACATGGAACCAACTCCTGCCAACGCGTTGCGTGCCCACAGCTACGGCTGCGGCCAGCTCATTGCCGCCGCCCTGGACGCGGGGGCCACCGAAATTGTCCTGGGCCTGGGCGGTTCGGCCATGACCGACGGCGGCAGCGGCGCACTGCGCGCCCTCGGCCTGAAGCCCCTGGACTCCGCCGGGAACGTGGTGCCCCTGGGCGGCGGCTCGCTGGCCGACGTGGTGGCCCTGGACACGGCCGCGCTGGATCCGCGGCTGTCAGCAACAACGTTCCGCATCGCCGTCGACGTCCGTAACCCCCTGTACGGGCCGTCGGGCGCCGCGCATGTCTTCGGCCCCCAAAAGGGCGCGGACCAGGACGCTGTGGAAATGCTCGACGCCGGACTGCGCAACTGGGCGTCCGTGCTGCGGGAAACAACGGGCCGGGACGTCAACGTCCCCGGCGCCGGCGCCGCCGGCGGCTTCCCGGCGTCGTTCCTTGCCTTCACCGACGCCACGCTGGAAGGCGGCTTCGCGCTGGTAGCCGGGCTGACCGGCCTCGCCGCGCAGTTGGAGCAGGCAGATCTGGTGATCACCGGTGAGGGATCCATGGATTCGCAGTCGCTCACCGGCAAGGCTCCCATCGCGCTCGCGGACGCGGCCCGGGAACGCGGAATTCCCGTCATCGTGGTGGCCGGCAGGATCCTGGTGACCCTTGAGGACCTCGCCGGGCATGGCGTGGTTGCCGCGGCGCAGCTGCTGGACGTCGCGTCCAGCCCTGCAGACGCCGTGGCGAACGCCGCCAAGTACCTGACCTGGGCAACAAGCCAGGTACTTGAAGGCGCCTAGCCTTACTAGCCCACGATCGTGGTGTTGCGGCGGCGCCGGAAAATGAGCACCGCAATCACCACCAGGACCGCGATTCCAGCAATCACCCACGGGGCGTAGTTCAGGCGGGTGGACTCATTCTTTGCCGATTCACCCGTGCCCGGATTGGCGGGGCCGGTGGAGGCGGTGTCACCGGGGGAAGGTGTGGGGGACGTGCCCGCGGCCCACACCGTGCCTGTTGATCCTGACGCGACCTGTGCCGTCCCTGCCTGTGCCGGGCCCGCCTGGCTGATGGCGGATGCGGGCGCCGTCGCAACGGCGGCGCCGGCAGGAAGGGCCGGAGCGGCCAGGAGCAGCAGGGCCAGCAGGATGGTTTGCACGGACGTTCTCATACAGTCTCTCCTCTTTGGATGGGGCTGGGTGATGGGACGGCTGACAGGACTGGATAACCAGACCGGGTGATTGGACGCGCCCTCAGGCTCCGGTCTCGTAGTGGGGTTCAGCAACGGGCTTCGACTCCGGGGAGCCCTTCTCCCGCAGGTAGACGGAGGCGCCCACCAGGACCGCGACGGCCAGGAACTCGCTTTGCCAGTTCTGGAAAGACTCGAACCAGAAGCGGCTGGTGCCCAGGTACTGCAGGAACGTGATGCTGGGCTGGCCATGGCTTTGCTGGTCCTGGTTGTACTCGTCCACGCCGCCGGCGGCGTGCAGGAAGAACGATCCGAGGAACAGCGCAAACAGCAGGATCGACAGGGAATGCTCGTAGACCTTGAGCACCACTCCGCCGTGCCGTACGGGCCATGGCGTGGTTCTCTTGAGAGTCGCCTGGCGCGGGTCTTCATCCTGGGGCGCTTCCTTGCCCATGGGCTTGGATTCGGATGAGCCTTTTTGGAACAGGAATACGGTGAGGACCACGTACATGGCCATCTGCAGGAACTCCGATTCCCAGTTCTCAAACGTGGCCTCCACAAAGGCGCCCGTTCCCAGGAACTGCAGGACCGAGACGGCAGGCTCCCCGTGGGCCTGCTGATCCTCACTGTAGGAAGCGGCACCGGAGAGGATCATGCCTACGAAGAACGCCAGGAAGCAGCCCACGTTGGCCAGCAACAGGCCATGTTCTTTTGCCCATTTGCGCATGTCTTACTCCTTTTCCGATGCGGGCGGGATGATCCTTCCCGTGGCCCGCTTGTTAAGTCGAAGCGGCACGAACACCAGCATGACCACCATGACGCCCAGCAGCGCGCCGCCGGCCGTGACGCCGGCGGAGCGCCCAACGGCAACATCGAACACCAGGGCGGCGGTTCCGGCGCTCAGCAGGGCAATGCCGCCAAGGGCGATCTTGGTGATGGTGTCGGCGCTGGAGACCAGTGTTTCCTTGAGCCGCTTCCGGAAAAGCCGCCGGTGCACGCTGACCGGGAGGAGGATAAAAGCGGTGGTCAGCGCGGCGATCACAACGTTGGTCAGATAGAGGTTGACCTCCCAGTCGTCCAGCTTTTCGAACCGCTGCTGGAACGGCAGCGTCAGCAGGAAGCCGGCCAGGATCTGTACGCCGGTCTGGAGCACACGCAACTCCTGCAGGAGTTCCGCCCAGTTGCGGTCAAGCTGCTCCTCACGGGTCTCGTTGCGTCCCGTCCGGCCCGTGTAGTCCTCAACTTCGGACATCGGCCCTCCTTCCTCTCCGGCCCCGGCCCTCGCCTTCTTTCTACTCCTCCCATACCCAGAAACAAGGCGGCCCGTTGCGCGAGCTATAACATTTGATAAGTTTACTGATTATTACCCATGGTCGGTGGACTTGGTCCTCCAGCCGGGATAGCTTCGAAGGGCCGGAGCAGGGCGGTGCCCTTCCCACCGACACAGGTCAACCGACACAGGCAGGCGGACTATGAGCGAGACGGACAAGCAAACAGACCAGCCGAAGGATCCCCGCGGCGGCTACCACTCGGGCCCCTTTCCGGAACAGGAACAAAAGCAGCCCGGACTGACCGCGCCCATGGACCCCAAACCCGACCACGGGGAGCTCAGCTACGAGGGGCACGGCAAGCTCGAAGGCAAGGCCGCGCTCATCACCGGCGGGGACTCCGGCATCGGCAAGGCTGCCGCCATCGCCTTCGCCCGTGAAGGGGCCGACGTTGCCATCTCCTACCTGCCGGAGGAGGAAGACGACGCGCAGGACACCGCGGAGTGGATCCGGAAAGCCGGACGCCGCGTGCTGCTGTTGCCCGGCGATGGACGCGACGAGGAGTTCAGCACCCGGATCGTGGAGGAGACGGTCTCCGGATTCGGCCGCCTCGACGTCCTGGTCCTGAACGCCGCGTACCAGAAGAACCGCGAGAGCCTTGAGACCCTTCCCACCGAGGAGTTTGACCGGGTCTTCCGGACCAACCTCTATTCGCTGCTGTGGTCCGCCCGGGCGGCCGTGCCGCACCTGAAGGCCGGGGCCTCGATCATCACCACCGCCTCCATCCAGGCCTTCAACCCGTCGCCGGGGCTGATCGACTACGCCATGACCAAAGCGGCGCAGGTTGCCTTCACCAAGGCCCTGGCCCAGGAACTGGGCCCCAAGGGGATCCGCGTCAACGCCGTGGCTCCCGGTCCCATCTGGACCCCATTGATCCCGGCCACCGAGTGGCCGGACAAGCTCCCCTCCTTCGGGCAGGACACCCCGCTGGAACGCGCGGGACAGCCGGCGGAGCTCGCCGCGGCGTATGTACTGCTCGCCTCGGAGGATGGTTCCTACATTTCCGGTGCAGTCCTGCCCGTCACGGGCGGCAAGGGACTTTAATCAGGAACACCAGACCAGCAATATCGGCAATGAACAACAGGAGGAAGCATGACGCAGGAAAACCAGCAGGCTGAACCCGAGACGGCTCCGGGCGGCTACGGCACCCCAACCGCCGAACAGGAGGCTGCCGGGACCCAGGGCGGCGCCCAGCAGTCCGGTGGCGGTGCATCTTCAGGCGGCGCGGAGACCAACGAACCGCAGTCGGGCACTGGCCAGGAGCCCGTCCCGCACGACATGGATCTTCCGTCCAGCGCAGCTGAAATCGACGAGTCCAATGACGATTCACAGGGGTCGGCGCCAGTGTCCTCGGAGTCCGGTCAGGAAGCGACGGGCATTCCGGACGGCAGCGGAAACGATCTTCCCAAGGAGGAGTCGCCCAACGACAACGATGAAAGCTTCGACGCCGGATAAAGCCTCCTCATCCATTCAGGCCCCCGTTTCTGCGGCCCCTGGTGTCAGCGGAAACGGGGGTCTTTGGCGTCCAGCGGGCCCGGCCCCATCGATCCCTGGCGGTGGGGCAGCACCGGCGAATACATCCCGCCCGGCTGGGTACGGAACATGCGGAAAGCCAATCCGCCGGCGCAGCAATAAGCAGCCTGTGCAGCCGCCAGCGGGAATCTCAACGCCGGGAAGGTGGACTGTGGCCAGGAGAACTTCGGAGCAGTGGGCGCGGCAGCAGGACCGGCCGGACAACGTGGCGGTGGACGTCCTGGTGCCCACCTGCAACCGGCCGGCCGAGCTCGCCGTCACCCTCGCAGGACTGGCCGGGCAGGCCGAGCCCGCGTTCGCCGTCGTCATCAGCGACCAGTCAGCCGGGCAACCGGCCTGGGACCATCCCGCCGCCGCGGCCATGGTGCGGGTACTGGAGGCCCAGGGCCGGCCCGTCACGCTGCTGCGGCACCTGCCCCGCCGCGGGCTGGCCGAACACCGCCAGTTCCTGCTGGAACAGGCCACAGCGGAGCAGTGCCTCTTCCTGGACGACGACGTCTGGCTGGAGCCGGGTGCGTTGGAGCGGCTGAGCACGGCGCTGGGTGAGCTTCAGTGCGGTTTCGTGGGAATGGCGCCGCAGGGCCTGTCCTTCCTGGACGACCGCAGGCCGGAACAGACCGCAGCCTTCCAGGCCTGGGAGGGCCCGGTGACTCCGGAACGGATCCGGCCGGGTGCCCCGGGCTTTGAGCGCTGGCCGCTGCACAGCGCTGCCAACCTCAGCCACCTCAGCGCGGAACTGTCGCTGCAGCCCGGCGAATGGGTGCCGTACCACGTGGCGTGGCTGGGCGGTTGCGTGCTCTACCGCAGGGAGGCGCTGAACGACGCCGGCGGCTTCCATTTCTGGACCAGCCTGCCCGCTGAGCACGCCGGAGAGGATGTGGTGGCGCAATGGCAGGTGATGGAACGCTGCGGCGCAGCGGGCATCCTGCCGTCGGGAGCGGTCCACCTGGAGTCGCCTACCACCGTGACGGACCGGCGGGTGGAGGCGTACGACGTCGTCCTGAAGGAGGGTGCTGTCTGATCAGGCGCTAAGCGCCACGTCCGGCGTCCAGTGGGTAGGCCACGTATGCGAACAGCCTCGAATCCGGTGACCAGCTGCTGACGTTCAGGGTGCCCTGCCCACCGAACACCGGCCAGGTGTGCAGCGGCGTGGCCCAGTCGTTGGTGGACACCAGGACGACCTCCACCGGAAGGTCTGCAGGGTGCCCCCGGGTTCCAGCGGGAAAGCGGAGATAGCTGGCCAGGCGGCCGTCGGGGGAGAGGTGCGGGAACCAGTCGACGGTACCGCTATCCAGCAGACGCTCGAACTGGCTGCCGTCCGGGCGGACCCGGGCAAGCTGGGCGTGGCCGGGTGCCGTGGTGAAGGACTCCGTGTTCAGGTAAAGCCATATTCCGTCGGCGGAATATTCAGGTCCGTCGCAGTGCCCCTGGCCCACCTCCACGTTCTCCGGTGGGCCGCCCGCGGACGCGATGGTCCGCAACCGGCCGGGCCGTGCAAAGTCTCCCGCCGCGATGTCCACATAGGCCAGCCGGCCGCCGTCGGGACTGACGCCATGGAGGAAATGTAAGGATCCGTCGTCATCCGTGATCCTGGTGGCCTGTCCGCCGGCAAGTGGTGCGCGGTAGATATGGCCGTCATCGCCCGAGAGGAAGATACCGCTGCCGTCCGGGTCCAGGACGTGGTCATTATTGAGATCG
This sequence comes from Arthrobacter sp. SAFR-179, assembly GCF_059414945.1. Taxonomy (NCBI): domain Bacteria; kingdom Bacillati; phylum Actinomycetota; class Actinomycetes; order Micrococcales; family Micrococcaceae; genus Arthrobacter; species Arthrobacter sp. SAFR-179. Next base: position 105,059 of record NZ_JBPFDM010000011.1, read on the forward strand.
GGGACGCCGGTGAGCGGAACTTCGGTGAGGGCGCCGGCCGCCAGGTCGAGCCGCCACAGACTGCCGTCTCCGTTGAGGATCAGCCCCCGCCCGTCGAGGGTCCAGTTGGGTGCCTCGAGCAGCATGTCCTCAGTGCGGAAGACGAGCGAAGATTCCCCGGTAACCGACGCGGTCCACACCTCAAGCACTGGCCTGGTTGAAGGGTGCGGACCACCCCTACTCCCCGCTGCTGAAGGCGGCGTCGAAGCTGGTCTGGGAGGCGGGGAAGTCGTACTTCTTCAGGGCCGCGAGTGCTTCGGGGGCGCCGTGGAGGCGGTCCATGCCTGCATCTTCCCACTCCACGGAGATGGGGCCGCTGTAGCCGATGGCGGACAGGGCGCGGAAGGAGGCTTCCCAGGGGACGTCGCCGCGGCCGGCGGAGACGAAGTCCCAGCCGCGTCGCGGGTCGCCCCAGGCCAGGTGGGAGCCCAGGACGGTGTTGCGGCCGGTCTGGCGGATCTTCGTGTCCTTGCAGTCCACGTGGTAGATCCGGTCCTTGAAGTCCCAGATGAAGGAGACGGGGTCGATGCCCTGCCACATCATGTGGGAGGGGTCCCAGTTCAGGCCGAACGCTTCCCGGTGGCCGATCGCTTCGAGGGTGCGGACGGTGGTCCAGTAGTCGTAGGCGATCTCGGAGGGGTGGACTTCGTGGGCGAAACGGATGCCGTTTTCGTCGAAGACGTCCAGGATGGGGTTCCAGCGGTCGGCGAAGTCCTGGTATCCGGCGTCGATGAACTTTTCGGGGACGGGCGGGAACATGGCCACGTACTGCCAGATGGAGGAGCCGGTGAAGCCGACGACGGTGTCCACACCCAGTGCCTTGGCGAGCCGGGCAGTGTGTTTCATTTCCTCGGCGGCGCGGGTGCGGACGCCTTCGGGGTCGCCGTCGCCCCAGACTTTGGAGCCGACGATGGCCTGGTGGCGGAAGTCGATGGGGTCATCGCACACGGCCTGGCCTTTGAGGTGGTTGGAGATGGCCCAGACCTTGAGGTTGTACTTGTCCAGGATCTCGAGCTTGGACTCGACGTAGCCGGGTTCATCCCAGCGCCAGGCGTCCAGGTGGTCGCCGGAGACGGCGATTTCCAGTCCGTCGTAGCCCCAGCCGGAGGCCAGGCGTGCGACTTCTTCGAAGGGCAGGTCGGCCCACTGGCCGGTGAACAGGGTGAACGGGCGGGGCATGCAGGGCTCCTTGGAAGATAAGGGTGCTAGTGGCGGACGACGGTGAGGGTGCTCTTGTTGGCCGCGGATTCCTCCACCGCGTCCAGGACGTACTGGACGTTCAGGCCTTCTTCGAACGACGGCGAGGGCTGGCTTCCGTCCTTGATGGCCAGCAGGAAGTCGCGGACCTGGTGGGTGAACGTGTGCTCCCAGCCGATGATGTGGCCCTGCGGCCACCACGCGTCCAGGTAGGGGTGCTCGGGTTCGTTCACCAGGATCCTGCGGAAGCCCTGCTCACGGACCGGGGCCGTGGCGTCCAGGAAGCCGAGCTCATTGAGGTTTTCCAGGTCGAACAGGAGGCTGCCCTTGTCGCCGTAGACCTCGATCTGGAGGGAGTTCTTCCTGCCGGTGGCAACCCGGGAGACCTCCACTGAGGCCACCGCTCCGGAGGTGAGGGACAGCGTGGCCCAGGCGGCGTCGTCGACCGTTACATCCTCCATGCCGTCCGCCCCGGGGCGGCGGTTCACAAAGGTGTTGAGCCGGCCACTGACCTCGGTGACCTGGTCCCCCAGGAGGAACAGGACCTGATCGATGGCGTGGCTGGCGATGTCCCCGAGAGCGCCGGACCCGGCGGTTTCCTTCCGCAGCCGCCAGGTCATGGGGGCCTGGGCATCGGTGAGCCAGTCCTGGAGGTAGGCGGCGCGGACGTGCCGGACAATGCCCAGCCGGCCCTCGGCGATGAGTTCCCTGGCCAGTGCCAGGGCCGGGACGCGCCGGTAGTTGAAGCCGATCATCGACTGGATGCCTTTGGCGCGGGCCTTGGCCGCGGCGGCGGTCATCAGCTCGGCTTCCGCGAGGGTGTTGGCCAGCGGCTTTTCCACCAGGACGTGCTTGCCCGCTTCCAGCGCGGCGATGGCGATTTCGGCGTGCATCCAGCCCGGGGCACAGATGTCCACGACGTCGATGTCATCGCGGGTGACCACCGTCCGCCAGTCCGTTGCGGACTCAGCCCAGCCGTACTTTGCCGCGGCCTCTGCCACGGCGCCGGCGTCCCGGCCCACGAGGACCTTCTGCTCGAAGGCCGGGACGTCGAAGAAGCTGGCCACGTTCCGCCACGCGTTGGAGTGGGCCTTGCCCATGAAGGCGTAACCGATGGCGGCGACACCGAGCGGGCGGGAGGCCGGAGGTTCGGACGGGTGTGCGGGTGTGGTCATGATGCGTTCCTGCGTGCTTCCTGCTGGCTGGACTAGGTGCTGGATTACTTGCTGGATCAGAGGGTGGCGGTTTCCGGCGCCCAGTCCTCGGGGAGGGCGGGCGACGCCGGGGCAGAGCTTTCCACGTCCACGAACGTGCCGGAGCCCATGGACTCGGAGATGGAAACCATGGTGTCCAGGACGTGGTAGGCGAGCTCACCCGTGGCGCGATGGGCTGTTCCCGCTCGGAGGGAGCGCGCCATGTCCAGTACGCCCATGCCGCGGCCGTTGGCGGGCCCGGTGGCCGGAACGGTGGTCCAGTCCTCGTCGCCGGCGCGCCAGAGCTTGATGTCGCCGGTGAAGTAGTTGGGATCCGGCAGCGAGATGGTCGCTTCCGTGCCGGTGATTTCCACGAATCCCATGCGGGTGCGGGGGGACTCGAAGGAGAAGACGCTGTGCGAGGAGGCGCCGGATTCGAACTGCGCCATCGCGGAGACGTGGGTGGGCACCTCCACGGTGAACTCCTCGCCGGCCTTGGGCCCGGAACCGATCACGCGCACATCCTTGGACTTTGACCCGACGGCGGCCACCTTGCGGATGGAGCCGAAGGCCTGGACCAGGGTGGTGAGGTAATAGGGGCCCATGTCGAACAGCGGGCCGGCGCCGTGCTGGAACAGGAAGGCCGGGTTGGGGTGCCAGGACTCCGGGCCAGGGGTTTGGAACGTGGTCATCGCGGTCAGCGGCGTCCCGATGTCGCCCCGCTGGATCAGGCGCAGGGCCGTTTGGATCCCGGCGCCCAGGAACGTGTCCGGGGCGCAGCCCAGGCGGATGCCGGCCGCGTCAGCGTTCTTGAGCAGGCCCAGCCCGGATTCGCGGTCCAGCGAGAACGGCTTCTCCGTCCAGACATGCTTGCCGGCGTTGACGGCGGCGGTGGCCACCTCCACGTGCGCGGCAGGAATGGTGAGGTTGACGATGATCTCAACGTCCGGGTGGTTCAGGGCCTTGTCCACCCCGCCCCATTCGGGGACGCCGTATTCCTTGGCGCGTGCCTCGGCGGCTTCCTCGAAGAGGTCGGCGATGACATGGACCTTGAGGTCCGGGAAAGCGGTGAGGTTGTCCAGGTACTGCTTGCTGATCACGCCGGCGCCGATGACGCCGACGCCCACCGGGCCCTGGCGGGAGGCTGTGGTGCTCATGCTTTTACTCCTTCGCCTGCAGCGTTGAGGAAGGACAGGCTCTCGCTGATGCCCTCGAAGATGTCGCCGGCGTAGTCGTCGAACTCCACTACGCCCACCTCCAGCGACTTTGCCGCGGCGATGACGTCCATGACCGGCACCTTGCCCTGGCCCGCCGGCTGCTGGGCCTTGTTGTCCTTGTTCAGGGGGCCGTCCTTGATGTGGATGAATTTCACCCGGTCGCCCAGCCTGGCCAGCAGTTCCACGGGATCCTGGCCGCCGACTGCCGCCCAGTAGGTGTCCACCTCCAGGACCAGTTCCGGATCCAGCAGGTCCGCGAAGTACTCCAGGGCGGTGCGGCCCTCGATGCTGGACTCCAGTTCCCAGGCGTGGTTGTGGTAACCCACCCGGATGCCGTAGTCCGCGCCCTTCTTGGCGGCGGCGTTGAGCTTTTCGGCCGTTGCCTGGATGTCCTCGGCCTTCTGCCAGTGCTCGGCGGGCAGAAACGGATCGATGACGGTGGTGATGCCCAGTTCCTTGGCTGCCGCGAAAATCTCGTCCTGGTCCTGGCTCATGAGGGGTGCATGGCCGGACGGTGCGGTGAGGCCGTTCTCCTTCAGGGCCGCGCCGAGTTCCTTGGCCGTGGCCACGAAGTTGTACGGCTCAACCTGGGTGAAGCCGATCTCCGCCACTTTCCTGATGGTCCCCGGAAGATCCTCCGAGATGGCGTTGCGGAGGGTGTAAAGCTGCAGTGAGTAGGACATGGGTTTCCTTTAGCTGTTCTGTAGGTGTGGGCTGGGGTCAGCGGCCGGCGAGCGAGCCGCCGATGCCGCCGACGCTGAAGTACTTGTTCAGGGTGGCGAAGACGATGACGGGCGGGAGCATCATGACCACGGCCAGGGCCATGACGGAGGTCCAGTCCGTTGCGTTCTGCTGGAAGAAGGACTGTACCCCCATGGGCAGGGTGAAGATTTCATTCGAGCGCAGGAACACGATGGCTACCAGGTAGTCGTTCCAGGCGAGGAGGAAGGCGAAGATCGCTGTCGAAAGGACGCCGGGAAGGGAATTCCGGAGCACCACCTTGGTGAAGGAGCCGAAAACCGAGCACCCGTCGATCCAGGAAGCCTCCTCCAGGCTGATGGGAATGGAGTCGAAGTAGGCGGCCATCATCCAGGTGGCAACCGTCATGGTGGAACCGACGTAAATGATGGTCAGGCCCAGGAGGTTGTCCACCAGGCCCATCCCGGCGAACAGGATGAACAGCGGCACCACCGAGGTGATGATCGGCAGCGACTGCATCACGAACAGCAGCAGCGAATACCCGGAGACTGCCTTGCTGCGGCCCCGGGAGAGGACGTACCCCGCTGGTGCGGCCACGGCCACCGACACCACCACGGTGGAGAGGGTGGTGACCAGGCTGTTCTTGAGCCACGTGGCGGCGAAGGTCTTGGAAAACACATTGCTGAGGTTTTCGAAGGTCAGGCCGGTGGCGGTGCTGTTGGGCCCGGGGGTGAACGCCAGCAGCACGGTGACCATGATGGGGACCAGCACGATCCCGGTGATGATGAGGATCGCTGCGAAGCGCCACCAGCGGCCGCGCTCGCCCGCCTCGGAGAGGACCTTGCGGCGTTTGCCGGCGTCGATGCCGAGCGTGGGACCGGATTCGGGGTGGGCGTGGAGTACTGCGCTCATTATTCGACGCTCGACTTTCGGATCTGGCGGTACAGGATGACCGAGATGACCACCAGGGTCATGGTCATGAGGAAGGCGATGGCCACGCCCGGGCCGGTGGCGAAGTCCTGGAACACGGTCCGGTAGGCCAGGACCACCAGGGAGGTGGTGGCGTTGACAGGGCCGCCGCCGGTGAGCAGGTAGATGGTGGGGAAGTCGTTGACGCAGAAGATGGTCATCAGGATCCAGCTGATGTAGGTGGACCGGGCAATCAGCGGCAGGGTGATCTGCGTGAACTGCTGCCAGCGGCTGGCGCCGTCCATGCTGGCTGCCTCGTAGACGGTGGTGTCCACGGAGGCCAGGGCGGCCGAGATCATCATCATCATGAACGGGAAGCTGACCCAGACCTTGAACACCATCACCGTGATGGAGGCCAGGGAGGGGTCTGCCAGGAAGAGCGGGGTGCCCATGCCCAGGTTCCGGAACAGCGACGGGATGAGGCTGTCCGGGGTGGCCACCAGCCAGTTCCATGCGGTGGAGGACACCACGATGGGCACCACCCAGGGCAGGAGCAGCAGGACCTTGAAGGTGCCGCCGGCCGGGATTCTGGTGCGCAGGAGCAGGGCCAGGCCCAGGCCGACGAGCCAGGAACCGAAGACGCCCACGATGGTGAACCACAGCGTGAACTGGGCGGCCTTCCAGAACGCAGGCGAGGTCAGGACGGTGGCGAAGTTCTGCGCGCCCACGAAGTTGCCGGTCTGGAGCAGGTCTCCATCGTGCGTCGCCTGGATGGCCGCATAGATCAGCGGGTAGCCGTGGATCAGGACAAGGAGGACCACGGAGGGAAGCAGGAGCCAAAAGAAGGTCCTGGTGGCCTGGGCGGAGAGCTTGCTCTTGCGGTTGCCGTGGGCGGTCCCGGATCCGCCGGGGGCAACCCCGCGGCGGGCCCGGGCAAAGCCGGACTCGGTGGTGGTGCTGGACATGGGCGGTCCGACCTACTTCTTCAGGACGGATTCGAGGCCGGACTGGAAGGTCTGCAGGGCAGTCTTGGCGTCGGCCTTTCCGGTGATGATGGTCTGGCTGAACTGGTTCAGTGCCTGCCCGCCGTCGAGGGCGGCGAGGTTGGCGTTGAGCCTGCTGCCCTGGGCGGCGAAGGTCTTGGCGATGGGCTGCCAGTCCTTGACGATCTTGACGTTGTTGGGGTCGTTGGCGAACTCGGGAATTTCGGTGATCGACTTGAAGACCGGCAGGGCGGACATGAGCTTCTTCTGCCACAGCTGCTTGAGCTGGCCCAGGTAGTACACCAGGAACTCTTCCGACGCCTCCTGGGACGGGGTGTTGGTGTACATCATGATGTTGTTCGGGAAGACGATCGTTGCCTTGTCCCCGTGCGGGCCCTTGATGGGGTCGGCCACCAGCAGGTCGCCCGAGGTATCGCCCACACGCTGCGGGACGTTCACCTGGAACAGGCCGTAGCCGGCCTTGCCGTCCTTCCACTGCGCGGACATGTTGTCCGTGGTGTAGCTGACCGCTGCGGGGTCGACGATGCCGTTGGACACGAGTTCCAGGACGAACTCCATGGCCTCCACGTTGCGGTCGTTCATCAGGTCCAGCTCGCCGTCCTTGTTCCAGACACCGCCGCCGTTGTTGACCATCATCATGATCATGGAGTGGTTGGCGTAGTTGTTGCCCGCGCCGGCGCCGGTGGTGAAGCCGAACGCGCCCACCTTCTTCAGGGCCTTGCCGGCTTCCAGCAGCGACGGCCAGTCCGTTGGGAGGGCAACGTTCGCCTTCTCGAACAGCGACTTGCGGTACCAGAAGACGCGCATGTCCAGCTGCCAGGGGACCGCCACGTAGCCCTTGTCCGACTTGAACGGGTCAAGCACCCCGGGCAGGAAGTCATCGAACTGGCCGTTGGCCTTCAGCTTCTCGATCACCTTGTCCGCGTAGGCGATCTGGCCCTGCTGCTCGAACTGGAACGCTTGGAAGCCGCCACCCGTGGAGACGGCCGGGCCCGTCTTTGAGGCGATCGCTGAGGAGAAGGTCTGGTAGAAGTTGTTCCACTGGATGATCTGGTAGCTCGCCTTGGCGCCGTTGGCGCCGGAGAAGCCTTCCGCGATGCCCTTGGCAGCGTCGTTGTAGGCAGGGGTGGCCCAGGGCATGTCCCAGAACTTAACGGTGCCGCCTGCTCCGCCTCCGCCTCCGCCCTGCGATGCCGATCCGCCCCCGCAGGCAGCGAGGAGGGGTGCTGCGGCAGCGGCAGCCGTCAGGCCCAGGAAGCCGCGCCGGTTGAAGGAACGGCGCTGTTCGGAAGATGCGTTCATGATGTGTCCTTTCGGGACCGGCAGGCGTGATGCGCCGTTGATGCGGTCCTGCTCATCGTTGAGAGTGGAGGTGGGACTGGACTGCTGTTCAGGTTGCGTATCGGTGGGTTTGGTTACGTGGCAGCGAGGGTTGCGTAGAGGTCGGTCAGCCGGGCGAACCCGGCCAGATCGTCCGGCCGGGTGCCGGCGCCAAGATGGTCCTTCAGGCGCCGCCACGCCGACCGGTGGGCGGATTCGTAAAGCGTGGGAAGAAGGAGTTCGCCGTGGGTTCCGGTGACCCGGACTTCGGCCGGCCAGGCCGCGTCCGGATCCGGAACCTGGACGGCCATCCCGCCGTCGGTGGTGTAGAGGCGGATATCGACGGCGGCCGGGCGGGCCGCGGTCAGCATGCCCTGGGCGGTGAAGGGGGCGCCGTTGGCCAGCCTGCCGGCCACGGTGTACCCCGTGGCGTCGCAGCGGAGGAGGAGCATTTCGTGGAGGGGACCGCTGACGGCCAGCAGCGCGGCCAGATGCTCGCCAAGGAGCCGCCGCGGGTCCGTGCCCGGAGCCGCCACGGCAACACTGTCCAGCAGTGACGCGGTGCCCAGGGCGCTGCGCACTGCGTCACGGGCGTCGGGACCGTCGCCTTCTGCCACCAACGCGGGATTGGAGGCCCAGCGGAGGTCCAGGACGACGGCGGTTCCTGCGGCGTTTGCCGCGGCGGCCAGTTCGCGGGTGTCCTCGGGGACCGGGTTGGCCACCACGATGCCGCGGGCACCAGCGGCCACGGCGCGGCGGGCTTCGTCCGTCCAGCCGGGTTCGCCCGCAACCACCAGCACGTCGGCAGCGATCTGAGCGTTCTCCGGGGCGGGTGCGAAGGTTGCGGGCAGTGAAGCCACCGTCTGGGTTACCGCCCCGGCTGCGCTCGCGGTGGGGGATGCAGAGACCGTGTACTGGCCGCTCATGCCGAAACTCCTGCTTTTTCTGCCGCGCCGGTTTGTCCTGCGGCGCTGTCTACGGTTGCGTCCGCGATGGCGAGTGCGAAGGTGAGGTCGTCGATCAGTGCCTGGGCGGAGGGCGCCTGGCGGGTTCCCCGGGCCAGCTCCGCCAGTTCACGCCATTCGCCCTCGTAGCCGTTATGCCCATAGGGGCCGAACGTGCGGGTTTCGCTGCCGCCGCGGCTGGTCAGCGTGGCGACCGCGGAGCCGGCCTGGACGTAGGACGGCGTGAAGTCGATGTGCAGTGCCGCATCATCCGCGATTGCCTCAAAGGTCCATTCAGGCTTCCACGTGCTGTTCATGACGGCACGCAGTTCGATGACGCGGGTTGGGGTGCGGAGCGACACGGCGTAGCCGAACGGGCGGACGTGGAACACCTGGAGGACTTCAATGTCCGCGAAGTCCGGGGTGAACCGGCGGACCAGGGGCAGGTCGTGGATGGCCAGGCCCATGATCCCGCCCCGAAGCGCGTTCTTGATGACGTTGATGTCCGAGTAGTTGGGCTCGCCGGCGGCGGGACGCGTGAGAATTTCGGTGGCGAAGTCCTCGAAGCGGGCATTGGGCGGCAGGACGATGGATGAGCGGATGGTGTGGACCTGCTCCGGGAGGTCGCCCCAGTTCTGTTCCGCCGCGAGCCAGCCCGGATCAAAGGTGTGCATGGCGCCCACGACGATGGGTACGGCCGTTTCGCTGCTGACCGCCGAGATGCGCGCAGCTTCCCCGGCGTTCATTGCGAAGGGCTTTTCGCAGAGGACGGCTTTCTTCCCGGCCCTGCAGGCGGCGATGACCTGGTCAGCGTGGAACTGGTGGGGGCTGCAGATCGCTACGACGTCAACGGCCGGATCGTTCATCAGCGCATCCATGCTGGTGCCGGCGGTTGCTCCGACGCGGGCCGCCACCGAGGAGGCAACGGCAGGGTCCACATCCATGATGTGCCGGACTTCCAGGATGTCCTGGAGGCGTGCCAGGGCCGGGAGGTGGATGGCTTGGGTGACGGGCCCGGCGCCGAGGATGCCGACGCCGAGGGGGCGGTCTGCGGGCGCTGTGTCATGGGACAAGTTCAGTTACCTCTTTGTAAGCGGACTCTGGGATCTGGACGGACTCTGGTGCGTAAACGGGCTGCCTGTGGCGGCGGCGGTGCCGGGATCACTGCGGCTGATGTCCACCATCGGATCCGCGAATGTGCCTTGAATCACAACGTAGAACTACTTTTGACGCACGTCAAGCAAAAGTTGTTTGTTGCGCGTCATTCTTCTGCCGTAATGACAGTCGTAAGTAAGAGTGTTATGACTTAGACATGACTTCAGTGACGGGCAGGCAGGCCGGAAAAGACGCCGACGTCGGCAGCCTGTCGCGCGCCGGCGACCTCTTCCAGCTGCTGCGTGACGGCCAGGCCCGCACCCGCGCCGAGCTTGCCCTGAGTACGGGACTGGCCCGGTCAACGGTGGCCTCGCGGATCGACGCGCTGATGCTGTCCGGCCTGGTGGGCCCTGCGGGCGAGGCGCTCTCCAGCGGCGGCAGGCCGCCGTCGCGCTTTGCCTTCAACCCGGCCGCCCGCCTGGTGCTGGCTGTGGACGTGGGCGCCACCCATGTCATCGTGGCGGTCACGGACCTCGGCGGAAACATCCTGGCCGAACACCGGCTGGCGCAGCAGGTGGCCGACGGCCCGGAAGCGGTCCTGGACCAGGTGGTGGCGCAGGGCAAGGAGCTGCTGGCGTCCACCGGACGAAGCGTGGCCGAACTCGCCGGGATCGGCATTGGCCTGCCCGGGCCCGTGGAACATGACACGGGCAAGCCCGTCAAGCCGCCCATCATGCCCGGCTGGGACGGGTTCGACGTAGTCAGCTACGTCCAGCGGTCCCTGCCCGTGCACGTGCTGGTGGACAACGACGTGAACATCATGGCGTTGGGGGAGCAGTCCGCCCACTGGCCCGAACACAACAACTTCTTCTTCGTGAAGGTGGCAACCGGAATCGGCTCCGGCATCATCAGCAACGGGGAACTGCAGCGCGGCGCCAACGGCACGGCAGGCGACCTGGGGCACGTGCAGGTGGCGCGCGGCGCGGATGTCCTGTGTGCCTGTGGAAACTACGGGTGCCTGGAAGCGCTGGCGTCAGGTCCCGCCGTCGTGCGTTCCCTCCGGGACCAGGGGCTGGACGTGGCGAAGGGCGCGGACGTGCTCCGGCTCGCCGCCGACGGCAACCTGCAGGCCATCCAGGCACTGCGCCAGGCCGGCCGGGACATCGGCGAGGTGCTGGCCACAGTGGTGAACTTGCTCAACCCGTCCGTCATTGTGGTGGGCGGCAGCGTCGGCGAGACGGGGGAGCACCTGGTGGCCGGCATCCGCGAGGTGGTCTACCGGCGCTCGCCGCCGCTGGCCACCTCGCACCTGCGCATCAACGGCTCGCGCGCCGGCAGCCAGGCGGCAGTCCTTGGTGCCAGCAAACTGGTCACCCAGTATGTCCTCTCGCCGGCCGTCATCGAAGCAACGCTGGCAGGCGCCATCGCCGGGTAACGCAGGAGTATCCCCGCGTTACCCGGCTGCCTGGCTTAGGCGTCCGCCTCCGCTTCGGGTGCTTCGGTCAGGATCAGCGCAGTCCCGCCGTAGGCGGGCAGCTCCAGGAAGAAGCTGTGCAGGTCATCCACCTGCCCCACGGTTTCGCCGCTGAACAGGTCCTTGACGTTGGCACCTGAGGGCAGCTCGTTGGACTGGATGCTGCCGGCGATGTCCTGCCCGGAGAAGTTGAGCGCCGTGACCTGCAGGGTCCCGTCCGTCAGCCTGTTGACCAGCACCAGTGCGCTGCGGTTGGAAACGTCCGGGACATCGAGCAAGGTCCCGGTGGCGATGCCGTTCTCTTCCCGCACGGTGAGGATCCGCTGCAGCCGGCGCGCGAACGACTCGGGGTCCTTCAGCTGGTCCGGCAGCGGACCATAGAGGCTCCGGGCCCGCGGCATCCCTGAGGAGGAGGTGATTGCGTCCGGGCTGGTGCCCATGAGGTCATGGGCGCCGCGGTTGATCCAGCGGGTGTCACCCTGCGAGGTAAGTTCCCGCACGCTGCTCCGGTCCAGGGCCAGGATGCCTGTGAGGTCCCAGCCGGACAGGGCAAAAACGCCCGGCTGCAGGGCGTTGTACATGGCCAGGAGCAGGTGGACGTCCCGGATCTGGGATTCCTGTTCCGGGGTGGTGGCGGACGGGTCCTTGATGCCCAGCGCAGCCATGATGAAGCTGACCGAGGTGCAGGCGATGCCGTTGGTGGTGAAGACGGCGTTGTAGGGCCCGTTCTCGCCGGTCAGCCGCTCACGCATGGTTTGCTGGATCTGTTCGGCCAGCTGGGCGCCGGTGAGTTCCTCGCCGTTGAGCTCGAACATCTCGTCCCGGTGCCCGGCGGCGAAGTGCAGGAGCTCGTAGGTGAGTTCGTCATGGTTCTGCAGTGCATGCACCAGCGAGGCCTGGTCCACACCGATCTCCAGGGAAAGGCGGAGGGTCAGCCGCAGGAACTCGGTATCGGCCGTGATCAGGGAGTAGTGGTACGCGGGCCGGGTGATGAAGTCGTAGGAGAGGTCCGGGCCGGCGTCGGAGGTTGCCTTGATGTCGTCGATGGTCAGGTTCAGCTCCTGGAAGGAGAACCCGCCCACCTTCCGGATCATGGAGCCGATGAGCTGGTTGGCTGCCTCGGACAGCGGATGCCCCTCGGACCAGCCGGGCTGTTCTTCGGCGCTCTTCTCCACGCCCAGGAAGCCGTTGGCATCAAGGCGCAGTGCGCCGGTGCCAAGGTCCACGAGCGAGTGCAGGGCGTCGCCCACCACCAGCCGCATTCCCGCAAAAGTGGGGTCCAGCCAGTTGATGGAGGGCTGCCCGGCCTTGAAGTAGTGCAGGTAGACCCAGCGGCGGGTCTTGCCGGTGGTGTCCACGATGGGCCGGGTGGCGCTCCAGTTGGTCTCCTTCACTCCGGGTTCGTAGAAGATGACCCGCTGGAGCCGGCCGATGATGTAGCCGGCCTTCTGCAGCGCCTGCTCCGAGTCGGGGCTGAGGTTGACCGAGTCGGCCCCCTCCGGGACGTCCGGGAGGAGGTGCCAGTCCTCTTCGGGGATGTCCACCATGTGGTAGATGCCGGGGTAGTCCCGGAAGTTCATCTCGGCCAGGCGGAAGTCCGCACCCTTGCCGGTGTGGCCCGGGACGATGTCGTCGATGACGGTGCCGTCGTGCTCAGCAGCCACCTCGCACATGCGGCGGAACTCCTCCTCGGTGCCGAAGACCGGATCGATCGCCATGCTGATGCGGTCGAAGTGCCCGTCCACGCTGGGAGTGTGGGACCAGCCGCTGATGCCGCCGGCGAGCTTCACGGGGCCGGTGTGGATCCCCCGGATGCCGATCTCACGGAACGCCTTCCACATGGCCGGATCGCCCAGGGCGGAGAGGAACGACTGCCCGGTGGGGGTGATGAAGGACAGCGGGTAGGCGGTGAACCAAACGGAGGCACGTTCGACGGCGGCCCGCGGGTTGGGATGGGCATAGGAGTTTTGCCACATGCTGGCCTGCCCGGACAGCTGCCGGGCCAAAGTATTGGCGTCCCCGAGCATGGCCTGGTTGCGGAGCCAGTCCACGTAGGCCGCGTTCCGCCCGTCGAACTCGAAGGACGGCCTGCTGCCTACGAACTGGCGCCGGCGCGCGATGGGCCGCAGCGCCTTTGGCCTTGCTGCGAAGAACTGCTCGTCGAAATTGACGTCCAGTTCCGCTGACGGCTCCGCAGCGCCCGCTTCCACTTCCCCGTTGCCTGCGGCTGCATCCGCTTCCGAAGTGTTCCCGCTGGTGCCCGGCTCCCGCATAAGCTCCTCTTTCCATTGCTCGTTTCCGTGCTGGCATGGACGCTCAAAAGACCCCTTGCCCAAGGAAAGGTACCCAGGGCATCAGGGAGTATTCGGCGTCCCCTCTCCCGATGCTACTGCGCGGCGGGGCCGGTGGAAGGGACAAACGTGCCCGGGCTGGAGGATGCTTTCTCCGATGTCCCGGCCAATCTGCTGGAGGATGGCGGTCGGAGAGCCGGGTGTCCTTGCCTACCTACACCCGCCCCGTACCGCGAATCCCCCTTTCCCCCTTGTTTCGCCGAGTTTGCCCACTAAGCCCGCCGCCGGTCGTATTCTTAGAACAAAGGTTTTGCAGTGGGCCGACGTGCTGATAGCAGGGCTGGAGCATGGCCGCTGAACCCATGGGGCAGGTTGGCTGGGGACCGCTTCCAGTTGCCCCGGAGCCGGTTTTCGACAGCAAGGACGTTGAGGACTACCTCCGGGATGTGACCCGCGACTTCATGGCGGGCATCAAAGGTGAGCACCGCAGCATCAGCTGGGCGGCCACCCTCTTCCGCCTGGGCAAGGCGCACACCCTTGCGGCCAGCACTGAGCAGGCACTTGAGGCGGACCGCGAACAATGCTCGTTTGCCGATGGACCGGTCATGGAAGCCATGCGGACGGGGGAGTTCGTCCTGGTGTCCGACCTGAGCCGGGACCGCCGCTGGCCCGGGTATTCCAGCGCCGCCGCCGGCCACGGCGTGCAGTCCCTGCTCTCCGTCCCCATCCTCACCGAAGGCGGGACCAGCGCCGGCATCAACCTTTACGCGCCGTCCCCGCACACCTTCACCAGCGATGACCTGGTACTCAGCCAAAGCTATGCCCGTGAGGTGGCGCGTGCCCTTCGTGTTGTGGTCCGCGTAGCCGAGCGCGCGGAAGCGACGGCGGGCCTCGCCGTCGTCCAAAGCTCCCTGGTCCTGGTGGACCTCGCTGTGCGCAGCCTGATGGACGAATACGGACTCACCCGGGAGGGCGCGTTGCGGTTCCTGCAGACGCAGGCGCTGCACCATGAACTGGATCTCCGGGACGCGGCATTGAACGTTGTGGCCCCCACGGGGATGGGCCCGGGGGCCGGGCAGCCTTCGGGGCTGCGGCAGGAAACGTACGACGGCGTGGCGGAGCTGCCGCGGCCGTCGTCGGCGGGGCGGGACTTTCCAACCGGAACGTCGCCCCGCAAGGACGCTGCGGCGGGGAAGGAACCCCCGCCCGCTGCGGAAGGGAGGACGGCATGACCATCGAGAAACAGGAACTGCGCTCCATCGCGGACGGACCGGACCGGCACCCCTGGCACCGTTTCGTTGCCCTGGGGGACTCCTACACGGAAGGCATTGGGGACCCCGAACCGCACAGTCTGGGGGGTCTCCGGGGCTGGGCTGACCGGGTGGCGGAGGAACTGGCCGACAGCCAGGCGGACTTCGCCTATGCCAACCTGGCCATCCGCGGCCTGCTGCTGCGGCAGATCCTCGACGGGCAGCTGGAACAGGCACTGGAGCTGAAGCCCGACCTGATCGCCATGTCCGGCGGTGGCAACGACATCGTGTTCCGCCACGGCGACCCGGACAAGCTGGCGGAAAAGATTGATGAGGCCGTGGGCATCCTGGCAGCTACGGGCGCCACAGTCCTGCTCTATGCCGGACCGGACTGGGGGAACACGCCGGTCTTCGGCAAGATCCGCGGCCGCGTGGCGATCTACAACGAACACCTCCACCGGATCGGGGCCAGGCACCACGCCATCATGGTTGACCTCTGGTGCCTGCCGGAACTTCAGCATGCGCTGATGTGGGATCCGGACCGGCTGCACCTCTCCCCGCTGGGCCACCACTCAGTGGCCGTGGCCACCCTCAACGCCCTGGGCGTGCCGCACACGCTCAAGCCCTCCCAGCCCCGGCCGCTTCCGGCCCACGGCTGGACGCAGGCACGGGCCGAGGACCTGGTGTGGGCCAAGCAGTACTTCGTGCCGTGGGTGCTGAAGCGGATGCGGCCCCATCAGTTGAATGGATTGGCGGCGAAGCGGCCGCAGCCGGGCCCGGTGTTCGGCCTTGGCCGTCCCGGTCCCTTCCCGCCCGGCCATCCGGCCGTCGGTGCGTCCCTGCCCGGGGCCGCCTATGTGGTGCCTGGAACGGACCCGGAACTGGGAACCGGCAGCGCGGCTTAGCGCTTCCTGGGGGAACGCTTGGCCGCGGCCTTCATGGCGGCCTTGGCCGCGGGCGGCAGTACGCCCTGCTCGGTTTCGGGTTCGGCCACCGTTCCGCGTGCCTTCGCGATGGCCTTCATGCCGTGGTAGATCACCAGCGCGGCAGCCGAACCCAGGGCGATGCCGGTGAACTTCAGGTCGCCGATGGTCCAGGTGTAGTCCGCGATGCCGATGATCAGGGCCACCGCGGCAGTGGTCAGGTTGACCGGGTTGGAGAAGTTCACCTTGTTCTGTACCCAGATCTTCACGCCCAGGATGCCGATCATGCCGTACAGCATGGTGGCCGCGCCGCCCAGCACGCCTGCCGGGACGGTGGCGATCAGCTCGCCGAACTTGGGCGAGAAGCTGAGCAGGATGGCGAACATGCCCGCCACCCAGTAGGCCGCCGTCGAATACACCTTGGTGGCCGCCATGACACCGATGTTCTCTGCGTACGTGGTGGTGCCCGACCCGCCGCCCAGGCCGGCCAGCACCGTGGCGGCACCGTCGGCCATCAGCGCCCGCCCGGAGACGCCGTCGAGGTTTTGCCCGGTCATGGCGGCGACGGACTTCACGTGGCCGATGTTCTCCGCCACGAGCACCAGCACCACGGGGACGAACAGGCCCAGGACGCCGATGTGGAACTCGGGGGTCTGGAAGTGCGGCAGGCCTACCCAGGCTGCGGCGTCCATCTTGTCGTACTTCACCTCGCCGCGGAGCATGGCCACCAGATAGCCCACCACCACGCCCACCAGGATGCTGAGCCGGCCCAGGATCCCGCGGAACAGGACGCTGACCAGGATGATGGTGACCAGTGTGATGAGGGCGGTGATCGGGGCGGCGTCGAAGTTCTGCTTGGCGGCGGGGGCCAGGTTCAGGCCGATCAGGGCCACGATGGCGCCGGTGACGATGGGCGGCATCAGCCGGTTGATCCAGCCGGCGCCGAACTTCTGCACCACGGCACCCACCAGGGCCAGGGTGGCGCCGGCCAGCACTACGCCGCCCAGGGCGCCGGGGATGCCGAACTGCGCCTGCGAAGCCGTGATGGGGGCGATGAACGCGAAGCTCGAGCCCAGGTAGCTGGGGACCCGGCCCTTAGTGATCACCAGGAACAGCAGCGTGCCGATCCCCGAGAAGAACAGCGTGGTGGCCGGCGGCATCCCGGTAATGATGGGAACCAGGAAGGTGGCGCCGAACATGGCCACCACGTGCTGCATTCCCACGCCGATGGTCAGGGGCCACGCCAACCGCTCATCCGGGGCCACCACCTGGCCGGGCTTGATGGTTTTGCCGGTGCCGTGCAGCTTCCATTTGATTCCGAGCATGCTCATGGGAAGGAATGCCTTTCAGGGGGTGCCGCGAGGGGGCAAAGAATAACTCGGTCCAGAATACCGCCAAGTATTTCCTGCCGGTCTACTGTGCCCAACGTCACCTGCCGTCACGGGAAGAGGGGGAAAGCAGTTGAAGTTGCAACTATGGAAAGCATCAGAGGCCACCCCGGCAGGCGGGCGGCGCATCGAAAGGTAAGCCAATGACCATTGCCCACGAAGAAGCGGTTATCGATTCGGCAGCCGTGGACGCCATCTTCGCCCAGGCCCGCACCGCCAACTCCTTCACAGGTGAGGTGACCGACGAGCAGGCCCAGGCCATCTACGAGCTCACCAAGTTCGGCCCCACCGCCTTCAACTCCCAGCCGCTGCGCGTCACCTACGTCCGCTCGCCCGAGGCCCGTGCCACCCTGGTGGACGCGCTGTCCCGCGGCAACCAGGCCAAGACCGCCTCGGCTCCGCTCGTGGCCATCCTCAGCTACGACACCGACTGGGCCGGCAAGTGGGACGAGTTCCTCCCCGGCTACAACGCCCCCAAGGCCATGTACGACGCCGACCCGGAACTCGCCGCCGCCACGGGCAACAACAACGCCCACCTGCAGGCCGGCTACTTCATCCTGGCCGTCCGCTCGCTCGGGTTCGCCGCAGGCCCCATGACCGGCGCCGACTTCGCCGCGATCGACGCCGCCTTCTTCCCGGGCGGCGACCAGAAGAGCTTCCTGGTGGTCAATATCGGCCAGCCGGCCGCCGACGCCTGGGGCGAGGCAAAGCCCAAGTTCTCCTACGACGAGGCTGTCCGCACCGTCTAGCACCCGACGCCCGCTCACTTTTGGCGGTCTTTCGGCAAACGCCCGCTCACACGGTGAGCGGGCGTTTGCTGTTTCTCTGCGTAATGTGAGCGGGGGTGTGACCATCACGTGTCAAAAGTGAGCGGGCGTCTGCTGGGGCGGGTGGGAGACTGGGCGTATGCCCGTGCGGAACCTGATCTTTGTGGCCTTCGTCGAACCGGTTGCTGCCGGCCAGGTTTTTCCACGGACGGAGTGGCCGCTGCACATCACCCTGGTGAGGTTCGACGCCGCCACCACAGAGGGCGCCGACGTCGCCGGCAGCATCGCCGGGCTGGCGGCGCCGCACGCCGAGGCAGCCCTTGGGGCGCCGCTGGCGGTGGGGGAGGACGCGGGGTTCGGGCGCAACGGCTCCGTCCCCGTCAACCTCATCAAGCCGCAACCGGACCTCCAACGGCTGCACGAGCACCTCGTCGAGGCAGTCGACGCCCTCGGCGGCAGGATCCTGACGCCGGCGCACACGCGCGCAGGCTACCGGCCCCACGTCTCGCACCACGGCAGCAAGCGCCTCCACCCGGGCGACGCCGTCGTGCTTGACCGCGTCGCCCTGGTGGACATGGCTCCCGGCGGGGACCCCACCACCAGGTGCGTCCTCCGGCTCTGGAGCCAGGAACCTTCGCCGGAGCAGCAGCAGGGCTAGGCGATGACGCTGTCCACCAGTGCCTTGGCCTCCGCCTGCACCTGCTTCAGGTGCTCCTCGCCCTTGAACGACTCGGCGTAGATCTTGTACACGTCCTCGGTGCCGGAGGGGCGGGCCGCGAACCAGGCGTTCTCGGTGACCACCTTCAGGCCGCCGATGGCCGCGCCGTTGCCCGGTGCCTCGGTGAGCTTGGCCGTGATCGTCTCGCCGGCCAGTTCCGTGGCGGTGACATCCGACGGCGACAGCTTACCGAGTGCGGCCTTCTGCTCCCGGGTGGCTGCCGCGTCGATCCGCGCGTAGACGGGGGCGCCGAACTGGTCCGTCAGCCCCTTGTACAGCTGCGACGGGGAGCTGCCGGTGACCGCTGTGATCTCCGAGGCCAGCAGTGCCAGCAGGATGCCGTCCTTGTCAGTGGTCCAGACGCTGCCGTCCAGCTTGTTGAAGGAGGCGCCCGCGGATTCCTCGCCGCCGAACGCGCCTTCACCGGAAAGCAGGCCGGGGACGAACCACTTGAAGCCAACGGGAACCTCAACGAGCTTGCGGCCCAGGCTCTCGGCCACGCGGTCGATGATCGAGGAGGACACCAGGGTCTTGCCGATCACGGAGGCGGGGTTCCAGCCGCTGCGGTTGCGGTAGAGGTAGTCGATGGCGACGGCAAGGTAGTGGTTGGGGTTCATCAGCCCGCCGTCCGGGGTGACGATGCCGTGGCGGTCGGCGTCGGCGTCGTTGCCCGTGGCTACATCGAACGCGGGCTGGCCGGAGGCTGCGGCGTCGGACATCCGCTGGATCAGCGAGGCCATGGCCGACGGCGAGGAGCAGTCCATGCGGATCTTCTCGTCCCAGTCGAGGGTCATGAAGGCCCACTGCGGGTCAACCGTCGGGTTCACCACGGTGAGGTCCAGGTGGTGGCGCTCACCGATTTCGCCCCAGTAGTCCACGGACGCCCCGCCCATGGGGTCGGCGCCGATCCGGACGCCGGCATTGCGGATGACGTCCAGGTTCAGGACGGACGGAAGGTCGTCCACGTAGCTGCTCAGGAAGTCGAATTTGCCCGTGGTGTCTGCGGCCTGGGCCTCAGCCAGCGGGATCCGCTTCACGCCGCGCAGCCCGTTTTCCAGCAGTTCGTTGGCCCGGTTGGCGATCCAGCCGGTGGCGTCCGAGTCCGCCGGGCCGCCATGCGGGGGGTTGTACTTGAAGCCGCCGTCGCCCGGTGGGTTGTGGCTGGGAGTCACCACGATGCCGTCGGCCTGCGGGGCCCCGGGCGCCGCCTTCCGGTTGTACGTCAGGATGGCGTGGCTCAAAGCCGGGGTGGGGGTGTAGCCATGCCTGGCGTCGACGAGGACCTGTACACCGTTGGCGGCGAGCACCTCCAGGGCGGAGTTCTGTGCGGGCTCGCTCAGTGCGTGGGTGTCCTTGGCCAGGAACAGCGGGCCGGTGACGCCCTGGGCGGCACGGTATTCCACGATTGCCTGGGTGATGGCCACGATGTGCTGTTCGTTAAACGACGCCTTGAGGCTGGAACCCCGGTGCCCCGAAGTGCCAAACACCACGCGCTGGCCGGGATCACCCAGGTCCGGCGCAATGTCGTAATACGCGTCAAGGAGCGCAGTGATGTCAACAAGGTCCTGGGGTTGGGCAACTGTGCCCGCGCGGCTAGCCATGGCTCCAGCATGCCAGAAGCTGGCAGGAGTCCAAACGACCCGCCCAAAATCCGGACCCTGTGACACGCCATGACGCCATTAACCAAGTAGTCCACCTGAGTACACCGCCCGAAAGTACCTATATACCCGGCCTTAAGCGCCCTGCTACCTTTCAAAAAATTCCACGAAAACAACCGAAAGAAACGGACGACGGCGGGCCGCCGCCGTCGTCCGTCCGGCAAGGAAACGGGGACGTCCAATGGGGGCAGGAGACGGGGCAGCGGAGCAGTCCAGGCTGGCTGCCGAGCGCGTTGCGAGGCTGAAGCGCCAACTCGACCAGGCGGAGCGTTCCACGAGGGCGTGGGACGCCGGCGCGGTAGGCGAGCGGGTGGTGGCCGAGAAGCTCAGTGAACTGGTCCCGCGGGGTTGGTACGTGCTCCACGACGTCCACTGGCCGGGCCGGCCCAAGGCGAACCTCGACCACGTCCTGGTGGGCCCCGGCGGCGTGGTGGTGGTCGATTCGAAGAACTGGACCGGCGAGGTGCGGGTGGCGTCCGGGGTGCTGTGGCAGGGCAGGTTTGCGCGCACCCAGGCAGTGGAAGGCGCCCTGGCCCAGTGCGCAGCGGTGGCCTCGGTGCTGGCTCCGCCGCACCGCCGGCTGGTGCGTCCACTCATCTGCATGTCCGCGCAACCTGATCTTTTCGGGGTCACGGACTCCGATGTTGCCGTGGCGGGTTCACAGCGGGTGGTCGGCGCCATCGATTCGCTGCCGGCAGTCCTCGACCAGCAAACCGTGGTGGGCCTGTACGCGCATCTGGGCCAGCAGCTCACCCATGAGCAGGAGCCGGGCATCACAGCCCTGCGCAGCGTGCGGCCGGGAACCGTGGTGCGTCCCGCAGGGGCATTGCCGCCTGCCGGCCCTGCGGCACGTCCGCGGGAGAAACCAGGATCCGGGGACGGGACGGGCCGCAGCCAAAGCGTGGCGCGGCACCCCGCGGGCCGTGCCCTTCTCCCGGGAACTACGAAGTCAGGGCAGCCCAGACGGCAGGGGGCGGGAACGCGGGCAGGGTCGTCGGCAGGACCGGGGCACCGCGGAAGGAACGGCAAGGCCCAGCAGCACGGCGGTACCAGCGGAGGAAAGCTTGCCCTGCTGGCGGCCTTCGTCATTTTTGCCGTCTATATCCTGCCCTACTTGGGCCGTTAGCCTCCGGCGCATCTCCCGGCAGCAGCCGCTCTTTGGCTGCGGCGCGGACTGCAGCGGTCATCCGGTTGAGCCTGTCTGAATCGAGGGTCCAGGCCTGCCAGTAAAGAGCTACATCCTGGTGCGCGCCGTCCTCAAGCCGGACCAGGGCGCCCGACTCCAGCTCATCCGTAAGCTGGAGTTCCGGAATCATTCCCCAGCCCAGGCCGGCTTTGACCGCCGCGAGGAATCCCTGGGAGGACGGGACAGTGTGCGTGGGAGGGGGCTGCCGCAGGGGCTTCCCGGTGAGCAGCTGCTGCTGCAGGTTGTCCTTTGTGTTGAATTTCAGGACGGGCATTGCGGCCCAGTCCACGCCCCCGGAGGCGGAGAGCCGGCGGTGCAGCGCCGGAGTGGCCACCGGGACGTACCGCATGGAGCCCAACAGTTCCACCCTGCACCCGCTGACCGGGACGGGATCCGACGTCACGGCGCCCATGACCTCGCCCTCGCGCAGCAGTTGGCTGCTGTAGCCCTGGTCCTCAACGTGGAGATCGAGGGCAGAGTCCTCCCATCCGGCGGCCTGCTGCAGGACGGGGACAAACCAGGTGGCCAGCGAATCCGCGTTGACGGCCACCGGCAGGTGCGCCCGGGCGGCGCTGCCGGAGCCCAGCGCTGCCGACGTCTCCGCCTCCAGCACCTGCACCTGGCGGGCCATCCGCAGCAGCAGCGCGCCCGCGTCGGTGGCCGTGCAGGGCAACCTTCTGCGAACCAGCACCTGGCCCACCGAAGCTTCCAGGGCCTTGATCCGCTGGCTTACCGCGGAGGGCGTGATCCGGAGCAGGTCCGCCGCCGCCTCAAACGTTCCTTCATCGATAACAGCCACCAAGGCTTTCAGGTGCTCAAGGTTCATGAAGCCATTCTAATGACACCGAAGGATCCTTTACTTGTCTAAGGTAGGAGGAAAACCTACGGTCATAGGTATGTGGACTGCAGGGATAACGGGAATGCTCACCGGGATGGCGCTGATCGTGGCGATCGGCGCCCAGAATGCCTTCGTGCTCCGCCAGGGCATTCGGCGGGAGCACGTCGGGGCGGTGGTGGCTGTCTGCATGGCCGGCGACGCCCTCCTGATCGTGGGCGGCACCGCGGGCATCGGGGCCC
Source organism: Arthrobacter sp. SAFR-179 (assembly GCF_059414945.1). Classification (NCBI taxonomy): domain Bacteria; kingdom Bacillati; phylum Actinomycetota; class Actinomycetes; order Micrococcales; family Micrococcaceae; genus Arthrobacter; species Arthrobacter sp. SAFR-179. Next base: position 127,408 of record NZ_JBPFDM010000011.1, read on the forward strand.
TGGTCACCCGGTTCCCCGAGGCCCTGGAGGTGCTGCGCTGGGCCGGAGCGGCCTACCTTCTGTGGTTCGCGGTACGGTCCTTCATGGCGGCGGCGAAACCCTCGGCTTTGGCGGAACAGGCGCCCAGGTCGAAGAATTCGGTGATCGCCGCAACGGCGGCCCTGACCTTCCTGAACCCGCATGTCTACCTGGACACCGTGGTGCTGGTGGGCAGCCTTGCCAACCAGCAGGGCCCCGACCTGCGGTGGATCTTCGCCTCGGGCGCGGTCACCGGTAGCGTGGTGTGGTTCTCCGCCTTGGGGTACGGGGCAAGGGCGCTCGCGGGAGTGCTCAGCAGCACCCGCACCTGGCGCTGGATTGATGCGGCCATCGGCATATTGATGCTGATCCTGGCGGTCCGCCTGGTCCTGCACTGAAGTAGGCTGGAGCCAGATTCGCAGGGGAGAAACCATGAGTAACCAGCCATCCCAGGGACCTGACTACCAGCGTGACGGTTCGCCGTGGCCCAGCTACCAGCCCCCGCCCCAATATGGGCAGGCGTCCTCCAGTGGCCAACCCCAGTATGGCCGGGCGCCATACAACCAGGCACAGTACGGCAAGCCCCAGTTCGGGCAGCAGCAGTACTTTGGCCAGGGGTCCTACTACGGCCGGCCGGTGGAAGCGAAGACCCTGAGCATTGCGAGCATGGTGTGCGGCATTGCGTCGGTCCTGATGGGCTGGCTGCTCCTGCCGCAGTTTGCCGCCATCATCACTGGCCACCTGGCCCTCCGACGCGAACCCTCAAGCAGGGGAATGTCCATCACCGGCCTGGTGCTGGGCTACCTGTGCCTCCTGGGCTACGGGGCCCTCTGGCTGCTGCTCATCGTCGGCCTGGCAGTCGCCGGCACCGTCGGTTCGAATACCGGCACTTTCTAGCCCCGCCCGCCCGGGCGCCTGCGCGGCCTTAGCACCCGGGCCCGTACGGCCGTCGTGCCTTATCCGTTCACTGCAACGGCCGGCGTCTCGGCCGGATTCTCTGGGTAGATCGTTTGCGCCGGCGCACGGTTGGTGGCCCTGGCCCACGGGTAGTAGATGGCAAGGGTGGCCACGATGCCCACGAGCCAGGAGATGTCCGCGCCGCCCAGCAGTTTGGTGACGGGCCCTGTGTACAGCGCCTGAGCCAGGAACGGGACCTGGATGACGACTCCGATTCCATAGGAAACCAGGGCGGCAACGTTCCAGCGGCCGTAACGGCCGTCCGGGTTGTAGAGGGCTGGGATGTCCAGCCGGTCCCGCGAGATCTTGTAGTAGTCCACCAGGTTAATCACCGACCACGGCGTGAACACCATGAGCAGCAGGAGGACGAAGTTCTTGAACAGGTTCAGGAAGTCTTTGCTGGCGAACAACGCGATGAGCACGCTGGCGCCGATCACCGCCACGATGAAAGCGATGCGCACGGCCTTGGAGACAGTATCCCTGCGGTTGACGGCGGTGCTGATGGTCACGCCGCACATAAACGCGCCGTAGGCATTCAGGCAGTTCACCGTCAGCTTGCCGGTGACGATCATCAAGTAGATGAAGACGGCGATCAGGCCGCCGCCGGCGAGGTCGCCCATGTAGCCCACCTGGTTCTTCAGGAAGTCCCCGCCCAGCTTTGCGGCGGACAGTCCGCCGGCCAGGGCGCCCAAGGTCATCGCCCACTGCGCGCCACCCACCGAGCCGGCGAAGGTGTACCAGAAGGTCTTCCGTTCCGAGGTGTCTGCGGGCAGGTAGCGGGAGTAGTCGGCAACATAGGGCCCGAAGGTGAGCTGCCATCCTGCGCCCAAAGCAACGGCGGTAAGGAAAGTGGGCCATTCAAAACCCTTGACCATCAACACCTGCGTGATGTCGAACTTCGTGGCAACGGCCAACGTCAGGTACAGGAAGCCGGCCAGCCCCAGCACTGTGGCGATCCGGCCCAGTGCGTGGATGTATTTGTAGCCCAGGATGGCCAGAAGTGCTGTTGCGGCACCGAAGATGAGGATTCCGACGGCGGGCGCGTCCACTCCCAGCATGAGGTTGATCGCCTGCCCCGAGAGGACGGTGCCGGTGGAGGCGAATCCGACGTACATCAGGATGACCAGCACCAGCGGAATTACGGCCCCGTAGACGCCGAACTGGGCGCGGCTGGAGATCATCTGCGGCAAGCCCAGCTTGGGGCCCTGCGCTGAGTGGAGGGCCATGACGGCGCCGCCCAGCACGTTCCCTACCAGCAGGCCAACAATGGCCCAGAAGGCGTCCGCACCGAACACCACGGCCAGAGCGCCGTCCACGATGGCGGTGATTTGGGCATTAGCGCCAAACCACAGGGTGAACTGGCCGCGCGGGTGGCCGTGCCGCTCGCCGGGCGGAATCATGTCGATCGATCGTGCCTCTACGGCGGTGCTGCCTCCGGCCATGGCCTAACTCCTCAGTGATGGAAAACGTAGTGTCCATCACACCGGGTTTGGTTCTTCGTCTACACCCGTAACGGATTCCTGCTGTCCGGGAAACCAGACACCCCGGCGTGTCGCGCAGAAAAAATCCCTCCGGACGGGCATTACAGGGGTAGTGGTCCGTAAAGCGGGGAGATGCCCCGGTCTAAGCCGCTTGTCGGCGCCTAGCGGAGCAGTTCCACGTCCGAGACAAGCTCGATGTGCGCCAGCATGGCGCTCGCGGCCGCTTCCGGGTCCTGGGCGCGGACGGCATCGGCGATCTTCCGGTGCGACGCCAGGGACTGCTCAGGCCGGCCGGGCTGGCCCAGGGACTCCATCCGGGTTTCCAGGATCATCTCGGCAATGAAGGCCATCAGCTGTGCCAGGACGGAGGAATGTGCCGCCGCGGTGATGGCCTGGTGGAACAGTTCATCGCCATGGGTGCCGCGGTCGCCGTCGTTGATTTCCTTTGCCATGACGTCCAGGGCGTTGTCGATGGCGGCGAGGTCCTGGTCGGTCCGGCGTTCCGCGGCGAGGGCGGCGAGCTTGACTTCCAGGGTGCTGCGCGCTTCCACGATCTCCGGCAGCCGGCTCTGGTGTTCACGCAGCCCTTTGATGACCGACGCCACGCTCGGCCGCCGGGCCAGGACCGCGCCGGTGCCGTGCTGCACGTCGATGACGCCCAGCACCTCCAGGGCCACCAGGGCCTGGGCCAGTGTTGCGCGGGAGACCCCCAGCCGTTCGGCCAGGTCGCGTTCCGCCGGCAGGAGATCCCCGGGACGAAGCTGGGCAGACTCGATGTAGGCGAGGATCTGCTCCACCAGCTGCTCGTACAGCCGTGGCCGTGTGACGCGTTCCAGGCCCAGCCGTGCTGTCTTCTCCACAAAGCCCTCCCTTGGGTCGTACGGAACAGAATACCTCCTCGTTCTATTGACAGATAGACTCACTGTCTAAGAGGCTAGTCCAGTGAGCCAGTAACTCACGTCACATTCTTCTTTCCCCAACGGAGGACCAACGATGTCCGCTCCTGTCTTATCGATCATCATCCTGGCGGCGATGTTCCTGCTCGCCACCGTCCTGCCCCTCAACATGGGCGCGCTCGCCTTCGTGGGCGCGTTCCTGCTCGGCGCCGTGGTACTGGGCATGTCCACCAACGAAATCCTGGCCAACTTTCCGGGCGGCCTTTTCCTCACGATCGTGGGCGTCACGTACCTGTTCGCCATCGCGCAGAACAACGGCACCATTGACCTGCTGGTCCGCGGCGCCGTCCGCCTGGTGGGCAGCCGCGTTGCCCTCATCCCGTGGGTCATGTTTGCCATCACTGCCGTCATCACTGCCGTTGGCGCACTGTCTCCAGCCGCCGTCGCCATCATTGCCCCCATCGCCCTGAGCTTCGCCGGCAAGTACAAGATCAGCCCGCTGCTGATGGGCATGATGGTGATACACGGGGCGCAGGCGGGCGGCTTCTCGCCCATTGCCGTCTACGGCGTCACCGTCAACGGCATCCTGGCCAAGACGGACCTTGCCTTCAGTCCCACCGCGCTCTTCCTCTCGAGCTTCGTCTTCAACCTGGTCATTGCCCTGGTGCTCTTCGTGGTCCTCGGCGGACGGAACCTCCTGTCCTCCAAGGTAGGCCAGTTCGTGGAGCAGGCTGCCGAGGCCAGGATGGCCGTCAGCGTTGGCGCCAAAGCCGGCACCGATGTCCCCTTCAAGGGCTTCGGCTCCGGCATGTACGGTCCCCGGGACCCCGCGGGCGACGGCGTCGCAGCCACCAGGGAACGCAAGGAGCGGATTCCCCAGCTGGTCACCATTGCCGGCCTGATTGCCCTGGCCGTCGTTGCGCTCGGTTTCAAGATGGACGTCGGTTTCGTGTCGATCACCATCGCCATCGTCCTGGCCCTGGTATCACCCGCGGCCCAGAAGGGTGCCATCAACAAGATCAGCTGGTCCACGGTGCTGCTGATCTGCGGGATGCTGACCTTCGTGGGCGTGCTGGAGGAAGCCGGCACCATCGAATTCGTCTCCAACGGCGTGGCCGGCCTGGGCATGCCGCTGCTCGCAGCCCTCCTCATCTGCTTCATCGGCGCCGTAGTATCCGCTTTTGCCTCCTCCACAGCCATCCTGGCCGCCCTCATCCCGCTCGCCGTCCCGTTCCTCTCCACCGGCGAGATCGGCGCTGTCGGCGTCATCTGCGCCCTGGCGGTGTCCGCCACGATCGTGGACGTCTCACCGTTCTCCACCAACGGCGCCCTGGTCCTGGCCAACGCCCCGGAAGGCGTGGACAAGGACCAGTTCTACAAGCGGATCCTGGGCTACAGCGGCATCGTCATCGTGGCCGGCCCCGTCCTGGCATGGCTGGCACTGGTAGTGCCCGGCTGGCTCTAGCCACAGCTGCACCCGCCGGCGTTCCGCCATCCGTTCCAGAAAGGTAACCCAGACCATGAGCACCGAAAACCGCCAAGGCCCGCTGGCCGGGCACACCGTCGTCGACCTCAGCCGCGCACTGGCCGGACCCCACGCAGGCATGATGCTGGCGGACCTCGGCGCCCGCGTCATCAAGGTGGAAAACCCGGGAACCGGCGATGACACCCGCGGGTGGGGGCCGCCCTTCGTCGGCCCGGAGGACGACCTCCAGTCCACCTACTTCATGTCCTGCAACCGCAACAAGGAGTCCATCAGCCTGGACCTGAAGAGCGGCGACGGGCAGGCGGTGCTCCGCGGCCTGCTCGAGCGGGCGGACGTGGTGATCGAGAACTTCCGCCCGGGGGTCATGGACCGGCTGGGCTTCTCCACCGCGGCCATGCATGAGCTCAACCCCCGGCTGGTGATCCTCTCCATCACGGGCTTCGGCCACGACGGGCCCGAGTCCCAGCGCAGCGGCTACGACCAGATCCTGCAGGGCGAGGCGGGGCTCATGTCCCTCACCGGGTCCGGCCCTGACGATCCCCAACGCGTCGGCGTTCCGATTGCCGACCTGCTCTCCGGCATGAACGGCGCCTTCGGCGTGCTGGCCGCGCTGGTTGAACGCGAGCGGACCGGCCAGGGCAAGGTGGTGCGCACCTCCCTGCTGGCGTCGCTGATCGGTGTCCATGCGTTCCAGGGCACCAGGGCAACAGTTGCAGGGGAGGTTCCGCAGGCGCAGGGCAACCACCATCCCTCGATCGCACCCTACGGCCTGTTCAACTGCAAGGACGGGAGCGTGCAGATCAGCGTAGGCAGCGAGAAGCTGTGGCAGTCATTTGCATCGGCCTTCGGCCTGGACCCCGCTGCCCCCGGCTTTGCCAGCAACGCCGAAAGGGTGCGGAACCGCGCAGGGGTGATTGCCGCCGTCGAACGCGCCTTCGCCGGCTACGGCGCGGTGGAACTGCTGGAAAAACTGAACGACGCCGGGATCCCGGCAGGCAAGGTCCGCTCGCTTGACGAGGTGTACGCCTGGGAGCAGGTGGCGTCCCAGGGCCTCGTGGTGAATGTGGATCACCCGCTGCTCGGAAAGGTCAGCCTGCCCGGCCCGCCGCTGCGGTTCTTCGCACCGGGGGATGCAGGGGAAACCACCCTGACTGAGCACGATGCACCGCCGCTGCTGGACGAGGACGGTCCGGCGATCCGCGAGTGGCTGGGCCTGGCTTCTGCAGCAGCCGGGGCGAAATAGCATGCCGGTGAAGGAAAAGGTGCGGCACCTGAACGCAAGCGAACTCCTGGACGCCGTGGTGGATGCGGGGTCGTTCGTCTCCTGGGACAGCGAGCCGGAACAGCCGGAAGTGTCTGGGGAGTACGCCGTTGACCTGGCCAAGGCCCGCGAACGCAGTGGTGCGGACGAGTCGGTGATCACCGGTGCCGGCCTCATCCGCGGCCGCCGAGTGGCCCTGATCGTCAGCGAATTCTCCTTCCTGGCCGGTTCCATCGGCCACGCCGCGGCACAACGGATCGTCGCCGCCGTCGAACGCGCCACCGCCGAGGGGCTGCCCCTGCTGGCCGGGCCCGCATCCGGGGGAACCCGGATGCAGGAAGGGACGCTCGCGTTCCTGTCCATGGTGAAGATCACCGGCGCCGTCCGGGCGCACCGCCAGGCCGGCCTGCCGTACCTCGTCTACCTGCGGCACCCCACCACCGGCGGTGTCATGGCCTCCTGGGGTTCCCTGGGTCATATCAACGTGGCGGAGCCGGGAGCACTGCTGGGATTCCTCGGTCCCCGGGTTTATGAAGCGCTGTACGGGGAGGCGTTCCCCGAAAATGTGCAGGTGGCGGAAAACCTCTTCAACAAGGGGCTCATCGACGGCGTGGTGGAACCGGGTGACCTGGCCGACCTGGTGGGGCGGGCGCTGGACATCCTGACGCCCACGGCAGCAGCCGCCGGCTCTATGGCATCTGTGTCCGTTCCGTCCACGCTCGCCGTACGGCCGGCCGACGTAGACGCCTGGACGTCCATCGGGATTTCCCGCCGCCCGCGGCGGCCGGACCTGCGCCAGCTGCTGAAGTTCGGCGCCACGGACGCCCTTCCCCTGAACGGGACCGGGCAGGGTGAGAAGGATCCTGGATTGCTCCTGGCGCTGGCGCGCTTTGGCACCCAGTCATGCATCGTGCTGGGCCACGCCCGCCCGCTGCGGAAGGACGCCGCCGGCATGGGGCCGGGCTCACTGCGCGAGGCGCGCCGGGGGATGAAGCTGGCGGAGGAACTGCGGCTGCCGCTGCTCACAGTCATTGACACCGCCGGCGCCGCGTTGTCGCAGGAGGCAGAGGAGGGCGGACTTGCGGGGGAAATTGCCCGCTCCCTGCATGAGCTGATCGGCCTGGAATCGCCGTCGGTCTCGGTGCTGCTCGGCCAGGGCGCCGGCGGGGGAGCGCTGGCGCTGCTGCCCGCGGACAGGACTATTGCTGCCCAGCACAGCTGGCTCTCGCCACTGCCTCCGGAGGGTGCCAGCGCCATTGTGCACCGGACCACCGGATTCGCCCCGGCGATGGCCCAGGCGCAGGGGGTCAACGTGGCCGCGCTGTATGGGCACGGCCTTGTGGACCACATTGTGGATGAGCGTGATGATGCTTCGCTGGAGCCACGCGAATTCTGCACCCGGATGGCCCGGGCCATTGAATATGAACTCGGCGCGGTGGCCGGTATTCCGGTGCCGGAACTCGTGGCAGCCCGGGCCCGGAAGTTCGCGACCCTCGGCGTCTGCTGACGGGGTGGGCGCTTAGTAGTGCCGGTTGCAGGGAGGCGTCGGAGCTGTGTCCCCGGCGTCTCCTACTGCCGGTCCGGTATGTAAACGGCCATGAGGACGCCCGTTGCCGTGTGGTCGGCTTCGAGGAGCCTCAGCGGTGTCTGGGTGCCGCCGGCGAAAAGTTGTTGGCCGCTGCCCAGTACCAGGGGATGGATCATGAGCAGGTACTCGTCGATTTGATCGGCTGCCATGAGCGTGCGGATCAGCACTCGGCTGCCCATGATCACGAGGTTCGCCGGGGAGGTTTCCCGGAGTTCCTTCACCGCCGCGGGAACATCACCGTGAAGGAGGGTTGAATTCGGCCATTCAAGCTTCAGGTCGGGGTCCCCGGAGGCGACGTATTTGGGCGTGCTGTTCAAGGCGTCCTTGAAGGGTCCTCCCTGGGCGTTCCGGGACTCCAGGAGCTGCAGGTAGGTGCGCCGCCCGAAGAGGAAGGCATGGTCGGCACCCATCCGTTCGCCCATCTTCTGGACTGTTGCCTCGTCGGCATACGGAACCGCCCACCCGCCGTCGGTGAATCCACCCCGGGGATCTTCGTCAGGCCGGCCTGGTCCCTGCATGACGCCGTCGAGCGTCACGTGGTTCATGACGACGACCCTGCCCATTTGCGGTCAGCCTTTCCTAAGGGCCCCTGGCGCCAGCCGGCTAACCTACTTCCGCTGCCGGGCCCTTGCCCTGTGGGCGTTGGAACGGAGCTGCAGGATTCGCGCGCCGCCCGCTACGGCTACCAGCACGCCGCCCGTCACGGCTGCGATGAACAGTGCCATGCCCAGCGGGACTGCGCCCTCGAAGCCCAGGAATTTCACCAACGCCTGTTCCTGGTTCTGCAGGATGAAGACGATCAGCAGGATGAGCAGCACCAAGGCTGCAACCACCGCTGCCCAGATGACTCCGGCGCGGGTGACCTTGCGGTCTGCGGTGCCGCCGGCAGCGGGCCCTGGTGTGGTTGTGGTTCCCGTTGTTCCGCCCGTTCCTGGTGCGTCCGGTGCGTAGGACGGGACGCCGCCATAGGCTGGTGCGCGGTCTTCTGAGGGCTGAGCTGCGCTCGACGGTGTGGTGTTGACGTCCGGTTCCGGCCGGCGGTCCGGTCCTGGCGTGTACTGTCCTGCGCTCATGCTCGTCCCCTTTCACAAATTGCTAAGCATGCTTATTGTGCAACCATAGCCGTCCGGGTTGCCGTGGCACAACGAACGGTCTCGTGGCCTGCCGTCAAAGGGCTGTCCCGGGTTGGATGGCGAGGGCCGCTTTCAGGACGAAGGGGTCCTCACGAGAGAACCCCTCCTTTGGTACGCGCCTGGGCCGGTAGGGCGGGTCGATATAGCCCGCGTCATTCAGGCCCCGGCATCAGACCCTCTCCCTGCTCCGTTCGCCGGAGGGGGTGCTGGACGCAGATGTCCTGTGCCAGCTGGGGAAGGCCCAGAACGTAAATTCCTGTTCCTTGGCCGGCTTCTCCGGAGTTTCCGCAGGGGTTTCCGTTTCCGCTTCGGGCCGGCGCTTGGTTTCTTTCCTGGCGCCCCACCCGAAGTCCTTGCTCGATGCGTAGCACATCACAGACCTCCTCATGGTGACTGCCCTTTAATCGTCCTCCTGATTGACGGCGGAGTCGATACGCAAGCGAAGTCCAGAAGGGGGCGCAGCAGGCAGGGCACTGCAGCAGGCATGGCGCCGCGGCCACGCAAAGCGGCAGCCGCGCCGGGAATCGTCTCCGGCACTGTCAGCCGCCGTCCACCACGTCCTGGGCCTCCTGCGGGCGGTGGAACTCGCAGGGCCCGGCATGCCGCAGGGGGAGGAGGCAGGTCCGGCCCGTAGGCAGATGGACCAGCGCGCACCGGCCGGTCATCGCCAGGTCTTCCCTGACGTTCGAATTGCTCATGTCCGGACGTCCGTCGTCTGCCGTCATGGTGGTCTCGATGCCTGGGGCAGGGTGTTCAACGTTCATGTTGGGGCAACTCCTCATCGGGTGGAGGGCGAATGGAGGGTGCTGAAAGGTGCTTTTCCAGTGTGCGCCGCCGGGGTTACCAACGGATTAAGCGGACGTTAGGAGCAGGTCAACAACGTCGCGGAACCAACAAGCGGGGCCCTTAACAACCGAGCTGGTGTGCAACCTGCAGGAGGAGGGCTTCGGAGCCCATGGGGCCCACCAGTTGGATTCCCATGGGTAGTCCGCTGCCGGGGGCGCCCCCGGTCCAGTGCACGGGAAGGGTGATGGCCGGCAGTCCGCACACATTTACCATCGAGGACCACGGGGCGAACTCGCACTGTTTCCGGTAGTCGCCGTCCGCGTCCCCCGGCCATTGGGCCGACGGCCAGCGCTCAGTGCCGTGCGCAGTGCCGGTGAACCACCCTACCGGCCGCGGCGTCTGCGCCAAGGCGGGCATCAGCATCAGGTCCCACTGCCCATACTGCACCAGGGTGTCGTGCTGGAACTGCCGAAGGAATGCCAGGGCCTCGGCGAGTTTGGCGGGGCTGCGCTGCTGGGCGCGGCGCGGGAAGGTCCGGGTCAGGGGTGCCAGCAACGCTTCGCGTGACGGACTGATCCGGGCCGCGCCCACGCCGGCGGTCCAGGCTGTGGTGAAGGCATCCGGGTAGCGGTTGTCGTAACGGATGGCAGCGTCGCCCAGGCTGTGGCCCGCGTGTTCCAGGAGGGCCTCGCCGGCATGGAGCGCGTCCAGGGCCTCCTGTTCCGGCGTAAAGGGGAACGTGGCGGACCACGGGCTGTCCAGCGTGACGCCGATCCGCAGCCGTGGCGGCTTCCCACTTTGCACTGACCGCAGGTACTGGTTTCCCGGCACCAGGACGTCCATCATCAGTGCGGCGTCTTCCGCGCTGCGGGCGAGAGGGCCGGGTACCACCAGCCGTGCAGGATCGCCGGCACTTTCGCCGGCTGCCACCAGCCCCCGCCCAGGCTTGAGGCCCACCAGGCCGCAGGCGGCTGCGGGGATGCGGATTGACCCTCCGCCGTCGGTCCCGGGGGCGAAAGGCAGCAGGCGCGCCGCCACGGCGGCCGCACTGCCGCCGGAGGAACCTCCGGAACTCCGGCTGGGTGCGTGCGGATTGCGCGACGGCGGTGCGACGCGGTTTTCGCTGTAGGCCGTCAGTCCGAATTCAGGCACCTGGGTCTTCCCCAGCGAAACCACGCCTGCCTCCTTGAAGAGGGAGACCAGCGGAGCGTCGGCGGGGGCAGGTTTGTGGTCCAGGGCGGCGCTGCCGTGCGTGGTCACTACACCGGCCACGTCGGTGAGGTCTTTGAAGGCCAGCGGCATTCCATGGAGCGGCGGAAGGTCGCCGTTGGAGCGGGCATGCAGGGCATCGGCCGCCCTTGCCTGCTTCATTGCTTGTTCCGCGGTCACGGTGATGAATGCGCCAAGAAGCTTGTTCTGCTGCCCTATCCGGCTCAGGAAATGGGCGGCGGCATCCGTGGCGGACACAGTTCCATTCGCAAGGAGGTTCCGTAGGGCCAGTGCGGAGAGCTCATGGATTTCAGCCACGGAACCGGGACTCCATGTGGGCTCCGGCGTACCGTTCCGTGGCCGGATCCGGAACGACCGGGCAGGCGGGGACGGCGGCGGGCTGCTGGGACATGGAAACCTCCTTGGGCTTCACCAGCCTAACCCGCAGCTTTTGACGCAACTGTTCCGGGCTTAGGGAGGTGGAAAGGGGCGGAAGGGCTAGGCTTAAACCTGACTCTGATCCCGCCAAGACAGGACTCCGATGAGTGACTTCGATACCGTCCCCGTGCATGACGTTCCCGCTGATGCTGTGATCCTGGATGTCCGGGAGGACTACGAGTGGGTAGCCGGACACGCTGACGGCGCACTCCACATCCCTATGGACCAGATCCCGGCACGGCTGGACGAGCTCGACCCGGACGAGGACATCTACGTCATCTGCCGGACAGGCGGGCGTTCCTTCCGCGCTGCCCAGTGGCTCACCGGCCAGGGGTATACCGCCATCAACGTCGCGGGCGGCATGGATCAGTGGCTGGAATCCGGCAAGCCTTTGGTCTCGGACAACGGGCTCAAGCCGTTGGTGCTTTAGTGCCCGGCACTTCCCGCACCTACACCTTCCTGGGGCCGGAAGGTACCTTCACCGACGCTGCCCTCCTGCAGGTGCCTGACGCCCTTCAGTCGGTCAGGATCCCGGCGTCCAACGTCAACGCTGCACTTGGGAATGTACGTGACGGGGCGGCCGACGCGGCAATGGTCCCCATCGAGAACTCGGTGGAGGGCGGCGTCACTGCCACCCTGGACGCCATTGCCACGGGCCAGGAACTGCGGATCATCCGCGAGGTCCTGGTTCCCATCAGCTTTGTCCTGGTGGCCCGGCCCGGGGTGCGGGCGGCGGACGTCCGGCGGGTGTCCACGCACGGCCACGCCTGGGCCCAGTGCAGGTTGTGGATGGACCAGAATATGCCACATGCAGAATACGTTCCCGGCTCGTCAACCGCTGCTGCGGCCCTGGGGCTACTGGAGGAGGACTGCCATTACGACGCCGCCATCTGCGCGCCACTGGTAGCCAGTACGCATGCGGGGCTGTCGGTGCTGGCGGAGGACATCGGAGACAACCCGGCTGCGGTGACCCGCTTCATCCTGGTCAGCCGGCCCGCCGCCCTTCCGCCCCGCACAGGTGCGGACAAAACCACCGTGGTCGTCCCGCTTCCTGAGGACCGTCCAGGGGCCCTGATGGAGATCCTGGACCAGTTCGCCAGCCGCGGGGTCAACCTCAGCCGGATCGAATCCCGGCCCACCGGGCAGTACCTGGGCCACTACTTCTTCAGCATCGACGCCGACGGCCACGCCGGTGAAGCGAGGTTGGCCGACGCGTTGGCGGGCCTGCATCGCATCAGCCCGGGAACCCGCTTCCTGGGCTCATATGCCAGGGCTGACAAGCAGGAGACGCCGGTGCCGACGCACACCTCGGATGCAGCATTCGCGGCCGCCCAATCGTGGGTTGAGTCCATCCTTGCCGCGGAATCTTTCGCAGGTGAAAACGGTTCCGGAGCTTCGCCCACAGCGTAGGCAAATGCCTCTTGAAGTACTTCCGCGGGCTGTGGACAATGCGTATGCTTGCTTGATCCACACGGGGTATGGCCCCTGACGAAAGGAGAGGGTCATGACCAGCAGCACTGACAACGACGGCCAGGGGATGATCGTCAATCCCAAGCCGACCGCCGACAACCAGGACTGGGACGGCGATGACGCGGACCGCGCCGACCGCCTGCGCTTCGAAGAGGAGCAGGCCATGATCCGCGAGCAGTCTGAAGCCCACGCTGCTGCCAAGGCCGCCGCTGACGCCAAGAAGCAAGCCAGCGCCTGACCCACGCGGCACTCACCGCTTCGTCGTCTCACAGCCTTATCAGCGCACTGCTTTGGCGCTGCTGCCGTGGACCTCTCGCCTGACCCGGACCAGGAGGGACCGCGGCAAAACCTGGACGGTGAGCTGCGTGGCCTCGCCCGATGTGTCGCCGTCGAGCTGGGTGGGCATGGGTTCGGGGCACTTGATCACCACCCTGCCTGACCGGTAGACGGTCATGATGGGCAGCTTTCCGCTGTGCTTGAACATGATTTTGACGTACATCAGCAGCCAACCCAGGGCGCTGCGGGGGCTCATGACCACAACATCGAGCATGCCGTCGTCGATCATGGCCTGCGGGATGAAGTCGATGCCACCGGGAACCAGGCCGCAGTTGGCGAAAAGCACGCTGCGGATGTTCCTTATCTGCTCCGGGCTGCCGTCCAACGCAATGGACACCTTTTTGCGCCGGCCCGGAAGATGGCGAACGCCCGCCTCCGTGTACGCGAGCCAGCCCACCGCTCTCTTCAGCCCAGCGTTTGTGTCGGCCAGGACCTCGGCATCCATGCCGATTCCGGCGATCACCAGGAACACATGCTCTGAATAGTGGCCGGTCCGGGAGTTCTCGATGGCCATCCGTGCGGTGTCGATGTAGCGCTGGCGTCCAAACAGGGCTGTCTGGACGTTGCCGTGAAGGTCGTTCACATCCAGGTCCACGTTCCGCGCCAGCAGATTGCCGGTGCCCAGCGGAATCAAACCTATGGCAACGTCCGTGTGCGCCAGGGCCTCAGCCACCACGCGTACGGTGCCGTCGCCACCGCCCACAAGGACGACGTCGGGCTTGCCGGCCAGGGCGGCCTGCATCTGGGAGAAGCCGGGATCCTCCGCCGTTGTCTCGAAAAAGACGGGCTCCTCCCATCCGGCTGCCAGGCACGCGCGCTGGATGAGTTCCTTCGCTTCCCCGGACCGGGCCTTGATCGGGTTGAGGACCACGGCCACCCGCTGTTGCGTCAGCCCCGTGTCGTAGGCTTCCCCTGCCATCGCACTGCGGACATGCAGGGCCTTGAGGCGGCGGACGCCCCACCAGCTGGATGTGGCGAAGGCAAGCGCCACCGCAATCAGCAGGTAGAGAATCCAGTCGCTCATGGTGGTTCAACAGTAGCCCGGCGCGCGGTGGGCGGGTGCACTGGGGCCGCCGCCCGCCGTCGTGCGTTGTATTGGATACCCTTGTCTGGTGATCGACGTAAAAGACCTCAGCGAAAACCCTGACAAGTACCGTGCCAGCCAGCGCGCCCGCGGCGCGGACGAATCAGTGGTGGACGCGATCATCTCCGCGAATTCCGCCCGCCGCGAGGCCCTGCTCCGCTTCGAAAACCTCCGCGCCGAGCAGAACGTGTTCGGCAAGAAGGTGGCGAAGGCCAAGGGCGAGGAGAAGCAGGCTCTGCTGGCGGAGGTCAAGGAGCTGGCCAACTCCGTCAAGGCCGCGTCTGCAGAGGCCGATGCTGCGCAGACCAAGCAGGAAGAGCTCCTGCGCACCATCCCCAACCTCATTGAAGATGGTGTTCCCGAGGGCGGCGAGGATGACTACGTGGTGGTCAAGACCGTCGGCACCCCGCGCGAATTCCCGGACTTCGAGCCCCGCGACCATCTGGAGATCGGCGAGCTGATCGGCGCAATCGACATGGAACGCGGCGCCAAGGTTTCCGGTGCCCGTTTCTACTTCCTCCGTGGCGTCGGCGCACGCCTGGAGATGGCACTGCTGCAGATGGCCATGGACCAGGCCATCGAAGCAGGTTTCGTCCCGATGATCACCCCCACGCTGGTGCGCCCGGAGACCATGCAGGGCACCGGCTTCGATGTAAAGCACGACGCCGAGATCTACCGTCTCGCCGAGGACGACCTTTACCTTGTGGGCACCTCCGAGGTGGCGCTTGCCGGGTACCACGCGGACGAAATCCTGGACTTCTCCAACGGTCCGGTCCGCTATGCCGGACAGAGCTCCTGCTACCGCCGCGAGGCCGGTTCGCACGGCAAGGACACCCGCGGCATCATCCGCGTCCACCAGTTCAACAAGGTGGAGATGTTCATCTACACCACTGTGGAAGAGGCTGCCGCCGAGCACCAGCGCCTGCTGGCCTGGGAAGAGGAGATGCTGGCCAAGTGCGAGCTGCCGTACCGGGTGATTGATACCGCTGCCGGTGACCTTGGCACCTCCGCGGCCCGCAAGTACGACTGCGAAGCGTGGGTCCCCACCCAGGGCGCCTACCGTGAGCTGACCTCCACCTCCAACTGCACCACGTTCCAGGCGCGCCGCCTGAATATCCGTGAGCGCGTGGTGAACTCCGAGGGGGTCGCCAAGGGCACGCGGGCTGTAGCCACGCTGAACGGCACCCTGGCCACCACCCGCTGGATCGTGGCGCTGCTGGAGCACCACCAGAACCCGGACGGCTCCGTCAACGTGCCCAAGGCGCTGCAGAAGTACCTGGGCGGCCTCGAGGTCCTGCCGGTCCTCTAGGGTTCTTCCCTGTTGGTGCACCCGGACCTGGACAATGCACCCCCGAGCGCGGGGGTGCACTGTCCGTTACTGGGTGCTGGACGGTCTGTTCAGGGTATTCGGGAGACCGGCCTGGCGGAGGCACGCCGTAAAGCGGGACGGGTCCGAGGCCGTTGCCCAATCCCACCTGACAACCCGGAAACCCGCCGCCCGGAGCCTGTCCTCGTGTTTCTTCTCCGCCAACACGGTTTGCCGTGCCGTCCGTGTGCCCAGGTAGTCGTCACTCAGGTACTTTGAGTCGCCGTCGAACTCGCCGATCAGCCGGTACCGCGGCCAGAAGAAATCAGTCCGTGCGAGCAATGAACCTCCCTGCCGGAACCTTGCCTGGAGCGTAGGGGCCGGGAAACCGAGAAGATGCATCTGTGCGCGGCTAAGGGATTCTCCGGCTGACTCTGAATGGGGCGAAGCGAAGTTAAGCACCTGTGCCACCCAGTCTCGGCGGGCGGCCGAGGGGAGCTGGGAGGCCGCCTGGAACAGTTCGTCCTTGCTGACCGGAGGTCCTGAAACGCGCCGGTTGCTGATTGCGTGGTCAGCCAGCACGACTCCTGCCGCGAAGCTTTCCCTCGCCAGGACGTTTATGACGGTATCGGGCAGCGGAGTGACCAGCAGGCCTCCGCGCTGGACCGACGCTGTATCCCCGCGATGCCTGTGGATGCCGTATGCGGTGAGGTGGGTGATGCCGGTTCGCCTGGATCCATCAGGGGCCGCGGAGGTTGTTGGCTGCCTGCGGCCGGTGTGGCCCCTGGATGCCCCGGACAAGTGAACATATCCGGGCACAGCAAGGAGTTCCAAGTCCCAGAGGACGGCGGCCGTGTTCAAGCAGAACGTGGATTGCGGCAGTTCCAAGTCCACGGCCCGGACCGTCTGGAGGTACCTTTCCCAGGGAGGCAGCGACACCCATTCGTCCTTCGCGGCGTAAACACCCTTGCGAACGCGGACGAGTTCACCCTGCGCATAGCGCCTGCTGAGTGACCGGGTGTCCCCGGTGGTGTGGCGAAGGTCCAGGGCGGAAATCAGGTGCATGCCACTCATCGTCGCTGGAGCATGGTCGGGGGCTGGAGGGGCCGGCCGGTGCATGTGGATAACCGGCCCCATGGAGTTCCGCACCGCGAGGTGGACGATACACCGGCGCGTGCGGGGGTGTATCGTCCGTTGGCGGGTGCGCAACGAACATCCCTGCCCCAAGATGTGGGAATCCGCCGTGTTAACCAACAGTTCAATAAACCTGTGGTCCGCGTCCTAGCGCCCGTCAGTTACGTCTGGTTCACTATGTGGATGACAACGCTGACTGAAACCTCAGTCGCCGGCAACGATGACCGGCGAGACAACATTCGAGACACCAACGAGAACGCCCTTGGCTTCGCCGGTGCGGACCGGAAGTTCATGGTCGCGCTGGACGTGGACGGCACCCTGGTGAACCACGACGGCCACATGTCCCCGGGCGTGCGGGAAGCGGCGCAGGCCGTGGTGGCCGCCGGGCACGAGGTGATGATCGCCACCGGCCGCTCCCTGAATGCCACGCTTCCCATCATTGAAAAGATCGGAATGGAGCGCGGGTATGCGGTCTGCTGCAACGGCGGCGTGACCCTCCGGCTGCACCCGGAACTGGAAAACGGCTACGAGGTGATCCACAAGGCCACCTTCGATCCCGCTCCCGCCCTGCGCGCGCTGCGGGAACGGCTGCCGTCCGCCAAGTACGCCCTTGAGGACGCCGACGGCAACTTCCTCTCCACCGAGCGGTTCCAGGATGCCAGCTTCGGCGTCGAGGCCGTGGGCGTGGACTTCCACACCATGCTGGAAGCCACCGCCGTGCGCGTGGTGGTCTTCAGCACCGAAAACACGCCGGAGGAGTTTACCGAGGCCATCAACCACGTGGGCCTGGCGGGAGTGACCTACTCCGTGGGGTGGACCGCGTGGCTGGACATCGCTGCGGCAGGAGTGACCAAGGCCAGCGCGCTGGAAAACCTTCGCGTGCGCCTTGGTTTTGAAGAGCACCTCACCGTTGCTGTCGGGGATGGCCGGAATGACATCGAGATGCTCACCTGGGCGGGCCGCGGTGTGGCCATGGGGCAGGCGCCGGCGGAGGTGGTGGCCGCCGCGAATGAGGTCACCCACTCAGTGCATGACGACGGCGCCGCCCAGGTGCTGCGCAGCCTCCTCTAGACACCCTGCGCGTTGCTCCATCAGATACGGCACCTAAACCCCGGTTTTGCCGACCATTACTGATGGAGCAAGCGGGAATTCAGGGCCGCCGGTCGGCCAAGGCAGAATAGAGGCATGACCCTTACGACGTTTGCCCTCGTCCGCCATGGCCAGACCGACTGGAATGCCGAGCGGCGGCTGCAGGGAGCAACGGATATCCCCCTGAACGACGTCGGCCGCGGCCAGGCGAGGGACGCCGTCGCCGTCCTTGCCCCGTACGAATGGGACGCCATTGTCTCCTCGCCCCTGAGCCGGGCCGCAGAAACCGCGGACCTGATTGCCGAGGGACTGGGGCTGTCAGTGTCCCGGCGTGTCCCGGAACTCACGGAGCGCAGCTTCGGACCGGCTGAAGGAATGCAGGCCGGCCCGGAGCTGGACGCATTGCGTATTCCGGGCGGTTTCAAAGGCGCGGAAAGCGAAGAAGAGGCCGCCAACAGGGGGCTTGCCGCGCTGGAGGCCCTTGCGGAGGAGTTCCGCGGCCAGCGGCTCCTGGTGGTCACCCACGGCACCCTGCTGCGCGTGAGCCTCAGCCGGGCCATCGGCCAGACCCTGTCCAGCGTGGACAACGCCGTACTGAACCTGGCGCACCATCACGCAATCGACGGCTGGAAGCTGGAGTACTTCAACGGCGAACCCGTTATGGCGGCCACCGGCAGCTGAGGCCTATCAGCCAAACAGGCCGCAAAAGAGGGCCAAGCGCCCGCAGGCTACCGGGCCGCGAGGATCAGCGCCAGCAGCCTGGCAGCTGCCGGCCGGGCGGCATGTTCCTCGTTCCACTGCGCCCGTGCCACGGCTTTGCTGACGGCCTGGGTGGTGATGCCCAGTTCCTGTGCCACCGCTTTTTGCTGCCCCCGGACGCCGGGGGTCAGCAGGTCCAGCACCCGCCATTCCGCGTCTGAGCGGTCCCGCACAATATGGCCGAGCAACCGGAGGATGGCCTCTGCGTCCTGGGCAACATCCGCCAGCGGCCCCTCCACCGCAACCGGGACCCGCTCCTTGCTGCTGCGGAGCCGGTCCACCGCCCGGCGGGCATAGACCAAACCATGGCCGGACGCGTCCTTGATCTGGTTGGGCAACGGCTCGTTCACCGGCCCCGCACCAATTCCCACGTACCAGTGCCCGCTGCGCAGCGCGATCATGGCTGCATCCACCGCCTGGTGCGGGCACTCGACGATGCCCTGGACTTCGTCCTCCACAGACCGGTCAAAATCCAGGCGCGCAGGGATGTGCCGCAGCGCCTTGAGCAGTTGCGGGACCTGGTCGCCGTCGCGCCGGCTGTCCGTCTGGTTGATGGTCAGTGTGAACATTCTGGGTCCACACTACCCGGAAGTAGGAATTGCGAAACGGCCGGTTATGCAGGGCCGCGCTGCCCCATTCCTGAAACGGGAGAGGGTCCGCGTCACGTGGACGCGGACCCTCAACCGTGATTCGGCAAATGGATAAGGACCGGGCGTCAGTTCTCCTGCTCGGCTGCCCCGGTTGCCGGGAAACGCTCCCAGGCGCGGTGGGCGGCGAGCAACCCGGAGACAGCGGAGGTCACCGCAGCTGCGGAGTCTCCTGCAGCTATGCCCGCCGCGTCCTGCGGGATGCCTGCCGCGTCCAGGACAGCTGAACCCGAACCCCAGAAGCCAATGGCCTTGGCGTGGCGGTAAGCCTCAGTCAACATCAGGGCGACGCGCGGGTCCGCCCCTTCACGCGGTTCCCCGCCCTTGGCGTCCCGCCCTGCGGTGGCGTCGGGTGCGGGATGCCGTCCCCCGGCGACGATCAGTGCGTCGAACTCGGTTGACCGCGCCGTAAGGAAGGTGCGCTGCACCATCACCGAAAGCCCGTCAGAGGAAAGTACGCCTCCCGCCGGTGCGATGACCAACGGGACCATGCCCTCGTCGTCGAGCGCTTTGCGGGCAGTTGCCACCTGGGACAGGTCGCTGGACGAGTCGGCGATGATGCCCACCACCCGGCCCGCAACCGGCCAGGCATGGCCGACCTGGGACAGTGCCGGGCTGGGATCCTGATCTGCCACCTGTTCCGTGGCCTCCGGTGCAGGCATGCCCAGGCCGGCGGCGACGGCGGCGCAAAGCCGTGCGTCAATGTTGGCCAGGGCCTGGAGCTGGCGTTCCCGGACGGGCGTCTCGAAGCATTTGCCGAGTTCGAACGTGTATGCCTGGATCACGTGGTCCTGTTCCACGGCGCTCAGGCTCCGGAAGAACAACCGGGCCTGGCTGTAGTGGTCATCAAAGGAGGCCGGATTGCGCCGTTCCTTCACGCTTTCGGCCACTGCCTGGGGCACGTCCACAAAAGCCCCCATGTCTTCCCCAGCCAGGAACGGGCACCCGCCATCCAGGGAATTGGGCCGGTACGGGGCAACCCCCGCATGGACCGCCGTCTGATGCATGCCGTCGCGGAGCATGTCGTTAACTGGTGCGTGCGGCCGGTTAATCGGGATCTGGGCGAAGTTTGGACCGCCAAGGCGCGAGATCTGGGTGTCCAGGTAGGAAAACAGGCGGACCTGCAGCAAGGGATCGTTAGTGACATCGATTCCCGGCACCAGGTGACCCGGATGGAAGGCCACCTGCTCGGTCTCGGCAAAGAAGTTGGTGGGGTTGGCATTGAGGGTCATGAGCCCGATCGGCTGCACCGGCGCCAGTTCCTCAGGGACGAACTTGGTGGGGTCCAGGAGATCGATGCCCTCGAACATCTGGTCCTCTGTGTCCGGGAATGTCTGGATGCCCAGCTCCCATTCAGGGTAGGCGCCGGCCTCGATGGCGTCGGCAAGATCGCGCCGGTGGAAATCCGGGTCCATGCCGTTGATGATTTGGGCTTCTTCCCAGACCAGGGAGTGCACACCCTGTTTGGGCTTCCAGTGGAACTTCACCAGGGTGGTGTGGCCGGTGGCGTTGGTGAGCCGGAACGTGTGGACGCCGAAGCCTTCCATGGTCCGGTAGGACCGGGGGATGCCGCGGTCGGACATGTTCCACATGGTGTGGGCCTGCGCCTCGGTGTGCAGCGAAACGAAGTCCCAGAAGGTGTCGTGGGCGCTTTGGGCCTGGGGAATTTCCCGGTCCGGGTGGGGCTTGGCCGCGTGGACAATGTCCGGGAACTTGATGCCGTCCTGGATGAAGAACACGGGGATGTTGTTCCCCACGAGGTCGTAGGTGCCCTCATCGGTGTAGAACTTGGTGGAGAACCCGCGGGTGTCCCTGACGGCGTCCGCGGATCCCCGGGAACCGAGCACGGTGGAGAACCGCACGAACACCGGAGTCTCAACGTCCGGGGCAAGGAAGCCGGCACGCGTGACCTTCGACGCGCTGCCGTAGGAACGGAACACACCGTGCGCTCCGGCGCCCCGGGCGTGGACAACGCGCTCCGGGATCCGCTCGTGGTCAAAGTGGGTGATCTTTTCGCGCAGGTGATGGTCCTGCAGCAGGATGGGGCCGCGGACGCCGGCCTTCAGGGAGTGGTCCGTGTCCTGCAGTCGGAGCCCCTGGGCCGTGGTCAGGTACTGGCCGGACTGGGCGCGTGCCCCGGCCGGCGCCCCGGTGGGGCTTCCCGTGGGGGACACCGCCTCAGGACTGCGCTGGTCCGGTTTCGGGGGCAACGGCTCGCGCGGTGTGGTGGGCTCTTCGCGTGCCGGAGGTTCACTGGACGGAACTCCGGGGATCACAACGTCGTCTTCGGCTGGCATATCTGGTCTCCCCGCAGTAGATTTTCCCAGCCCCGCCGAGCGGAAGCTAAGCTTGCTTACTACCCTACATGCCGCCCGCAGCGATGCCGCAAGAGCGGAAAAGCGCGACGGCGGGGGTTGCCTGCCTGCCCCTCCATCTGTTGCGATGGGGGAACGGCCGCCTGCAGCGGCACACCCGACGTGAGGATGGTTATGCCCGGCAGCGCTGGACAGAATGAACGGCGGCAGGAAGACATGCGGCAGGACGGGCTGGGGCAGGACGAACTTAGCCTCGTCGACAAATGGTGGCGGGCCGCCAACTATCTTTCGGTAGGGCAGATCTACCTGCGGTCCAACCCGCTGCTGCGCGAACCGCTGCAGGCTGAGGACACCAAGTCCCGCCTGCTCGGGCACTGGGGCACCACGCCCGGACTCAACTTCGTCTACGCCCACCTAAACCGCGTGATCCGCCGCGACTCCCTGGAGATGCTCTTTGTTGCCGGTCCCGGCCATGGCGGTCCCGCCGTCGTCGCCAATGCCTGGCTGGAAGGAACGTATTCCGAAATCTATGGCCATGTGGGCAATGACGAGGCCGGCCTGGCAGAACTGTTCCGGCAGTTCTCGTACCCCGGCGGCATCCCAAGCCATGCCGCCCCGGAAAGCCCCGGATCCATCAGCGAAGGCGGCGAACTGGGATACTCCCTGGCCCATGCCTACGGCTCGGTATTTGACAACCCGCAGCTGGTCACGGCGGTGGTGATCGGCGACGGCGAGGCGGAAACCGGACCGCTGGCGGCCAGCTGGCACTCCCACAACTTCCTGGACCCAGCCGTGGACGGCGCCGTCCTGCCCATCCTGCACCTGAACGGCTACAAGATCGCCAACCCCACCGTCCTGGCCCGGATGCCGCAGGACCAGCTGGAGCAGCTGTTGCGCGGGTATGGCCATGAGCCTTACTTCGTCACGGTGACGGACTCGGACAACACGGAGCAGGCGCACCGCGATTTCGCCGGCGTCCTGGACCAGTGCCTGGCGGACATCAAAGCCATCCAGGACGCCCACCGGCAGGACGCATCCGGTGAGGATTCCGGCGAGGACGCCGCGCACCGCTGGCCGATGATCGTCCTGCGCTCGCCCAAGGGCTGGACCGGGCCCCGAACCGTGGACGGGCTGCAGGTGGAAGGCACCTGGCGCGCCCACCAGGTGCCGCTGTCGGAGGTGCGCACCAACGGCGAGCACCTGAAACAGCTGGAGGAGTGGCTGCAGTCCTACCGGCCGGAGGAATTGTTCGACGGCGACGGCCGGCTCAGTCCCGACGTGGCGAAAGGAGCGCCCACCGGCGACTTCCGCATGAGCGCCACCCCGCATGCCAACGGCGGACTGCTGAGGCGCGCGCTGAAACTGCCCGCCTACCGGGACCACGCCGTCGAGGTCCCCAACGCCGGCATCGACCGGGTCAGCCCCATGGTCACGCTCGGTTCCTGGATGCGGGACGTGATCGCGCAGAACATGGAGAACTTCCGGTTGTTCGGGCCGGACGAGACGGCGTCCAACCGGCTGCAGAACGTCTACGAGGTCACCGACAAGGTGTGGCAGTACCGGATTGACGACGTCGACGAGCACCTGGCGCGCTCCGGCCGTGTCCTGGAGGTGCTGAGCGAGCACCTGTGCCAGGGCTGGCTCGAGGGGTACCTCCTCACCGGCCGGCACGGGGTGTTCAACTGCTACGAAGCCTTCGTCCACATTGTCGACTCCATGTTCAACCAGCACGCCAAATGGCTGAAGGTTTCCCGCAAGCTGCACTGGCGCCAGCCGGTGCCATCGTTGAACTACCTGCTGTCATCGCACGTGTGGCAGCAGGACCACAACGGGTTCTCGCACCAGGACCCCGGCTTCATCGACCACGCCGTCAACAAGAAGGCCGAGGTCATCCGGGTGTACCTGCCGCCGGACGCCAACACCCTGCTCTCCGTCATGGAACACTGCCTGGCCTCCACGGACTACGTGAACATCGTGGTCAGCGGCAAGCAGCCCTCGCCCACCTGGCTCGGCCCCGCCGACGCCGCCAACCATTGCCACCGCGGCCTGGGGATCTGGACGTTCGCCGGTTCTGAGGTGCCCGGCGAGGAGCCCGACGTCGTGCTGGCCTGCGCCGGTGACGTGCCCACCGTGGAAACCGTGGCGGCCGCCGAACTGCTCCGCGAGGGCGCGCCCGGCCTCAAGGTCCGCGTGGTCAACGTGGTGGACCTGATGCGGCTGCAGGACGAAAGCGAGCACCCGCACGGCCTGCCTGCCCATGACTTCGACGGCATCTTCACCGCGGATAAGCCCGTCATCTTTGCGTACCACGGCTATCCCGCGCTGATCCACCGGCTGGCGTACAGGCGCACCAACCAGCAGGGCCTGCACGTGCACGGCTACAAGGAAGAGGGGACCACCACCACGCCGTTCGACATGGCCATGATGAACGGCATCGACCGCTTTACCCTGGCCATCGACGCGATCGACCGTGTGCCCGGCCTGGCGGAAAAGCATTCGCTGCTGCGCCAGGAACTGCAGGACCGCCGCAACCGTGCCCGCGAGCACACCCGGACCCACGGTGAGGACCCGGAGGAGATCCGGAACTGGAAGCTGGGGCACTCCGGCGCATAGCCGGCCCACTTAGCCCGGGAGCTCTTCCAGAGTGCAGGACGGGAGGTGGATCCAGCCTTCGCTGCGTGCCGCCCTGGCATGGGACTCGTCCGGCAAAAGCGTACGACGGCGGGCGGCGGCTCGGGCGGTGACGGAGGCGATGACGGCGTCGAGCAGGTCGTCCGAAGCGGCCAGGCTTTCCCGGTGTCCGGCAAGGTCCAGCCATGGCGCCTGCTCTTCGAGGGCAGCCAGCAGGAGGCCGAGGCGTTCGGCTTCGGGGTCGCCGCGGCCCTTGTAGCCGCGGCCGTTGAGGCCCCAGATCTTCAGCGATGCGGCCGGGTACACCTCGGCAAGGCGGCCGGAGCCGTCCCGTGGCTGTGGGCCGTGCAGCGCGGCAATCTTTGCCTGGATCACTGCGCAGCGCATCGCCGGGTGTGCCAGCCGGTCCGCGGAGACGCTCAGTGGGATCAGCCCGGTCTGGCGGGTGACGAAGCGGTCGGTGTCGCGGTAGGCAAGGAGCCTTCGGCCGGCAATCCCGTCGTACTCCAGGACGGGGCCGGCGTCGAAGTCCAGGTGTCCGGTGAGGAACGGGATCAGCGCGTCGGGCCAGCCCACAGGACAGTCCACGCCGGTCATCTCGCAGGAGCCGAACAGCTCAACGATGTCCTGGTCAGTCACGTCGAGTGCCAGGTGGACCAACTGCGCGGAACCCTGGCCCCATTCGATGACGGCCACCGCAGTCTTTTTGGTGGCCGCCGCCAGGTCCACGCCGAGGGTTTTCACTGCCTGTCAGACCCGCCTGTAACGCAGCGCGTCGTCAACGGCTCCCGCTTCGCCGAGATCATCGCCGCGGGCGAAGCCGGCCCACAGGGCCCGCACCGACCGGCCTGTCATGTCCACGTCCTCCCAGCGGGCGCCGTCGATCAGGCCCACGCCGTCCCAGGTCTTCCTGGTGCCGAGCAGCAGCGGCAGGTCGACGGTGTGCGCTGCGCCAAAAATATTGCCGGGGGCGTGCCAGGTCAGGAGGTAGCGGTGGGCCTTTCCGCCCGCCTTGGCGTGGCGACGGGCAAACCGGCGGGTTGCCCGGCCGTATACGGTTTCGGTGACTAGCCAGTCGATGGCGCGCACGAGGTGCGGCCCCACCACGGGGACACCTGCCAGGCGCATCAGGCGTGGACTGCGGGGGAGGAACAGCCGGGCCTCCTCCGAGGTATGGCCGATCAGCACCTCGATGGCCGGTGCCGTCCGGTCCCATGCCGCTTCGATATCGGATTCCGCCGGGAGGGGGTCGTGACCGTACTGGGTGCCGAAAGGCATGGCGGCCAGCAGGCCGAACTTTTTGGCCACCTGGGTGACCCGCTCCTCGAGCGCCACCACGTCCATGGCCGGTGTCTGTTCGGTGACGGATTCGGCGGCAATGCCCATGGCGTGGTTCATTTTGGTGCGCCCCCGGGTGATGCCGAGCGGTGCGCTCTGGATGACGGCGCGCTGGAAAAGGGTGGGCGCCTCGGGTGTCGCCATGAGGTGGGCAATGGCGTCGCCGCCGGCGGACTGGCCGAACGCGGTGACCCGGCCGGGGTCTCCGCCAAAGGCTGCGATGTTCCGCTGCACCCACCGGAACGCCTCGAGCTGGTCCAGGAGCCCCAGGTTGCCGGGCCGCCCGCCGGGTGTTGCCAGGAAGCCGAACAGTCCCAGCCGGTAGGTCACCGAGACCACGATGACGCGGTTCTCAGCCACCAGCCGGGCGGGGTCGAAGATGGCCAGGTCGCCGGATCCGGTGGTATAGGAGCCGCCGTGGATCCAGACCATGACGGGCAGCTTTTCGTCCGGGGTGAGGTCGGCCGGCATGGTGATGGAGAGGTTCTGGCAGTCCTCGCTGCCCGGAAGTTCCCCGTATCGGGTGCCCAGGACGTCGTCGAGGAAGGGGACAGGCGCCTGCGGGCAGGCAGGGGAGGGGGATGTGGCGGACAGTTCGGAGGTCCAGTCCGGGGCCGGGGCGGGGGGTTGGAACCGTGCAGCTGTGGCATACGGGATGCCGGTGGCGCGGATAACGTCGCCGTCCCGCCAGCCGGCGACGGGCCCGCACGGAGGATTGAACGAAGGCTCGGAAGTCAGGGCTGGCTCGGAATTCACAGCCCCACCATGCCATATCTTCCTGAAACTACGACGGCGGGTGTCCGGCTTCGAAAAGCCGGGCACCCGCCGTCTGAAGAACTGGCGGTCAGTGGCCGGTGGGCACGTAACGCTTGATGGAGGCTTCCAGTTCGGCCTCGGCGGCGGCGCGGTCGCCCCAGCCCTCAGCCTTGACCCACTTGCCCGGCTCCAGGTCCTTGTAGCGCGTGAAGAAGTGCTCGATTTCCTTGATCAGGAATTCGTTGACGTCGCTGACTTCCTGGATGTGGTCAAAGCGGGCATCCACCGGAACGCAGAGGATCTTGGCATCTCCGCCGCCGTCGTCGGTCATGTTGAAGACGCCGATGGGGCGGGACTCCACGATGACGCCGGGGTGCAGGTCGAAGTCCTGCAGGAGCACCAGTGCGTCCAGCGGGTCGCCGTCCTCGCCGAGGGTGTTCTCGAAGTACCCGTAGTGCGTGGGGTACTGCATGGAGGTGAAGAGGACGCGGTCCAGGCGGACGCGGCCGGTCTCGTGGTCAACTTCGTACTTGACGCGCGATCCCTTGGGGATCTCGATGGTCACGTCGTGCTTCATGGAATGCTCCTCGGCAATTGCAGGGGGTGCGCGGCACACTTGACGGGCCCACAAAAAAGAGTGTCGGTGCCGCCGACTACTATTGAGGATATAGCGAGAGGCCCTGGAATCAGGAACTTGTGGGGATATTTCAGGACTTGAGGACCAGCACCAGCATGACCAAAACAACCGGCCAGGAACCGTTGCGCGCGCATCCCTCCGGGCCCCGCGGCGGCCTTGCCCAGGTCCCAGGGGAAGGGCAGCGCGGGCCCTGGCCGCTGGTCCTGGCGGCTTTGCTCCTGCTCGTCCTGGCGGTCCCGGGAGCCCTTCTGGTGGCCCCCGGATTCATTGGCCCAGACGCCCCTCAACCCAAGGCGGCGCCGCCTGCCTGGCAGCAGGCCCCCGCCACCCTCCCGGCCCCGCAGGTGCTTGCCCCGCTTCAGGCGTCCGCCCCGGTGCCGCTCCAGGCAGCGGTGACGGCCCAGATTGAGCCTGCTTTAAAGGTCGACGGCGGCGGTACTTTCACCGGCATGGTGCAGGACGCGCTCACGGGCCAGGTCCTCTTCGACCGGGGCGGGGCAGAAAGCCGGGTGCCGGCATCGAACCTTAAGCTGCTGACTGCGGTGGCCGCGCTGCGCACCCTGGGCCCGGACCACCGTTTCACCACCAAAGTGGTTCCCGGCCCCGCCGCCGGGCAGGTGATGCTGGTGGGCGGGGGCGACGTCCTCCTGGCCGCGGGGGAGTCGCAGCCGGAACAGGTTATGGGCCACGCCGGCCTTGCCACCCTTGCCGCCCTCACGGCGCAGGCCCTGGCGGCCGGGGGCACCAAGGGGGAGGTCAAGGTCCTGGTGGATGGCTCCCTCTTCACCGGGCCCGCACTGAACCCCAACTGGCAGTCAGGCGACGTGGAAGCGGGCGAAATAGCCCCGCTGTACCCCCTGGCCCTGAACTCTGCCCGCTTTGATCCCGCCGTCACCACCGGCCCGCGTCCCCAGGATGCCGCCCAGGCCGCGGCGGAGGAGTTCGCCGCCCGGCTCCGGGCGGCAGGTGCCGGGGCGGGACTCACGGTGGCGGCCGGCGTCGAACGTTCACCCGGGGCTTTCCAGTCCAACGCCGCAGCCCTGGCGGCCGTTGAATCGGCCACTGTCGCTGAGCAGGTGAACCTGATGCTGCAGGTATCGGACAACTACCTGGCCGAAACCATGGGCCGGATGGCGGCGGTGGCCACCGGCCGGCCCGGGAGCAACGACGGCGCCACGGCTGTGGTCTCCGCCGAACTTGCCGCAGCCGGCATACCCACCGACTCGGTGAAGCTGGCGGATGTGTGCGGACTGGCCATGGGCAACCAGGTTTCGGCCCGCCAGTTCACGGAGGTGGTGCGGGCCATCACCACCGGGCCGGACACCAGGCTTCGAGCCGCCCTGGACGGCTTTCCGGTCGGCGGGCTCTCCGGAACCTTGGACACGCGCTACGGGGACGCCACCACCTCCGGCGGCGCGGGCCTGGTCCGCGCCAAGACCGGGACGCTGAATTCCGTGCTGGCACTGAGCGGGTACGTCGTGGACGCCGACGGACGGCTCCTGGTCTTCTCCTTCATCGGCAACGGCCTGACGCCCGGCGTCGCCGGCAACAAGGAAGCCCTGGACCGGGCCGCCACGGCGCTGGCAGGCTGCGGCTGCCGCTAACCCGAATTCCAGCGGCGGGCACCCCTGCTGATGGAACTACCGGGCCTGGATCCCCAGCAGCGCAGCCATGACGACGGCGGCAAGCACCGACGCCCAGCCCTTGCGCGGGCCTGCGGTCAGGGGAGGAACGGGACGGTAGGGGATCATGACGGCCTCCTTCTTGGGCGGATTCTTCCTGTCCTCCCACAGTGCCGGCCCGGACTGGGACAGGACTTTCGCCCTCCTGTGCGGCGGCTGTGTAAGTTCGCCGGTCAGCGAACTTAAGGACGATCCCCGGCCTGCTGTGTTCTGATGGGAACCATGGAGTCCACTGCGCGCGAGTCCGCATCGACGTTGTCCCCAACAGCCCAGTCCCTGATCAACTGGGACCTCGCTGCTTCCGCCGCAGCGCGGCTGGCTCCCGCCGGGCCCGTGCTCGACGAAAAGGCCATCGGCGAGGCGGTGGACAGCCTTCGCCGGCTGGCGGATGCGTCTGTTCCGCACGTCCACGAAATCACCGGACTGGAGGCGGCGCGGGACCTCCGCGATTCCTCGGTGCTGGTGGTGGACCGGGCGTCCTGGGCCAAGGCCAACACCCAGAGCTTCGCGGTGATGCTCAAGCCTGCCATGCAGAAGATGCTGGACAGCCGCCACGGAACCCTCAGCCCCGCCGCCGCCCAGGTCAGCGGCGCCATCACCGGCAGCCAGTTGGGCGCCGTGCTGGCGTTCCTGTCCAGCAAGGTCCTGGGCCAGTACGATCCCTTCGCGGCGCTGGCGGAAAACTCGGCGGCCCCCGCGGCCGGCAGGCTCCTGCTGGTGGCCCCCAATATCGTTTCAGTGGAGCGCGAGCTCAACGTCACGCCGGAGGATTTCCGGCTCTGGGTCTGCCTTCACGAGCAAACCCACCGTGTCCAGTTCGCGGCAGCGCCCTGGCTGCGGCACCACATGCTGGAACAGATCGATGAACTCAGCGGCCACCTCCTGGGCAACGTCGACACCCTGATGGAGCGCGCCACCGCCGCTGCCCGCTCCCTGAAGGACCGCTCCGCCACCGGAAATACGCCCGGCCGCGGCGCCATCCTGGACCTGCTGCAGGATCCTGAGGAAAAGGCTGCCATCTCGCACCTCACCGCGGTGATGAGCCTGCTGGAAGGGCATGCGAACGTGGTGATGGACGCTGTCGACGCCAGCATTGTCCCTTCCGTGAAGACCATCCGGCAGCGGTTCAACGACCGCGGCAAGGACCGCGGGGTCATCGAGAAGTTCATCCGCAGCCTCCTGGGCCTGGACGCCAAGATGCGCCAGTACTCCGATGGCGCCCGATTCGTCCGCGCCGTGGTGGAGGTGGCCGGAATGGAGGGCTTCAACAAGGTTTGGGAATCGGTGGACCACCTGCCCACCGAGCCTGAGATCCACGACGCCAAGCTGTGGCTTGAGCGGATGGGGCTCTGATTGGCGGACGCCCCGGTGCCCGGAACACCGCTGCCCGGAACACCGCTGTCCGGCGCACCCCTGGCCGGCGCACCCCTGCCTGACATCCCATCCGCCGGCGCCGTGGGGACACGCAGCGGACGACGCCGGCCCGGAAGGCTGGCACCCGTCGTCGGGACCGCCCGCAAAATGCTGCAAAACGCGTTGGCCGACGCCGGATATCCCCGCCACGTCCTGGTGGCGTGCAGCGGGGGGCCTGACTCGCTGGCACTTGCCGCCGTCGCAGCGTACTTTGCGCGGCGCGGCCACGTGGACGGGCGTCCGCTGACCGTGGGTGCCGTGGTGGTAAACCACCAGCTGCAGGAGGGGTCCGCGGACGTTGCCGCCCGCACTGCCGGGATACTGCAGGAACTGGGCCTCTCGCCCGTGGAAATCCGCACGGTGACGGTGGCCGGTGCGGGCATGGGACCTGAGGCCGCAGCGCGCGAAGCCCGGCATGCGGCGCTCGAGGCGGCCGCTGAGGCACAGGGCGCGGACGCCATCCTGCTGGGCCATACCCTCGACGACCAAGCGGAGCAGGTACTGCTGGGCCTGGCCCGGGGCTCCGGGTCACGCTCCCTCGCCGGCATGCGCCCCGCCCGGGCCGGTGCCGGAAACAGTGTCCTCCTGCGGCCGTTCCTCGGCCTGCGCAGGGCGGACACCGAGGAGATCTGCGCTGTGGAGGAACTGGATCCCTGGCACGATCCCACCAACACCGATCCCGCGTTCGCGCGCTCCCGGACCCGTGTGGAGGTGCTCCCGCACCTCGAGGAGAACCTTGGCCCCGGCGTCGCCGAGTCCCTGGCCCGGACCGCCGCCATCCTGCAGCTGGACGCCGACTACCTGGAGGCTGTGGCGGAAAGCACCTTCGCATCCCTTGTGGAGCGCGACGGCGGCACGCTGGCGCTGCCTGAGGAGGCCTTGCGTGCCCTGGCCCCGGCCATCAGGTTCCGGGTGATCGCCAAGGCAGCGGCCGACGTCGGCGGGCAGCAGCCCAGCTACCAGCGCCTTTTGGCGGCGGAGGCGCTGTTGCGGCGGCAGGGTTCGGCCGGCCCGGTGGAGCTTCCCGGCAACGTCAGCGTGTACCGGTTGTCGCTGGCGCAGCTGGAGGGATCGAAGGCTGCGGGTGTGCCCGGGGCGGAGGGCGGCCCCGGTTCCGTTCCCCGCGAACCGGCGCGCTGTGGGAAGCTAGTATTCCGGTCTCAAAAACCGCCCGCAAAATAGTCGCACCCCGCATCTAAACAGGAGCCATTGGTGGATTCAAACGACGTCCAGGCAGATCTCAAGCACGTTCTCTACACCAAGGAGCAGATCCAGCAGCGGATCAGCGAGCTCGCTGCGCAGATCGACAAGGACTACGAAGGGCGCGAGATCCTCCTTGTGGGTGTGCTGAAGGGCGCCGTGATGGTCATGGCCGACCTTGCCCGTGCACTCCACAGCCACATCTCCATGGACTGGATGGCCGTGTCCTCCTACGGTTCGGGCACGCAGTCCTCCGGAGTGGTGCGCATCCTGAAGGACCTGGACACCGACCTGATGGGCAAGGACGTCCTGATCGTCGAGGACATCATCGATTCCGGCCTTACCCTGTCCTGGCTCAAGACCAACCTGGAATCCCGCGGCACCGCCTCGGTGGAGATCTGCACGGCGTTCCGCAAGCCCACCGCCGCCAAGGTGGAAATCGACGTCAAGTACGTAGGCTACGACATCCCCAATGAATTCGTGGTGGGCTACGGCCTGGACTACGCCGAAAAGTACCGCAACCTTGACTTCGTGGGAACCCTGGCCCCGCACGTCTACGAGTAAGCCGCGCGGCACGCTCCACCACCGCCGTGCCCCGGCAAAACCCCGCCACGCAGGCAGCTCCTGCGCTGTCCCCGCGCAGCTACGCCCACAGGGAACTTTTGCTTTTCGCTATGCGTGATGTACTCCGGACGGTGTATAGCTAGAAGCTGACGCAGCACCATCACGCGCGCAGACTACTCGCCGTGAAGCACTACCGGAAGGGACGGGGCCAGCCCCCGAACAGATGAAAGCTAAGAACTTCTTCAAAGGCCCGGGCATCTGGATCGTCGTTGTGGTCGGTCTGCTCCTCGTGGCTTTTGCAACGCTCGCCCCCGGCGGTGCGGCCCGGATCGATACCGACAAGGGCCTGGAACTGCTCTCCGGCAACAAGGTGGAGCAGGCCAAGATCTTCGACGGCGAGAACCGCGTTGACCTCACGCTGAAGGACAACCTGCAGCTGGAGGGGCAGGACAAGGGCAAGAGCGTCCAGTTCTTCTTCGTTGATGCCCGTGCGCAGGATGTGGTGAAGGCTGTCACCGACGCCAAGCCGGCCCAGGGCTTCACTGACCAGCCGATCGAAAGCAACTGGTTCTCCGGCCTGCTCTCCCTCCTGATCCCGGTCATCCTGCTGGGCGCCCTCTTCTGGTTCCTGATGACCCGCATGCAGGGCGGCGGCTCCAAGATCATGCAGTTCGGCAAGTCCAAGGCCAAGATGGTCAGCAAGGACATGCCGCAGGTGACCTTCGCGGACGTGGCCGGCTCCGACGAGGCCGTGGAGGAACTGCAGGAGATCAAGGAATTCCTGCAGGAACCGGCCAAGTTCCAGGCCGTTGGCGCCAAGATCCCCAAGGGCGTGCTGCTCTACGGCCCTCCAGGTACCGGTAAAACCCTGCTGGCCCGAGCCGTGGCCGGTGAGGCAGGCGTCCCCTTCTTCTCCATCTCCGGCTCGGACTTCGTGGAAATGTTCGTCGGCGTTGGCGCGTCCCGCGTTCGCGACCTCTTTGAACAGGCCAAGGCCAACTCGCCCGCCATCATCTTCGTCGACGAGATCGACGCCGTCGGCCGCCACCGCGGTGCAGGCATCGGCGGCGGCAACGACGAACGCGAGCAGACCCTCAACCAGCTGCTGGTTGAAATGGACGGCTTCGACGTGAAAACCAACGTCATCCTCATCGCCGCCACCAACCGGCCCGACGTCCTGGACCCGGCACTGCTGCGTCCCGGCCGCTTCGACCGCCAGATCGGCGTGGACGCACCGGACCTGATCGGCCGCGACCAAATCCTGCAGGTGCACGCCAAGGGCAAGCCGATGGCGCCCGGTGTGGACCTGAAGGCCGTGGCCAAGAAGACCCCCGGCTACACCGGTGCCGATCTCGCCAACGTCCTCAACGAGGCCGCACTGCTCACCGCCCGCTCCAACGCCAACCTGATCGACGACCGCGCCCTGGACGAAGCCATTGACCGCGTCATGGCGGGTCCCCAGAAGCGCAGCCGGGTCATGAAGGAACACGAGCGCAAGATCACCGCCTACCACGAAGGCGGCCACGCCCTGGTGGCGGCGGCCCTCCGCAACTCCGCTCCGGTCACCAAGATCACCATCCTCCCGCGCGGCCGGGCCCTGGGCTACACCATGGTGGTTCCGGAAAACGACAAGTACTCCGTGACCCGCAATGAGCTCCTGGACCAGATGGCGTACGCCATGGGCGGGCGTGTTGCCGAGGAGATCGTGTTCCACGATCCTTCCACCGGCGCCTCCAACGACATTGAAAAGGCAACCGGCACCGCCCGCAAGATGGTCACCGAATACGGCATGAGCGAACGCGTCGGCGCGGTCCGCCTCGGCCAGGGCGGCGGTGAACCCTTCCTGGGCCGCGACGCAGGCCACGAGCGCAACTACTCGGACCAGATCGCCTACGTCGTGGACGAGGAAGTGCGCCGCCTGATTGAGCAGGCCCACGATGAGGCCTACGAGATCCTCACCGAAAACCGGGACGTCCTGGACCTCCTGGCCCTGGAGTTGCTGGAGCGCGAAACGCTGAACCAAGCCGAGATCGCCGACATCTTCAGGGACGTCCGCAAGCGTGACTTCCGCGAGGTGTGGCTGTCCAAGGAGACCCGCCCGGTCCAGATGGCAGGCCCGGTGGAGAGCCGCCAGGAGCGCGCCGAGCGCGAGGCGCAGGAGGAAGCCAAGAAGGCCCGGATGGATGAGCCGCTGGACGCCCAGCCCCCTCATTCGCAGGGCGTTCCGGAAGACGCTCCGTTTCACGGCGGCACCCCCGACT
Source organism: Arthrobacter sp. SAFR-179 (assembly GCF_059414945.1). Lineage (NCBI taxonomy): Bacteria > Bacillati > Actinomycetota > Actinomycetes > Micrococcales > Micrococcaceae > Arthrobacter > Arthrobacter sp. SAFR-179. The sequence goes on from NZ_JBPFDM010000011.1 coordinate 161,283, forward strand.
CGGGGCCTGACACCCTTCGCGGCTAAGCTTTCCCTGTGACTTCTTTCGACGACGACGACGTTCCCGCCTCCGCCGTACCTCTGGCGGAGGACGGTTCCCACCATTCGAAACACGAAAAGGTGGACCGGCCGAGAATCGAGGCGGCCGTCCGTGAGATCCTCCTTGCCATCGGCGAGGACCCGGACCGCGGCGGCCTCCTCGACACCCCGAAAAGGGTGGCCAAGGCGTACGCCGAAATGTTCGCGGGACTGCACCGCGACCCCGCGGAGGTCCTGTCCACCACCTTTGACCTGGACCATGAGGAACTGGTCCTGGTCAAGGACATCCCGTTCTACTCCACGTGCGAGCACCACCTCGTGCCGTTCCACGGGGTGGCCCATGTTGGCTACATCCCCTCGCACGATGGCAAAGTTACCGGGCTGAGCAAGCTGGCCCGCCTGGTGGACATCTACGCCCGCCGCCCGCAGGTGCAGGAGCGGCTCACCACTGAAATCGTCGAAGCGATGGTTCGCCACCTCAAACCCCGTGGCGCCATCGTCGTCGTTGAATGCGAACACATGTGCATGTCGATGCGCGGTATCCGCAAGCCCGGAGCGAAGACCGTCACCAGTGCGGTCCGCGGGCAGCTTCATGACCCGGCCACCCGCGCCGAAGCCATGAGCCTCATCCTCGGAAGGTAACAACAGACCATGGATTCACTCGCTGCAGCCCCTGGAACGGGGCCCGCAACCTCCCCGCTGCCCATCCTGCGCAAGCCCCGCCCGGCGGCGCGCTTCGCGGACCTGCCCACTGGCCGCACCCTGGTCATGGGAATCCTGAACGTCACACCGGACTCCTTCAGTGACGGCGGAAAGCACGCCACGGCAGACACTGCCATCGCTGCCGGCCTGCGGATGTTCTACGCGGGCGCCGACATCATCGACGTCGGGGGTGAATCCACCCGGCCCGGGGCTGACGATGTGACCCCGGACGAGGAACAGCGCCGCGTCCTGCCCGTGATCGAGGCCCTGGTGAAAGCAGGGGCACTGGTCAGCATCGACACCACCCACGCCTCGACGGCTGCAGCAGCGGTAAAGGCCGGCGCAGCAATCATCAATGACATCTCCGGCCTGAGCATCGAGCCCGAAATGGCCGAGTTCGTGGCGGCCTCCAAGGTGCCGTACGTGCTCACCCACCGCCGCGGGGACACGCGCACCATGAACTCGCTTGCCGAATACTCGGATGTTGCCGGGGAAGTGGTGGCGGAGCTGGCAGGAGTGCGGGACAAGCTGTACGCCGCCGGTGTCAGCCAGGAACAGATCATCATCGACCCGGGCCTGGGGTTCGCCAAGAACGACGCCCAGAACTGGGAACTGCTGCAGAACCTGGACCAGCTGGACAGCCTGGGCCACAAGGTCCTGGTGGGCGCCTCCCGCAAACGTTTCCTCGGCACCCTGCTCACCGTGGCGGGCAAGGCCGCCGCCCCCGAGGAACGCGACTCTGCCACGGCGGCCATCACCGCCATCAGCGCTTACCGCGGGGCATGGGCGGTCCGCGTGCACGAGGTTGGGTCCAGCCTTGACGCCGTCAAGGTTGCTGCACGCATGGCCGCAGCGTCCCCGGCACAATCCGCCGTACCCCAAAAACAATAGGGCCGGGGGACCCATGGACAGGATTACGCTGACCGGAGTGACGGCCGTGGGCCATCACGGCGTCTTCGATTTCGAACGCCGTGAGGGCCAGCCATTCGTCGTGGACGCGGTGCTCCACCTGGACTTCACGGAAGCGGCGCAGTCCGACGATGTCCGGGACACCGCCCACTATGGTGAGGTGGCGCAGCGTATTACCGAGTGGATTACCGGCGAGCCCCTCAACCTCATCGAGGCACTCGCGGTGCGGATCGCAGACAGCCTCCTGTCCGAGTTCACACTCCAGGCCGTGGACATCACCGTGCACAAACCCCAGGCCCCCATCGAGGTCCCCTTCGGCGATGTGGCGGTCACCGTCCACAGGGAACGGGTCCCCGCAGGCACCGCCATGTCCGGGGCGCAGACGTGAACGGGACCTACACCAAGGCCGTGCTTGCCCTGGGCAGCAACCTTGGTGAACGCAACGAAACGCTGACGGAGGCCGTGGCCGACCTGGTGGACCCGCCTGAGGTCCGGCTCCTTGCCGTCTCACCCATCGTCCAGACCAAAGCCGTGGGCGGACCCCCGGGACAGCCGGACTTCCTGAACATGGTCATCACGGTGGAAACCAGCCTTAGCCCGCAGGAACTGCTGCAGCACTGCCAGGCGGTGGAGAACAAGCACCACCGCGTCCGCGAGGTCCACTGGGGGCCGCGGACGCTCGACGTCGACATCATCACGTACGCGGACTTCCGCAGCGACGATCCCACGCTGACCCTCCCGCACCCACGCGCCGCATCACGGGCCTTCGTCCTCTACCCCTGGTCACTCATCGAACCCGCCGCCACGCTGGACGGCGAACGGATCAGCACGCTGGCAACGCGGGCCTCGGATTTCGGGGACCTTGCCCCATTCGACGGGTTCGGCGACTTCGACGGCATGCCCACGGCGGGAGCGGTGGAGGAGCGATGAAGCCGATCAACCCGCTGCGCCTGCTGCTGATCTGCGTCATCCTTGCGGTGGCGGGCTGGGCGGCCACGGTAGTCACCAGCCGGTACAGCATGGCCACTCCTGTCCTGCCCGCTACGGCGCTCGCCACCATGGGCGTCATCGTCATCATCACACTGATCCTGGGCATCCGGGTGCTGAGGTGGCGCAACAGCGTCAAGCCCAACAGCACGGCCAGGAAAACGCAGCTGGACCCCCTTCTGGCCGCGCGGACGCTGGTCCTGGCCCAGGCATGCGCTTATGCCGGAACAGTGCTGCTGGGCTGGCACGTGGGCATCTTCCTGGACCAGCTGCGGATCTGGAGCCTCCGCAGTGACCAGGGCATCACCTGGCTGGCCCTGGCCATGGCCGGCGGCGGCCTGGTGATGATCGTGGTGGGGCTCCTGGTGGAGCGGTTCTGCAGGATTCCCCCGGAAGACGGGGACACCAACAGCCTGGACGGGAAGAAGGGCCGCCCAGCCCGCGGGGAAGCCGCCGGGGAAGGCGAATATGCGTACCGAGGCGATTGACCCGCCGGGTATCGCCTGGCAGCGTGTCTCGCCGAAATACATCACAGTCCGGCTGGTGGAATGGGCCGTTGCCAACCTTGTCACCCTGCTGGTCCTGTCCGCTCCACTGGTGTTCGTCCTCCTGGGCTGGTGGCGGTGGCCGCCGCTGTGGCTCGCCATCACCGTCCCGTCCGCTACGCTGCTGGCCGCCCTGTGGCGGCTGGTGCTCATTCCGCGCCAGGTCCGGGCCATCGGCTACGCAGAGCGCGATGACGACCTGCTGATTAGGGGCGGCATCTTCTTCCAGCGGACCATGGCCGTTCCCTACGGGCGGATGCAGTACGTGGACATTGCGGTGGGGCCCGTGGAACGCGCGCTGGGGCTGTGCAGCGTCAAGCTGCACACCGCGTCACCCGGCACGAACGCACGCATTCCCGGCCTGCCGGCAGCGGAAGGTGCGCGGCTCCGCGAACAGCTGGCCGCCCGCGGTGAAGCCAGGCTGGCAGGACTGTGACCACTGACGGCGAGCTGACCGGTCCGCCCGGGGAGCCGCCTGAGCTTCCGCCTGCTCCTCCAGCTGCGCCTCCACCTGCCAAGGGCAGCCCGGAAACCAACAGAACGTCCAACGGCGAGTGGCTGCGGGTGCATCCTGCCTCACCTTTCGTCCGCGGCTGGGTTGCCCTGGCCGCCATCACCTTCTTCTTTGGCCGGGACCTCTTCGAGCGGACGCTGCAGGGCCAGCCCGTGTTCGAGGAGGGGTTTGCCAGGCGCGCGCCTTGGCTGCTTGGCGGCGGGGCGGTGGTGCTGGCCGTGGCGGTGCTGGGGTTCGTCCTCACCTGGTACTTCACCAAGTACCAGGTGTCCGGCGGCTATGTCAGGGTCAACAGCGGGCTCATCTTCCGCCAGCACCGGCAGGCGCGGCTGGACCGGGTGCAGGCCATTGACATCGTGCAGCCCCTGCTGGCCCGGATCTTCGGCCTGGCGGAACTCAAATTTGAGGTAGCCGACGCCGGGGAATCAGCGGTGCGCCTGGCCTACCTGAAGTTCGAGGATGCCCGGCAGCTGCGTGCCACCATCCTGGCGCAGGCGTCCGGAGCATCCGCCGGTGCTGTTACAGGTGCCCACGTTGATTCCGCGGCAGGTGCCAATTCCGGAAGCCCGGCAGGTCCGGAGCGCCTTGCCCGGCCCGCACTCGAGGCGCCGGAAATCACTGTCCTGGCCGTGCCGCCGTCGCGCCTTCTCGGATCGCTGATCCTGAGCGAGCAAAGCGTCTTTATCGTGGTGGGCGGGATCGCCTCGGTGGTCCTGTCGGCGCTGACGGACAACCGCGCCTTCTACTTCTACCTGGTGCCCGCGGCCCTGGGCCTGGCCGCCGGCTACTGGAACTTCTTCAACAAGGGGTTCAACTTCACAGCATCGGTTTCTCCCGACGGCATCCGGCTGCGGTACGGGCTCCTGGACACCCAGGCGCAGACGCTTCCACCAGGCCGGATCCAGGCGGTGAAGGTTGCCCAGCCTCCGCTGTGGCGGCCCTTCGGCTGGTACCGGATGCAGGTGAATGCGGCCGGCTACGGGGTTTCCGGCAACGCCGCCGAGGGCAACACCAGGACCACCCTCCTGCCGGTGGGAAAGCTGTCCGACGTCATGGCCATGCTTTCGCTGGTCCTGCCGGACCCGGGGACCAGCCAGCCCGAGCTGGTGTTTAGCGCCGGCCTTAACGGCACGGATTCCGACGGCGGATTCGTCACCACGCCGCGACGGGCCCGCCTGCTGGCACCCCTCGCGTGGCGCCGCAACGGGTTCACCGCAACTGACACGGCCCTGCTGATCCGCTCCGGGCGTTGGTGGCGGGAACTGGTGCTGGTTCCCCACCAGCGGACCCAGTCACTGGCATTGCAGCAGGGACCCCTGGCGCGCAGGTTCCGTGTGGCGGACCTGGTCCTCCATACGACGGCCGGGCCGGTGGCCCCCCGGCTGGTCCAGGCCGGGCTGGACGAGGCCCGGCAGCTTTTCGACGACCAGTCGGCACGCGCCCGGCTGGCGCGGAAGCGGCACACCACCGAACAATGGTTGCGGCAGGTTGTTCCGGCAGTTGCGCCCACGCCGATGGGTGCCCTGCAACTGCCCGGCGCCGCGGCGCCTGGCGTGCCGATGCCCGATGCGCCGGCCCGTGGGGACACAACCGACGCAGCAGCCGCTAAGGCGCGGGACCATTACCAACAGGAAGGCCAGCAGCATGGCTAAGCCCGGACGCCTCGGCGTCGGAATCATCGGTGCCGGCAAGGTGGGAGCCGTGCTTGGCGCGGCTTTGCGCGCGGCCGAGCACGCCGTCGTCGGGGTGTCAGCCGTGTCCGACGCAAGCCGGGAACGGGCTGAAGCACTCCTGCCCGGCGTGCCCGTCCTGGAAGTGCAGGACATTGTCGAGCGGTCGGAACTGGTTCTGCTGGCCGTGCCGGATGACGCACTGCCCGGCCTGGTGGACGGGCTGGCGAAGCTGGGGGCATGGCAGCCCGGCCAGCTGGTGGCGCACACCTCAGGACGGTTCGGGGTGGGCGTGCTGCATCCTGTGCGCGCAGCCGGTGCCGTTCCGCTGGCGCTGCACCCGGCCATGACATTCACAGGCATGAGCCTGGACCTCACCCGGCTGCTGGACTGCACCTTCGGGGTGACGGCCGATGCCGCCATGCTGCCCATCGCCCAGGCGCTGGTGGTGGAGATGGGGGCGGAACCCGTGGCCATCGCCGAGGCCGACAGGACGCTTTACCACGCAGCCCTCGCGCACGGTTCGAACCACCTGGTCACCCTGGTGGCCCAGTCGTCCCAGCTCCTGAGGGAGGTTGGGGTGGAGGCACCCGAGCGAATGCTGGGTCCATTGCTGAGGGCCACGCTGGAAAACGCGCTGGCATCGGGGGAGTCGGCGCTGACCGGACCGGTGGCCCGCGGGGACGTGGGAACGGTCCGTGCCCATGCCGAGGCTTTGCGGGAGTTCGACGGCGGCGGGCATGGCGACGTGCTCGAGGCCTACCTCGCGATGGCCCGGGCCACAGCCCTTAGGGCAGAAGGGCGGGGACTTCTGAAACCTGACCAGCTGAAGGGGCTGCGCGAGGCCCTCGAACCGAAGGAGGACTGAATGTCCATTCAACTCGTCAAGACCGTTCACGAACTGCACGCGGAAAGCGCCAGGCTCCTTGGCGCCAGGCGCGGTACATCGCAGGGCCTGGTGCCCACCATGGGCGCACTCCACGAAGGCCATGCCGCACTGGCGCGCACCGCCGCCGAACACAACGACGTTGTGGTGGCCAGCATCTTCGTCAACCCCCTGCAGTTCGGCGACGCCGTGGACCTGGACCGCTACCCCAGGACGCTGGACGCGGACCTTGCGCTGCTGGAGGAACAGGGCGTCGACCTGGCATTCGCGCCGTCTGTGGAGGAGGTTTACCCCGGCGGGGAGCCGTTAGTACGGGTGACGTCCGGCCGCCTCGGCGAAAAGTGGGAGGGTGCATCGCGGCCCGGACACTTCGACGGCGCCCTGACCGTTGTGGCAAAGCTGCTCCATTACGGCATGCCGGCCGCAGGCCTTCCTGCCGGGTCCGCTGATGACGCTTCCCGGGCCGGCCGCCTGCCCGCGTACCGGGCCTACTTTGGGCAGAAGGACGCGCAGCAGTTGGCCCTGGTCCGGCGGATGGTTGCCGATCTGAACTTTCCGGTCGAAATCGTCGGCGTGCCAACTGTCAGGGCAGAGGACGGGCTGGCCTTGTCCAGCCGGAACCGTTTCCTTTCGGAGGCGGAGCGGGAGGCCGCGCTGGTCCTGTCCAGGGCACTGCGCCTGCTGGAGGACCGGGCGAATGCCCATGAGCCGCTGGACCTGGATTCCGCGCTGGCGCTGGTTGAGTCCCAGCCCATGGTTGAACTCGACTACTTCGAAGTGGTGGATCCCGAAACCCTCGAACCGCTGGCCGAGAACTGCCGGGAGACCCCTTTCCGCGGGGAGGCCCTGGCGCTCATCGCCGCCAAGGTTGGCCCGGTGCGGCTGATCGACAACATGCCGCTCAGTTCCTGATTTTCCGTTTGCCCAGGTTGCCGTTTCGGAAAGTTGGGAAGGAGAGCGGCGGGTTAGAGATTCAGTCCGTCCCCGCTGGCCATCAGCTGTTCCAGGAGTGCCTTTTCGGGGCGCCCGGGATTGCGTTCGACGCATTGGCGGAGCCGTGCCCTGGACAGTTCTTCGGCCGGGTCCGTGCTTGAAAGCTGTTCGTCGATAATCTCCTGGGCCTGCCATCGAAGCGATTCAATGGCGAACTGGCGGATTTCCTCAGGCGTGTCACTGGAAATCCACGGCTCGGGGGCCGGGGGCACGTTTTCGACCAACCGCTCTACTGTCATAGTGGCCTCCTTGCATCAACCTGCAGTGGCCGGGGAACCACTGCGGCGTTCAAATGCACTGCACGTAGGACAAACACTACCGCGGGAAAGACAAGTCTGTCTCGTGGCAGAATGGCCCCATGGATGTGATGAATCCAGAGCCCAAGACTTCATCGCCCCGGGCATCCGCCACCAAGTCTCCTTTGTTGGCCTCCCCAGCGTCCTCGCGGGTGCCGGCAGCATCGGGACACCCTTCGCCTGCTGGTCATTCGAATCCCGAGGCGCGGATCCTTACCGTGGCATACGAGTTGTTCTCGCGGCGCGGGATCAGGGATGTGGGCGTCAACGAGCTCATTGAGCGGTCGGGCGTAGCGAAAGCCACCTTCTACCGGCACTTCCCATCCAAGGATTCGCTGGTCCTCGCCTTTCTCGAACAACGGGATAAGCAGTGGACCGAGGACAGCATCATTTCCAAGGCCCGGAGCCGCGGCCGCACACCCATTGAGCAGTTACTCGCAATTTTCGACGTCTTCGGCGACTGGTTCCAGCAGGACGATTTCGAAGGCAGTGCCTTTATCAACGTCCTGCTGGAGATGGGTCCGTCCCACCCCCTGGGCCAGGCGAGCATCGATTATCTGGCCAAGGTCCGCGGGCACGTGCGAGGGTTGGCGGAAGAAGCCGGTTTGGTCCGCCCGGAGGAATTTTCGCGCTCCTGGCACATCCTGATGAAAGGCTCCATTATTTCCGCCACAGAGGGAGACCTGCAGGCGGCCGAGCGTGCCCAGCAGATGGCGCGCTGGCTCATCGAGCACCACAGGGCATAGCGCCCAATATAGGACCAAGCCTCCAACCGGGCCCAGCGTCCCTCCGGTCCCAGCCTCTCCGCCTCGAGGTTTCTGCATTTTGGAGTACTCCATCAGGCGCTGTTCCACTGCGCAAATTGCTCCGGTGCGACGTTGCCAACTCCGCAGGAGCTACAGCCTGGCACCAACCGAGTCCGGGAATTGCGCAAACGGCATCCTAAAGAAGTCATCCCAGAGGGGGTCCTCGGGTGAGAGGTCGTCGAGGTCGATGAATTCGGGGTCCTCGGGTTCCCAACGTGGAAGGTCGTCCGGGCCGGGATCTACACCTTGGGTTACGGCGGGCATCGGGAAAAGTCCCGGCGGCCAATGGGTTGGTTCGGGGTCGGGGTGTTCGGGTTTGTAGTGCCGGCCTGTTGGTGAGGTCCAGCCGGGCGGTCCGTTATGGGTGGCGGGGTCGGGGATCCATGGCCGGGCGTGTTTGAGCCGGTGATGTTTTGGGCAGAGTTGTGCCAGGTTGTTGGTGCCGGTGGTTCCGCCGTTTTCCCAGGCGGTGAGGTGGTCGGTGTCGTTGTCCGGGGTGTGGTTGCTGCAGCCGGGGAAGGTGCATTTGCCGTCCCGCATCCGGATCCACTGTTTGATGGTTTCCGTGAGCCGGTACCGTTGGCGTCCGATCTCCAGGGGGGCTCCGTCGCGGGGGTCGACCAGGACCCGGTAGAACGATTCCGCCCCGTCCGCAACGAGTTTCCGGGCCATGGACGCCGGGATCGGGCCGAAACCGTCCAGTACCGCGGGTTCGTCCGTCTGGCCGAGCAGGGAGAACGCCGGGACCATGACCAGCACGTCGGCCCGCGGGGTGGGGACTCGTCCAATATCACTATTGCTCCCCGCAGCGCTCCCGGTACCGGAAACGCTGTCTGCGCCCGTTCCCGCAGCATCACCAGTCCTCCCGGCCGCCTCACCCGCAGCAGCCTCACGCGCAGGCGTTCCGGTGCCGAGGAGTAGTGATGCGGCGATGTCGGGGCGGAGTTGGGTGATGGTGCGGGGTTCGTTGGGGCCTTGGAGGCCGCGGGCGGTGGCGGTGGTGCGGTTCCAGATGGCGCAGGCGGTGTCGCCGGGGAGGTGGAGGGAGATCCAGGCCATGCCGTCGCGGTCCGGGGTGTATTCCATCCGCCGGTCCGCGACACCCTTGGCGTGGCGTTTCTCCAGGGTTTCGGGGTGGTGGCGTTCCCGCCAGGAACGGACCTTGGTGCGGAACCGGGAGGGCACTAGTTCACCGGGTGGGGCGCCGCGGGCCGGGTTGGGTGCGTCGGGGTCGAAGAAGTGGGCCACGAGGGCGGCGGCGCCGTCGGGGGTGAGGCCTTCGGTTTCGTCGGCGACAATTTTGGCGTGTTGCCAGGACAGGTCACCGGCGGCCAAAGCCTCCAGGACGGGCGGCAGGGCGCAGACCCGGCGGGACTGTTCCACGAACGCCCCGGCGGCGCCGGAACTGATGGTCAGGACCCCGGCGATCTCTTCCACCGCTGACATCTCAGCGAACGTGCGTTCATGCACCGGCGCGTCCGGGGCGAGCAGTGCCTGCTGGAACCCTACGCACTCCACCGCGTCCCGGGCTTCCACGGCCGCCAGCTGTGCCTTTAGGCGGCGCGTCACTTCCAGCCGTTCCAGCCGGAGCTCATACCGCCGCTGCAACACATCCACACCGGCACCAACACCAACCCCGGCCGCCAGGAAAGCATCCTCACAGTCCAGCGCATCGAGGGCAGCAACAGAGGAGTGAACACCCTCCAAAACCATCCCGCCACCGCTGCTGATTTCCATAAGAACATCATCTATCGAGGCACTGACATTCGAAGCGGCCGGCTGAACCCGCCCCAGCCAATCGGCAGCCCAGGCACCCCTGGCTGCACAGCCGCGTGCCGCCGTCGTGCTTGCGCCTCCTTCGCTGCCGCACCCAATGAGGTGCACACCCTGGAAATATAGTCAGCTTGCTTATTACTTTCACCTTTCCTAGGCTGGAAAGCGTCAGGCAATCAACTCTCGAAGCGGGACCCTGCGCGCCAAAAACGCGCAACCGCAAGCATGAGGAGGAACAATGTCAGAACACAGCATCGCAGGCAAGAAGGTGGCATTCCTGCTGACTGACGGCGTAGAGCAGGTGGAGCTCACCAGCCCCTGGCAGGCCGTGAAGGATGCCGGCGGCGAACCCACCATGGTGGCGCCCAAGAGCGGCAAGCTGCAGGGCTACAACGGCACGGAGAAGGGCGACACCTTTGACGTCGACCTCACGGTGGCCGAAGCAAATGCCTCGGACTTTGACGCCCTGGTGCTTCCCGGCGGCGTTGTCAACGCGGACCACCTGCGCGTGGACAAGGACGCGCAGAACTTCACCCGCAGCTTCTTTGAACAGCACAAGCCGGTGGCATCGATCTGCCACGGACCGTGGCTGCTCATCGAGGCAGGAGTCATCAGGGGCCGCAACGTCACGTCCTACTTCACCCTGGAGACAGACCTGAAGAACGCCGGGGCCAACTGGACCGACCAGGAAGTGGTGGTGGACCAGGGCCTGGTGACCAGCCGCAACCCGGACGACCTCCCGGCCTTCAACAACAAGCTGGTGGAAGAGATCTCCGAAGGCCAGCACGCGGGCCAGACCGCCTGACCCCTAATGTTCCCTCGGGGGTGAAAAACCCGTATGGAGGAATTACTCCAGCGGGTAGAGTGTTTGCATCTGCAGCGGCGCCGGCCGTGCATCATTCACAAAAACCCCTGAGGGAACACCCATGTCTACCGAGACCTCGCCCAACTCCAGCGGCCAGTCCGTCCAAACGCCAGGACAGGAAGCCCAGGCCGCCGCACCGGAGAAGATGTCCCGGGAGTCCGTGACGATCATCAGCACGCTGCTGGTGGCGACGTTCGTGGTGATCCTCAACGAGACCATCATGAACGTCGCCCTGCAGCGGCTCATGGTGGACCTCCGCGTGGACGCTCCCACCGTGCAGTGGCTTTCCACCGGGTTCATGCTCACCATGGCCGTGGTCATCCCCACCACGGGGTTCATCCTGCAGAGCCTGTCCACGCGCGCCGTCTTCATGCTTGCCATGGGCCTGTTCGCCGGCGGAACGGCCCTTGCCGCGGTGGCCCCAGGGTTCGAGGTCCTGCTCCTGGCACGCATTGTCCAGGCCGGCGGCACCGCCATCATGCTCCCGCTGCTGATGACCACCATCCTCACCCTGGTTCCGCTGGCCAAGCGCGGCGCCGTCATGGGCAACGTCAGCATCGCCATCTCGGTGGCACCGGCCATGGGCCCCACGGTCTCCGGCCTGATCCTGGAACATTTCACCTGGCGCTTCATGTTCGTCTTCGTGCTGCCGGTAGCCCTCGCGGCGCTGGCCATCGGAGCGAAGTACCTCACCAACGTTGGCAAGCCTGAAAAGGCCCGGCTGGATGCATTCTCCGTCATCCTCACGGTCCCCGCATTTGGTGGCCTGGTATACGGGCTCAGCCAGATCGGCGGCGGCGATGGCGGCCAGGCCGGTCCCAGTGCCGGCGCCATCGCAGCCCTGGTTATCGGCGTCGCAGCCCTGACGGTTTTCGTCCTCCGCCAGGTCCGGCTCCAGAAGGCCGCCGCGCCCTTGCTGGACCTGCGCGCCTTCAAGCTCCGGATGTTCACCGTCTCGGTTCTACTGATGGTGGTGGCCATGATGGCTCTGTTCGGCGGCGTCATCCTGCTGCCGCTCTACCTCCAGGAAGTCCGGGGCCTGGGTTCGCTCGAGACCGGCCTTGCACTGCTTCCCGGCGGCCTTGCCATGGGCCTGCTGGGCCCGGTCATCGGCCGCGCGTTCGACAAGGTGGGTCCGCTGCCGCTCACCATCACCGGATCCATCCTGATGGTGCTGGCCCTCTGGCAGTTTTCAATGCTCGACGCCGGCACCCCGGTGTGGTGGATCGTCACCTTGCATGTGGGGCTGAGTTTCGGCCTGGCGCTGCTGTTCACGCCCGCCTTCACCACCGGCCTGAACCCGCTGCCGCCCCACCTCTACTCGCACGGGTCAGCGATCATGAGCACCACCCAGCAGGTGGCCGGCGCCGCGGGAACGGCGCTCCTGGTGTCCATCTTCGCTGTGGTGAGCGCCGCCTCGGGACTCGTCGCCGGGATGAGCGCTGCTTTCCTGACGGCTACCGTCATAGCCCTTGCCGCCGTCGTACTTTCCGCGATGATGCGCAAGACCGAAGGTGCAGGCGCGGGCCACGGCGCGCACTGACCCAACTGGGTAGCACTAAGTGACCCTTCTATAGTTCGTCAAACCGTGCAGGGGTCCAGTTTTGCCGCGTTGAGGGTTCGGTAGATGCGCCG
>NZ_JBPFDM010000012.1:0-172591 GCF_059414945.1 Arthrobacter sp. SAFR-179
ACGATCACGCGAAGGCGGAGGTTTTCAATTGAGGCAACGTATTACGCTTCCCGGAGGTATTGCAATGAGGCAACAGGCGGGTCCTTGTGACGCATAGCACGGTCAAATGGTGAGGCGGCCATAGATTGTTCACGACGCGAATTATTGGTAGGGTGTGCGTTCTATGGAAGAGTCCCGGAAGCCCATGTCACCCCTGCGCGTCCTGATCGCGCCGGATTCCTTTAAGGGAACCCTCACTGCCCACGAAGCGGCAGCGGCAATCGCCGAGGGTTGGGCAGGCGTCAGGCCCGGTGATCAGCTGGAGCTCGTCCCCCTCGCAGACGGAGGGGAAGGGACCCTGGATGCCATCGAGGCCGCCACGCCGGGAGCCGTCCGGGGAAGCCGCGACGGCGTTACCGGCCCCGACGGCCGGACTCGCCATGGCGAATGGCTCAAGCTCCCCGGCGGTGTAGCCGTCGTTGAACTGGCCCAGATCGCAGGATTGCCCTTCATGAGTGAACTGGCACCGCTATCGGCGACGACCCGCGGTGTCGGCGAAATCATCAAGGCCGCGGTTGAGGATGGTGCCCGTGAGGTGTGGCTGGCACTTGGCGGCAGCGCCTCAACCGATGGAGGCCTGGGCGCGCTGCGCGCCCTGGGGGCCGTTGCACTCGATTCAGCCGGTAATGAAGTATCCGAAGGCGGGGCCGGCTTGAAAGAGATCGCCTCCCTTGACTTCGCAGGCCTGCTCCCCATCCCGGGCGGGATCACCCTGCTCTCCGATGTCACGGCTCCGCTGACAGGCCCGACGGGCGCAGCAGCCGTCTTCGGGCCCCAGAAAGGCGCGACTCCGCGCCAGGTGGACGAGCTGGACCAGGCACTGCAGTCCTTCGCCCGGCTCGCGGGGCACAGCCCTGACACTCCCGGGGCCGGCGCCGCGGGCGGCGCCGGCTACGGATTCATGGCAGCCTACGGGGCAGGCATGGACTCCGGTGCCGATCGGATTGCTGAACTCGTCCAACTGAACCAACGGATCCGCACAGCGAACATCGTCATCACCGGCGAAGGATCATTCGATGACCAGAGCCGCACCGGAAAGCTCGTGGGCAACGTTCTGCAACGGGCAGCGGACGCCGGCGTGCAGTCGGCCGTCATCGCAGGCCGTGTCGCGGCAGATGCCGGCACCTGGGCCCTGGGCCTGGATGAACTGGCCGGCGACCCTCGTAAAGCCATGAACGAACCCGCACATTGGGCGGCCGCCGCCGGCAAATGCGCCGCAGAATCCCTGGGAGCGGGAATGGCACAGCCGCCGCTTCGGCCGCTGACCTGACCACCGGTTCCGCCGTGGAACGGCAACGCCCGTTCCTGCCACCGCCTGTGGCACGCCATTTTGAGCCAGAACACCCAACCAAGGAGAAATCCATGCCGGAAAAAACAGCCGTTGTCGCAAGCCGCTCCGGACTGCACGCACGCCCCGCAGCGATCTTTGCTGACGCCGCCGCCGAGATGGACGTCGACGTGACGATCGCCTTGGCGGGGACGGCGGAGGACGAAGCGCTGGACGCCTCAAGCATCCTGTCCCTGATGACTCTCGGTGCAGGCAACGGAGACACCGTCGTGCTGCGCGCCGAAGGCACCGGGGCCCAGGAAGCGTTGGAGAAGCTGGCTCTCCTCCTGGAAACCGACCTGGACGCGCAGTAAGCCCCCACCGTTTGTCCCCTGCGGTGCCGCCGGATCCTGGCGCTGCGGGGGACACTGCCATTTAACGGGGCCGGGAAAACCGGCAGGCACCCTATGCCGGCGTGCGGGAGTCAGGATCCAGCGAACACAGAAGAGCTGTTTCCACTGCGGGGGGCAACCCTGCAGGGGAAACAGCTCTTCTGGTTCACGGGAGGAAGGGAGGATTCAGCCCTTCACGGCACCGGAGGTGAGGCCGGAGACGATGTTGCGCTGGAAGATCATCACGACCAGTACCAGGGGGATGGTCACTGCCAGTGCGCCGGCTGCCTGGGCTCCGTAGTCGATGGAGTATTGCGTGGCGAACTGCGGGATCTGCACCGTGGCTGTCCAGGTCTTCGCGTCGAAGAGGAAGGTGTTGGCGAAGAGGTAGTCGTTCCAGGAGTTCACAAAGGTGAGGATGGCTGCAGTGAGCAGGCCTGGAACGGCCAGCGGAAGCATGACGCGGGTGAATGTTTGGAGCTGTGTTGCCCCGTCAATTTTCGCTGCTTCTTCCAGGCTGTGGGGAATTTCGCGGAAGAAGACCGTCAGGACGAAGATCGTGGTTGGCAGGGAAAAGACGATGTTCGGGATGATCGCGGCGGGGTAGTTGTTGATGATTCCCCAGCTGACGAATTGTTTGAACAGTGGGATGATGACCGCGACCTGGGGGAAGAAGCTCACCATGAGCATCAGGACCAGGGCCACGTTGGAGCCACGGAATCTGAAGCGGGCGAAGGCGTAGGCGGCGAGTGAGCCGATGACCATGCAGACCAGGGTGGTGCTCGTGGCGATGATGACGCTGTTGACCAAGGTCCCGAGGAATGTCTGGTCGCCCAGCACGCGCCCCCAGGCCTCGAAGGTCACGGGCGCGAAGAGCAGTTCCAGCGGGGCGCGTCCGATGTCTCCGGCGGTGGCGAGGCTCATCCGCATGACCCACAGAAGTGGGGCGATGCTGACCACGAACAGCCAGAGGAGCAGGATCCGGAACGCCCAGAGGCCCTTTTCCTGTGTCCGGCGTCGCGGCGCTGCTGCCGTGGTGGGCGGGGGAGCGGTTTGGGATGTGCGGTGTGTGGATGTGCTCATGGGGATCAGACCTTGTTGCGCCGGGCGCCGAGTGCGATGACGAAGAACAGCGCGATGATGAATGCTGTGACGAAGACGAATACCGAGGCGGCCGAGCCGGTCGGGAACTGCAGCTGGCTCACACGAACCCCCTCGTAGACGTAGGTGGAGAGGGAATCGACCTGGCGGTTGCCCATCACCCAGAACAGTTCGTAGACACGGTAGGCGTCGAGTGTACGGAACAGGGCGGCGATCAGGATCGAGGGCACCAGCAAGGGAAGGATGATGCGGAAAAAGCGTTGGAGCGCCCCGGCCCCGTCCATGGCGGCTGCTTCCAGGGTGTCCTCTGGGATGGTCTGCAGGCCGGCCAGGATGAGTAGTGCCACGAACGGCGTGGTCTTCCAGATGTCGACGATGACTGCGGCGATGACCATGAGGTCCTGGCTGCCCAGGATCGGCTGATCGATCAGTTGCAGGTTGTAGGCCACCCAGCTGAGCAGGCCGTTAGGGTCGGTGAACATGAGTCTGAATATGATGGCTGAGATGGCGGTTGGGAATGCCCAGGGCACCAGCGTGACGGCGCGCACGAGGCCGCGGCCGCGGAAGCCACGATTGATGATCAGGGCGACCGCGACGCCGAGGACGAGTTCGACGGCGACACTGCATACGGTGAACACCCCGGTGTTCGACAGGGCCCGGAGGAAGTCCGGGTCTGCGAACAAGGTCTGGTAGTTCTCCATTCCGACAAAGTCCCCGGTGTTGCGGATCGTCCCGGCGTACAGGCTCAGCCAGATGGTTTGAGCCACGGGCCAGATCACGACTGCTGCAACAATGGCTACTGCCGGGGCAATGAGCAGGTAGGGCAGTGCCCGGGACTCCTTGATCCGGCGCGTGCGCCGGTGCAGTGTCGCCGTCGAGGTCACTTCGCTGTCACCACCTTTTCAAGTGACTTTTGCAGTTCGCCGGCGCCCTGGGCAGCGGGCTGATCTCCGCTGATGACCTTGTAGAAGGAGTCCTGCATGGCCAGTGAAGCGTCCGAGTAGTACGGGGTGACCGGGCGGGAGCGGGCGTTGAAGGCGGCATCCTTGCCGATCACCGTGAGCGGGTTCGCCTTGTTCACGTCTGCGTCCTCGTACAGGGATGCGCGGGTGGGGAGGTATCCGCCATCAACTGCACGGATCTTCTGTGCCTCTTCGCTGGTGAGGGACTGGATGACGTCCCATGCGGCGTCCTTGTTTTTGCTGGAGGCGTTCATGAAGAGGTTCCAGCCACCCAGGGTGGAGGAGCTTGTCGTCCCTGCCTTGGTCACCGGCAGGGAAGCGATGCCCACCTGATCTTCGGTCAGTTTCGAGACCGACGGGTCCTTCACCATGCGGTAGAAGTCAGACCAGTTGCGCATGAACAGGGCATCGCCCTGGAAGAACTGCGTGTAGTTCTCCTGCTCCTTGAACGTCGTCGATGCGGCGGGGGCGATGCCGGAGTCGATCAGTTCCCGCATCTGAGCCAGGCCCGCGGTCGCGTCGGCGTTGTTGACGACCACCTTGCTCGGGTCACTCGGATCGAGGATCTCTCCGCCGGCATTCCACACGAATTCGGCGGCGTTGCAGACCAGGCCTTCATATTTGGCGGCCTGCATCAGGTAGCCGGCGGTGACATCGCCGCTGGCCAAGACTGCCTTGGCCTGGGTTTCCAGTTCGTCCCAAGTGGTCGGCGGGTTCGTGAAGCCATGCTTGGCCAGAAGGTCCTTGCGGTAGAAGAGGTAGGCGGTGGCGTTGAACCACGGGACACCATAGACCTTGCCCTGCCAGGTGTCGGCAGTCATCCCGCCTTTGAGGAATTTGTCCTGTTCCTCCTGGGGGAACCGGTCCGAAAGATCCTCCACCCAGCCCGAGTCGGCGAGCTGGGCGGCCCAGGTCACGTCGCCGATGACCACGTCGGCGTCGACGCTGTTCGCCAGGAACTGGGTGCGCAACTGGTCAAAGTAGGCGCTCATGTCCGTCTGGGACGTCTGCCATTCAATCTGCGTGCCGCCGGAATGGTCCTTGTTGTACTGATCGATCAGCTTCTGCATCGTGCCCGATGTGTCCGGCGGGGCAAGCACCTTAATGGTTTTGGACGTGCTTCCGCTGTCCGAGGCCGGGGAACAGCCGGTGAGAGCGGCCGTGGCAGCCATCGTCGCGATCCCGACAGCCGCAACAAAACGACGCGTCCGGCCTGTCCTGCGCCGTGACGGCCTCTCGGTAAGTGTTTCCATCGAATATCTCCTTTGATGTTCGTTCGGCGAACGAATTAATAGGGACATGCTTTGCTGCGGTGGAAGCAGCGGGGCCTCAGGCGGTGTAACCGGTTGAGGTTTTGGTACGTCGCGGGGCAGTAGTCTGCTCGGGACGTAAAACGGGGAGCGAGAAGAACTCGCTCATGGGCAGCGCGGCGGCTCCCATGGCAATGGCGTCGGCGCCGAAGGCCGAGACGGCGAAGTTGGTGCGGTCCCGATCCGCTTCCATGCCGGAGGCGACGACGGCCATCGCGTCATCAGTTTCCAGGATGGCTGAGGAACGTCCGCCGAATACCACCAGTTGTGGCGAGAGCATCCAGACGAGTGTGGAGGTGAACCAGGCAAGGTGTTGTTGCCACTCGCCTACGGCGCCCACGGCGGGCGGGCCGCCGGCACTCAAGTCCTTGAGGAACCCGTCAAAGTCGCTGGCGTTGCCGCCGCGGGCGGCATAGTTTTCCCGGAGGCCGGCGATTCCGATGACATCTTCCACGGTGGGCCATTCAGCGAGGGGGGAACCGTTCCGGGGGATGCGGATGTGGCCGGCTTCGCCGACCTGTCCGAGGCTGCCGCGGTAAATGCGGCGGTCCAGGACCAGCCCGGAGCCCACACCTGTATCGAGGAGGATGTAAAGAAGGTCGCTGCTGTCGCGGCCAACCCCGAACTGTGCCTCACTGATGGCCGCTGCGTTCGCGTCATTGTCGATCAGCACCGGAAGTCCGGTCTCGCGGGCCACGAGGTCACCGAAACTGACGTGTCGCCATCCGAGGATAGGGGCACGTTCGATCTTGCCTTCAACGACCGTTCCCGGGACGGTGATGCCAATACCCTGCAGGCGGGGACGCACCTCCGGGTGCTCGGACAGGACGCCTTCAAGCAGTTCGAGCAGCTTCCGCTCGGCGGAGGCCGGGTCTGTACGGTCGGTCGGGGCGGCCGCCCGACCCACTTCTGAACCACTGAGGTCAACCACGATGGCAGTGGATAGCTCATTGCCGAGGTCCAAGCCAGCGAAATAAGCCCCATCGGAGCGAAGCTGCAGGCGGACACGTGGGCGGCCCGCGCTTTTTTGGGTCGGCTCGTCGGCGTCTACCTCACGGACGAGACCATCCTCGATGAGTGCGCCGGTGATGACCGTGATCGTGGACCGCTGAAGGCCGAGGAGCTCCGAGAGTCCGACGCGTGAGCGGGGCCCGTGCTTCCAGAGAGCGTCAAGCACTCGAGCCTGGTTGATGTGGCGGAGCGTTGAGCTGGAGGCCAAGGCCATCTCCTTTCAGGGCTCCGTCTAGGCTAGTCGGATTAGTTTGTTCGCGAGCCGAATTAACTGCAAGACTAGCGGCGGACGTGCGCCCTGTCAACATATTTAGTGGCCGGCCTCACACAAAGCGCCCCGCCCCTGCCCCTTCTCACTCCACCCTGCCTACGCCAGGGGTGAGTGGTGAAGCTCCTCGTGCCGGGCGCCTCGAAGCTTGGGGCCGACAGGGTTCCCGCGGGTAAAAGTAGCGGAACCCCGGCCACAAGCGGCAGGCCTGGTGCTGTCGGGCCCGTCCAGCAGTCCAAGCCAAAGAGCCGATAACGGATATTCCGTCAACCTGCCTCGGCAGGGCGCACCCGTGCGTGCTGATGACGCGGCCGGAACTGGTGGCGACTCTGATCCGTCCATGGCTGGGGTCAATTCGGGTTATCCACGGCTGGAAATTGGGAGCCGTTGGGGGAGCTCCCTGGCAGCGGTAGCGGTGGATAACCTTTGAGAATTGTCCCCGGCTGTGGGCGGCGGCAACATACTTGTCAGGTGGGGGTGTACTACAGGCGTACGCGCTTTTGGACGTGGAGTTTGTCGGCGTGGAGGAACAGTCTGCGGGTGTCTGCGCCGTTCGGGGTGAACCAGAAGACGCTGCCGTCCAGGGCGACCATGTCGACGATTCCTGACGCCACGAGTTTCCCGTTCTTGTAGACATTTAATTGGTCGCCACGTTGTAGTCGTGTCCAGTGGGGGACCGGTTCTGTTTGGCGGGCTGGCATGGCCATCCTTTATTGTGCTGACCGGACGGAGCAGCGGACTGATACTCACGTCGTGTTGGGAGCTTTCGGGGAACAAACGAGAAGGCGGGCTGAGAGTTCAACCCGCCTTCTCTTGGCGGTGGGTTAGATCACGACGAACAGGAGCCAGGCCAGCAGGGGTGCTGCGACGATCATGGACATGCCCCAGATCATCATGCCGCGGAAGGTTTTTTCGCGTTTTTCTTCTTCGGTGTTGGCTACAACGAGCGCCCCGCCCGTGGAGAAGGGGCTGGAGTCTACGGCCGATGCGGCGATGCAGAGCGCGATCACGAAGCCCAGGACGCCGATGGAGCCGGTGGTGAGCAGGGGTGCTGCCAGTGGGACGAGTACGACGAACATGGCGTTGGTGGAGGCGAAGGCTGATACCACACCGGCAACAACCAGCATCATCAGTGCTGCCAGCAGGGGTGTGCCGATGCCGGCGACGGAGTTGGCGAGTTCTTGGATGACGCCGGCGGTTTCGAGCATGCTGATATAGGTGACGATGCCGCCGATGAGGAGGATCACGTTCCAGCCGATGTGTCCGAGGGCTTCCTTGGAGTGCTGCGGGTAGAGAGCTGACAGTGTCACGGCGGCGGCGAGGGCGAGGAATCCGACGTCGAGCTTGAAGCCCAGGGCCCCGACGAGAATGCTGGCCATTAGCACTACGGTGACGATTTTCTGGCCGGTCCAGGTTGCTGTCTTTGTGATGGTTCCGGTGCCGCCGCCGAGGTATGAGGTGGTGGAGTCCGCGGTTTCTTCTTCGCGTCCGCGGCGCATCAGTTCGGGTCCGCCCAACAGGATGAACGCCACTGCGTTGATGACAACGTTTGCGATGAAGGTCCAGAGAAAGAGCTGGCCGGCGTCCACCGAGACGCCGACTTTGTCCAGGACGCCGTCGACGATGTTGTAGTACACGGCGATGGGGGAGAACCCGCCAGCATTGGTGCCGTTGATGATGCACAGGCCCACAAGGAGCGGGTTGATCCTGTAGCGCTGGGCGAAAGCCAGCCCGACGGGGATGAGGATCGCGTTCGTCGCTGCCGAGAGCGCCCCCGAGCCGGTGATGATGGCGGCAAGGATGAAGAAGACCCAGGGGACCAGGGCAACCCGACCCCGAACTGCTCCCACGGCGCCTCCGACAATCTGGTCAATAGTGCCGTTGGCCCTGGCCATGCCGAAGAGGTAGGTCACGCCTAAGAGTGTGATCAGGAGGCTGCCCGGGAAGCCGGAGGCGATCCCGGATGCTGTCTGACCGAAGTACAGGACGCCCAGCAGGAAGGCGACAACCAGGGCGACGGCGCCCATGTTGATACTGCGCCACATTGAGAGGCCGAAGATAAGGACAAGGCCGGAAACGGCCACGAGTTCTTGCATGGCTTAGTTGATCTCCACTTGGTATCGGAATGATGATGCCAGCCCGTAGGACTCGCGGTACTCGGCGACGTCGCCGGTGTGGGTGCGTGCGATGCGGTTGATTTTGACGAGGGGATCCCCGGCTGCGCAGTCCAGGAGTGCGGCCTGAGGTTCGGTGGCCTGGGTGACCGAGAGTTCCTCGGTTGCTGAGCCGATAACGAGGCCAATCCGGTTTTCGTATTCCGGATACAGCAGGCTCCCGAGTTCAGCGGGGTCGATGTCGGCGATCGGCTGAAACTTCGGCAGCGGTAGCCAGATGTCTTCGACGAGGAAGGGTGTATCTTGCCACAGACGCAGCCGGTGCAGGTGCAGTACCGGAGACTGTTCCTCTAGATTTAGGGCCGCGGCCACCTCGGCCGGGGAGTCCTGCGTGTTTCGTTCCAGGATGCGGCTGCCGGGTGTCTGGCCCGTTCCTCCGTGCATCCGGAAGAAGCGGAACAGAGAGTTCTGGAAGGTAGCCCGACGGACATACGTGCCGCGTCCCTGATGGCGCTCCAGGAGTCCCTCAGCGGCGAGCTCCGCAAGGACGCGCCGCAACGTACCCACCGAAATGCCGTACTCCTCAGACAGAGCAGATTCGGCCGGCAGTGGTGTGCTGCTGCCCCACTCGTTCGCCCTGATACGCCGGATCATGTCGTCTTTGACCCGGGCGTGCAGAGGCAGACGCTGATCGGTGTGTGCCAGTGCTGGGGAGGCAGAAGCTTGTGTCATGCCTCACAGCCTAGAGCAGATTCCTTTATAGGTCTAGTCCTATAAAGGTTTAGCAGATTGAGCTACAGTGATTCCATGTTCCGAGCCTCTGCACCACTGGTCGACACCCATGCGCACATCTTCTACCGGGGACTTACACCTACCGCCAACGCAAGGTACGTCCCGCACTACGATGCGACACTGGACCAGTACTTGAGCGTCCTGACTGCCCATGGTGTGGCACGGGGGGTCCTCGTGCAGCCAAGTTTCCTGGGTTCGGACAACAGTTACCTTCTGACTGCGTTGGCGGCGGAGCCAGACAGGCTCCGGGGCGTGGTCGTGGTTGACGACGCAACCCTGCAATGCGAACTTTCAGAGGAAAGGGTGCGCGCTCTGGACGCGGCGGGCGTGCGGGGCGTCCGCTTGAACCTCGTGGGCCAGCCTGTTCCTGACCTCTTTTCCGCCTCTTGGATGGTTGCGGGAGAGGTGATGGCGGACAGCAGGTGGCACTTGGAAATTCAGGCATCGGGGCAACAATGGCTCGAGCTTGCTCCCGCCCTCTCGGCGTGGCCCACAAAACTGGTCATCGATCACCTCGGCCTGCCCAAACGAGAACACCCCGGGGCGATCGAAGCGGTATTAAACCTGGCCGGGCTCGACAAGTGCTGGGTAAAGGTATCCGCTCCTTACCGCTCTTCCTACGACCAGGCGGAGTCGATATTTTCCCTTTTCCTGAAGCGTGGTTCCACTGACAGGCTCCTCTACGGCAGCGACTGGCCATTCACACGTCACGAAGACAACGGCTACCCGGAACTCCTTGCATGGGCCCGGAAACTCGCGGGCGAGGAACTGCTCAACCGCATGATGACCACAAACGCCTACACACTTCTTGAGTGGCCGGCAGAATCCGACAACCTCGTTGCTGAGCCGATACTCCAGCGCCCTAACTAAAAACGCCGAAAACGGTATTCCGTCAACCCGCCTCGGCTGGCATACCCTGCTTGCTGACCACGCAGTCGGAACTCGTGGTGACCCTGATCCGTCCACGGCCGGGGCCAATTCAGGTTATCCACGGATGCAAAATTGGAAGCCGTTGGGGTAGCTCTCTGGCAGCAATAGCGGTGGATAACCTATGAAAATTGTCCCCGGCTGTGGGCGGACGGACCTGATTTCCCGTTCAAAACGTAGATCAATTCCCTTTGCTCGGAGGACCGAGCAAAGGGACCGTGTGTCAGCTTTGGCTGTGCTCTTCAATGACGAGACGGCCTCGGAGCTACACCATCCGGACGCCATGGGGTGGGAGCCGCTGGTCGTCGAAGCTTGAGTGCGCAGATCTAGTTTCCCCTCGACACGATCGCTGTCAGTTCCAGGTACGGCGGATGTACGTTCCTGGTTGTTGTTCTATGACGCGCCGGCTGTGGGCTCCGTCCTGCATCAGCCACAGTAGAGATCCGTCGGCCATGACAGCTTCGACGCGGCCGCGGTCGGTCATGCTGCCGTGAGTGTGGACTTCGACGTCTTGGCCGGTCAGCACAGTCCAGTCGTCAATAGGCTGCCACGGTGCGAAAGAGTGGATGTTTGTTTGGTCTTGATTCGGCGTCGTGCTTGTTTGCATGTCGTCCTCGAGCTTCATGCAGCAGAACGCTGAGCAACTTTGTGACGGGGAGCATAACGTTCGCGAATGATGTTTGTCTTTTGAGCGTCTACCCGAACAAGACGGCGGCTTCGTCGTAGCGCTGCTGCGGGACGGTCTTGAGCTGGCCCAGAGCTTCATGGAAGTTGACGTGTTTAATTTCCGTTCCTTTGAGGGCCACCATGGTGCCCCACTTGCTTTGCATGATCGAGTCGATGGCGGCCATGCCGAGCCGGGTGGCAAGGACCCGGTCGAAGGCTGAGGGGACGCCGCCGCGCTGGATGTGGCCGAGGATAGTGGCGCGGGTTTCGATGCCGGTGCGGGCTTCCAGTTCCGGGACGAGCTGGTCGGCGATCCCGCCCAGGCGGGGACGGCCGAAGGTGTCCAGGCCGCGCTCGGAATAGGCCCCGTCCATATGTTCGGGAATGAAGCCTTCGGCGACGACCACCAGGGGTGCGCGGCCGCGGTGGTGGGCTTCCTTTACCCACTGGGTAATCTGGTCGATGCTGACTTCTTGTTCGGGGATGAGGATGGCGTGGGCGCCTGCGGCCATGCCGGCGTGCAGCGCGATCCAGCCCACGTGGCGGCCCATCACTTCGGCGATCATGCAGCGGTGGTGGGATTCGCCGGTGGTGCGGAGCCTGTCGATGGCTTCGGTGGCGATCTGCACGGCGGTGTCGAAGCCGAAGGTGTAGTCGGTGGCGTCGAGGTCGTTGTCAACGGTCTTGGGTACGCCCACGATTTTCAGTCCGGCGTCGGTGAGGCGTTTGGCGGCGGCCAGCGTGCCCTCACCGCCGATTGCGATGATGGCGTCGATGCCGAGGCGGTCCATGTGGGCTTTGATGACCTCCGGGCCGCCGCCGTTGTCGAACGGGTTGGTGCGTGAGGTGCCAAGGATGGTGCCGCCCTGTTTGGCTATGCCGCGGACGATGGTGCGGGGGATGTCGATGATGTCGCCCTCCACCACGCCGCGCCAGCCGTCGCGGAATCCGACGAATTCGTGGCCGTGGATGGTGATGCCCTTGAGTACGGCGCCGCGGATGACCGCGTTCAGTCCGGGGCAGTCGCCACCGCTGGTGAGGATTCCAATTTTCATGCGTGATTCCTAGGTTCAGTTGCCATGTTGGAAAGGGGCCATCAGAAAAGCCCAAGACAGGCATGAGGCTGATTTCGCCTATCGCCTTCGTGTACTACCAGGTTGTTCGTTCGTAGCTCATGCCGCAGGGAACATTTGGGTCAAGGCTTACGATGACCGTTCCCGGAGCCGTCCGGGTTACCAGAATTCCCTGCTTCCGATGCCTCGCACGAGCAGAGAGTTGTTGGACGGCGGCCTCCACGGCGGCCTCCAAGTGGGATCGCGTGTGTGCGTGGATGGTGATGGAATCGTGTTGCGTGCGTTCATGCTCGTGGAAGTCGGTGCAGGTGGAATTCTCTGTCTGCATTTATCCACTGCTCCTACAGTTCATTCGCGGTGGGATATATAGCCCTGGGAGTTGTTCTTCTGCCAGCGCCAGTGGTCTTCGCACATTTGGTCCACGGTCTTGGTGGTGGACCAGCTGAGGTCGGCCACAGCGGAGGTGGCATCTGCCCAGAAGGCAGGGAGGTCTCCGGCGCGGCGGCCGGTGAGCTCATAGGGGATGGGCTTGCCCACGGCCTTCTCAAAGGAGCGCAGGACCTCCAGCACGGAGGAACCCTTACCGGAGCCGAGGTTCCAGCGGAACACGCCGGTGGTGTCCGCGATATGGTTCAGGGCCGCGACGTGCCCTTCCGCCAGGTCCACCACGTGGATGTAGTCGCGCAGGCAGGTGCCGTCGGGGGTGTCGTAGTCGCCCCCGAAGACCATGAGCTTCTCTCGGCGGCCCACAGCCACCTGGGCGATGAACGGCACCAGATTGTTGGGGATACCCTGCGGGTCCTCGCCAATCCGTCCGGATGGGTGTGCACCCACCGGGTTGAAATAGCGCAGCAGGGCTATGTGCCAGCGCGGGTCGGCAGCGCCGAGGTCGGAGAGGATGTCCTCGATCTGTTCCTTGGTGCGCCCGTAGGGGTTGTTGGCCCCGATCTCCATCTTTTCCACATAGGGGATGGGGTTGTGCTCCCCGTAGACGGTGGCCGACGAGCTGAACACGATGGACCGGACGTCATGCCTGTCCATCACACGGATCAGGTTCAGAGTGCCTACAAGGTTGTTGTAGTAGTACTTCAACGGCTCCCGCACGGATTCGCCCACCGCTTTGAGGCCAGCGAAGTGGATGACGGCCTCGATGGCTGCGCCGGCAAAGACCTTGTCGATGGCGGCCTCGTCCACCAGGTTTACCTGATGGAACTCTGCGGTCTTGCCGCTGAGTTCGGCTACGCGGCGCAGCGACTCCTCGCTGGAGTTGACCAGGTTGTCGATGACGACCACGTCGTGGCCGGCTTCCTGCAGGGACAAAACAGTGTGGGAACCAATGTAGCCCGTGCCCCCTGTGACCAAGATTTTCATGAACGGGTGCGGGTTGGGTCGGCTGGTATCGCTTCAATATTCCAGCTCGCGGTATGACTCTGCCCCGGGAGGAGGACTATGAGGTCTGTCCTGGTGTTGAAGGCATTAGGCGGACAGGTCATTGGTTCTACTGCCAGGCCAGCTCTGCTGGATTCCGCATCAGGGAGGTCGGCTGTGTGTATCTGCACCCAGGGGCAGTCCCGACCCCATGTCATCGAAGTTCCGGACCCGTCCCATGTAGTCAGGCATGCGGTTGAGTAACCTTCGTTGTCACGTACGAGATCAGTGAACGCATGGTCGAGTGTTGTGGAACCGATGAGGCGGGGGGCAACAAAGTCGTAGTGTCGATCCTCTGAAACGTCGCTAACTCCTGTAGGTATCAAAAGGTCCGGGCTGACTTGCTGCACTTTTCGTGCGGGCAGTTCGAGAATCCAGTCGTCGACCCGGCCCTCCCCGGCGACCAAGTATGGGTGCCCGGCGGCCCCGTAAGGTGCTGAGCCGGGGCCGGTGTTGGTGGCTGTAACAGTGGTGTGCAGCCCGGAAAAATCCAGCTGGTAGGACACCTGTACGTCCAGGCGGAAGGGGTAACCGCTCCTCGCTTGAACGACGGTGGACAGAATGACCGAGGACTCGTCCGACTTAACCGGGCACCAGTCTTCCCAGGCCAATAGGCCATGAAGTGCGTGGCCCCGGCTCGGTTCGTTGACACCGAGCTGGTATTCCACACCTTCGAATTCATACCGTCCCGCGATAACCCTGTTAGGCCAAGGCACCAATACTGCCCCTCGGTAGGCGGGGCGGACCTGATGTTCCGAAAAGGGGAGAATCAGGTCCCTGCCGTTGTAGCGCAAGGAGCGTAACGATGCACCGACGCTGGCTATTTCGGCGGTGTAGGGGCCGCAGCGCAGCGTGGTCTGCCTACCTGAGATCGGAACGGTATCGGCGCTCATCCTGGACATCACGAGGCTGGTCATTCGGAGGCCGCCAGGCGGAAGGTGAGCGTCCGCGCCTCCGGCGCCAAGGCGGACTCGGGCCAGACATCAGGGCCACACGAGCGGGTGCCGAGCCCGTGCTGAGCCGCGTCGAGGTATAACCATGAACGCGTGGCCGGAGGCAGCTCATGCGGGTGCCGGGCCGCGGCGAGCTCCTGGGCCGTGTACCGGCTCAGTGTGAATCCCGGCAGGCGGCCCCGCGCGTCCGCGAACGCGTCTACCCGTACCCACGGCTCCGAGCCCCGGAGCAGGTCGAGGGAGCGCATACCCCCGCGGTGACCGGTCTCCTGCGGGCGCGCATACGGCACGGCGAGCTGATCGATCCCGGCTGCGTACCGTCCCACAAGCGCAGCTTCGAGGCTGTCAGGGTAGGACTCGTGCGGTCCCAGCCCGAACCATGACGCCGCGTCCACGTCGGCGGGCAGCCCGAACCGCACACCGACACGGGGCCACACACCGTCCCAATCGGAGGACGGCAGAATGTCCACCCGCAGCCACAAACCTTCGGGGTCAAGAATCCATTGCTCCTCGACGGTGACGGTGCGCACCTGGTCCGCCGCGGCGTACCGGGTGCGTACACGGAGGGCACGGTCATCAAGCACTTCGACTGCCTCAACACGCCCGTGCAGCCGGTCCAGACCGGCCGCGTGCCAACGCGCTGCCGACGACGGCCCGGGAGCTCCTACGCCCGGGATGCCGTCTGCGTCTGGCACCCAAGGGTCGGTGTCGATGTAGCCGCCCCGGGATTCGCCGCGGTCATTGTCCGTGGGCGCCCGGAACAGCTCAAGCCGGGGCCCATCCACAGGGAGGCCAGCGAGCTTAACGAGCCGTCCTTCATCGAAGACTGCCGGCCCGAGCTCCAGTAGCCCGGCGCCTTCTCCCTGCGGCCAATTTCCGCCCGGGAGCCCGGCTGCGGACGGCAGCGGGCGCTTCGCGGGCGACGCGAGACGGCCCTGTGCTGAGGCGACTTCGTGCCCGGAAGGGGCCCACCCGGCATCCTGAGCGAGGACCGCCTCGACGGTCACCCATACCTCTCCAGTGCATCCCTCGGCGGACACTGGAAGGGGGACGGCGGCCGAGGCGCCAGGGGCGAGTGGACTACCGTCGAGCCCCTCGACGGCGAGCTCACCGGAGGCGACTGGTTCGCCGTTGTCCTCGATCCGCCAGCGAAAGAGCAGGTCTCCCAGATCCGCGCTGTGTCGGAGGTTTGTCACCCGTACACAGGGCTTGCCGCCCGGCTCGAGCCCGTCAAAGGCAAGTCCCACGGGCGCCACGACGGTCTTGAACTCATACAGTCCCGGCGAGGGCGTGGAGTCGGAGAGGATGAGGCCGTCGAGCACGAAGTTGCCGTCATGGATTTCCTCGCCGAAGTCGCCGCCGTAGGCGAAGTATTCGGTGCCGTCCGCGGTACGGGCGGCGATACCGTGGTCGCGCCACTCCCAGACGAACCCGCCGTGCAGCCGCGGGTATTTCGCGATGAGGTCCTCGTACAGCGATATGTTCCCGGGCCCGTTGCCCATTGCGTGGACGTACTCGCACAGAATAAACGGCTTGGTCCGCTGCCGCGCCCCCTCGGCAGGGGAGCAGCCCAGCAGCGGTGTGGTGTCGCCGTCGCGGCCGATTGTATCCACCTCGGGCAGTGTCGCGTACATGCGGGAGTACACGTCGGTGTACGCGCCGGCGTAGTCGTTCTCGTAGTGGACTGGTCTGCCCGCATCCCGTGCATGCACCCACGCGGACATAGCGGCGAGATTCTGTCCTGTGCCGGACTCGTTGCCGAGGGACCACATGACGATCGAGGGACGGTTCTTGTCCCGCTCCACGGTCCGTTCGATCCGGTCAAGGAGCGCCTCGCGCCACATCGGCTCGTCGCTCGGGTTCCGGGCCCAGCCGTGCCGCTCGAACCCGTGCGTTTCGAGGTCGCACTCGAGGATTACCCAGAAGCCCATCTCGTCCGCGAGCTCGAGCAGTCGCGGGTGGGGCGGGTAGTGGCTGGTACGGATTGCGTTGACGTTGGAGCGCTTCATGAGCGCGAGGTCCTCGCGGGCGAAGTCCTCGTCGAAGACGCGGCCGAGCGTGGGGTGGGTCTCGTGGCGATTGACACCGTGGAACACCACTTTGCGTCCGTTGACCAGAAATTGGTCTCCCACGATTTCTACGGTGCGGAAGCCGATCCGCAGTGACACCGTCTCGGCCTTGCTGGCCACGGTCGCATCGTAGAGCCGCGGGGTTTCGGCGGTCCAGGGCTCGACGGCAGAAACAGGTACCGGTGCAACATCACCGGGATTGGCCCACTCGACGTCGATGCCGAGCTCGGGTACGCGGAGGCGAACAGGGTACGACGATGCCGGCGCTTTCACTTCCGGTTCCAGGGTCCCCGCCCCGTCGTTGTAGCCGGTCCGGAGCCACACGTCCTCGATGCCATCGGCCGGGCGGGACAAGAGGGTCACCGATCGGAAAATTCCCGGCAGCCACCACTGGTCTTGGTCTTCGAGGTAGCTGGAAGCGGACCATTGATGGACGCGGACTGCGATGGTGTTGGTACCTGTGCTGACGGCGTCGGTGACGTCGAACTCCTGGGCGAGGCGACTTCCGGCGCCCCATCCGATCTCTGTGCCGTTGACCCATACCTTGTACCGGGATTCGACGCCGTCAAAGCGCAGGACGACGCGGCTCTCGCCGCCTGTGTCGTCGGCCTTCCAGCCGTCGGGCAGCTCGAACGTACGGCGATAGTCCCCGGTGGGGTTTTCGTCGGGGACGAACGGCGGGTCGATTGGGAACGGGAACTGCACGTTCGTGTAGATCGGGCGGCCGTACGATCCGTCGCCCTGGAGCACCCAGTGGGAGGGTACGGTCAGCGACGCCCACGAAGAGTCGTCGTACTCCGCAGCGGCCATCGCCTCCGCGGCCTCCCCCGGGGACAGCACCCCACGCCCGCCGGGTGTTCCGGGGACTCCCTTGAGGAGTCGGAATCGCCATTGCCCGTCGAGGGACAGGGACGGGGCGTCGGTGTGAAGCCAGGAACGGGCCGGTTCTCGCCGTCCTTCTCCCGGGCCCGGGTCGGTGACGTAGGCGGTGGAGGCTGTGGCCTCCGCTGGACGGGGGCTCATTTGACGGCTCCTTCTGTGAGGCCTCCACGCCAGAAGCGCTGAAGGACGATCATGGCGATGGCGAGCGGGATGACAGACAGCAGTACGCCGCCGGTGGTCAGCTGGTAGAACTCCGGGAGCCGGTCTGCCTGGCTAAGCCAGTTATTCAGACCTACCGTGATGGGGAACAGCTTCGAGTCGGAGAGCATCACCAGCGGCAGGAAGTAGTTGTTCCAGATGCCCACGAGCTGGAACAAGAACACCGTCACCAGGGCGGGAGTGAGAACCCGCAGCCCCACGGAGTGGAAGATGCGAAGTTCGCCCGCGCCGTCGATTCGCGCAGCCTCCAACAGCGCCGGATCCACTGTTGCCTGCGCATAAACCCGACACAGAAACAGGCCAAACGGCGAGACGAGTGAGGGCAACAGGACGCTCCAGTACGTGTTGGCGATGCCGAGCTGGCTGAAGAACAGAAACAGGGGCAGGGCTGTGGCGGTGCCGGGGACGAGGACGCCTCCGAGGACGAGCCCGAAGATGAGACTGTTGCCCCGGAAGTTGTACTTGGCCAAGGCGTAGCCGCCAGCAGCGGCGAAGTACGTCGCGGCCAATGCGCCAACCCCTGCATACAGAATTGAGTTGAGGAACCAGCGCACAAAGACGCCGTCCCCGTAGGAGAGGACGTTCGCCAGGTTGTCCCATAGGACGAAATTAGGCGCGAACAAGAAACCGTTGGTCGCGAACAGGTCTCCGCTGGTCTTGGTCGCAGCGACCACCACCCAATAGACCGGGACCAGGAAGTAGAGCGCGGCTACGACAAGCAGCCCCGTGACAAGAATCGTTGTGGAGCCCGGGCGTCGGCGCCGCGTCACAGGTGGCTCCCCGGCGACGCTCTGGGGCCGGCTAAGGGTGGGAGTGGCAGTCATGAGGACTTCCTGTTCGTGAACCGGAGGAAGGTGAAGGAGAGGATGAAGGCCGCGAGGGCAATGAGCACGGCCTGGGCTGCGGCGACGTTGTAGTCGTTGTATGCAAAGGCAGTGGTGTAGGCGGAGAGGTTCGGGGTGTATTGGCTGTCGACGGCCGGAGCCACAGTCTGAAGGACTTGCGCCTCGGCGAAAAGTTGAAGCGTGCCGATGATCGAGAACACCGTTGTGAGCACGAGAGCGGGCCGGATAAGCGGCAGCTGAATGGTCCACGCGACACGGAAGGGCCCGGCACCGTCCACGCGCGCAGCTTCATATATCTCGCCGGGGATCGACTTAAGCTGGGCTATGACGATGAGCATGTTGTAGCCCGTGTAGCTCCACGTAACGATGTTGGCGATGGACCACAGCACGGTGTCCGGGCCGAGGAAGTTCACGGTGAGGCCTACGGACGTGGCAGCGTCCACGAGCGGGCTCAGGCCCGGGACGTAGAGAAAAGACCAGAGAATGGTCGCGATGACACCCGGCACGCCGTACGGCATGAAGTAGGCCGCGCGGAAGAACCCGGGCCACTTAGCCGAGGCCGACTCCAGCAGGAGCGCAAGGACTGTACATAGGGCGATCATGACAGGAACCTGGACCACGCCGAAGAGCAGTACGCGGCCGATCGAGGCGAGGAAGCTACCGTCCCCGAGGGCGCGGGCATAGTTCTCGAACCCCGCAAACCCGGAGTGGACGCCCGTCTCGCCGAAGAGGCCACTGCGGGTCACTTTCGTAAAGCTCGAACCGACAGCAGCGATGATCGGGAAGATGAACGTGAGGGCAAAGAGCGCCAGGAAGGGCGCGAGCAGTATCCAGGGTGCACGGGTGACGACGCGGCGCTGCTGCCTTGCCCGTCCGTGCCCCTCCCGCTGGACTGCTGACGGATGTGTTTGTGCGGTATCTGCCGTGGCGCTCATGCCTGCTCCTTCCTAATCGTCAGACCTTTGTTCCTGAAGGCGGTCATGATCTGCTGCTCGGCGGCTGCTACGGTGTCGACTAGGCTCGTGCCCGATGCCTTACGGCGGAACCCGTCGCCCAGGATGTTGAAAGACTGCGTGGTGACGGGCCACCAAGACCAGTCCATGTTCTGCGACTTACTCGCCGGCACGATCACGTCCTGGTTGTAGTTCTGCCCCCCGAAAAAGTCGGAGGGCCTCTCGCGCTTTGCACCGATGATGCCCGGCACGGGCGACCATCCGATGCCACTGTTGGCGATCTCGGCGTCGATGCCGGCCTGCGTGGACGTCATCCAGACAGCGAACTCGAGGGCCTCGCGGGGGTGCTTGCTGTTAGCCAGGACCGCCGCGGTGGAGCCGCCGAGGTAGCTTGAGCCATACCCTCTGGGGTCCCAAATGGGCATGGGCGCCACGCGCCACTTGCCCGCTCCGCCGCTGACGCTCTGCACAAGGGCATCGGCCCAGCTGCCGCTCGTGAGCGACGCGAGCTCCCCCTTCGCAGCCGCCGCGTACCAGCCGGGGGTGAAGGGTCCATAGGCGGTGGTGACGATGCCGTCGTCGATTGCCCGGTCAAAGAAACGCGCGACGTTCAGCGTTGAGTCGTCGGTCATGTTGATGACCCATCCGTCCTCGGCTGGGCGCAGCCAGGAAGCGCCAGCCTGTGCGGCGAAAGAGACGAAGTAGGAGGTGTCCGCGAGAGAAAAGCAGTCGATGTAGGCGTTGGCACCGCGGAGTTCCTTCCCAACGGCTGCCCACTCCTCCCAAGTCACCGGTGCCGCCGCGCCTACCTTGGCCAGGACGTCGGGGCGGTAGAACGTGGCCATCGGCCCCGAGTCCTGGGGGATGCCGTAGACGCCCCCGGAGAAGCTCACCTGGCTCCAAAGTGCGGGGTCATAAAGGTGTGCGTATTCACGGGCACCGTAGCGCGAGAGATCCACGAGCCCGTTGACGAGCATGAACTCAGGAACGGTACGCATTTCAACCTGCGCTAGGTCAGGGCCGCCGCCCGCCGCTAGCGCGGCGTAAAGCTTGGAGTACCCACCACGGTTGCCGCTGGGGATCCAGACCGTCTCAACCTGGACATTGGGGTGGCTCGCGTTCCAGATATCGGCGACCTTCTGAACATTCTTGAGCCAAGACCAGTACGTGAGTGTCACCTTCTCACCGGTACTGGCCGCAGGAATGGCAGGTGCGGCATTGACGGAAACAGTGCCCGGAGTGGCGCATCCGGTGAGAAGGGCAAAGGCGGAGGCGCCGAGTCCACCGCAAAGGAGTTGTCGTCGTGTCAGAGATGGCATGAGTCCCACTTCGTTATGGTCAGCGCCGCGGACACGGCGCCGGGGCCGTGCGGCCCGACGTGACAAGGCTAACACAAAAGCTGAGTGGATGCTCAGTTTTTAATGAAACTAGACTGGATTCCATGACTAAGAAGGCGAACGCACGCTCAGGCCCGCGCGGCCCCTACGCCAAGACCGCTGAGCGCCAACGGCAAATTCTTGAAGCCGCCGTAGAGGTCTTCGGGTCACGGGGCTACAACGGCGGCAGCATCCAGGACGTCGCGGACCGGGCAGGGATCAACCAGACCACGCTCCTCCACCATTTCCCCACCAAGGCTCAGCTGCTCGTGGCGGTGCTCGAGTACCGCGACCGGATCTCCACGAGCACCCCGGGCACACGGGAGCGGTTTGCCGAAACCATCGTGCGGCAGGCGAAACACAATGAGCGGATTCCCCACCTCGTAGAGCTCTACTCCGTCCTCTCCGGAGAAGCCACGACTGAGGACCACCCGGCCCGTAACTACTTCGTCCAACGCTTCGCCCGGCTTCGGAAGGAATACAGTGGGGAGCTGCGGTACCTCGCGAGCATTGGCCGGCTTCGGCCGGGCGTCGACCCAGATGTCGCGGGCCCTACCATCGTGGCTCTATGGGAAGGAATTCAAACCGAGTGGCTCCTCAATCCTGACACCGTGGACGTGCCCGGCATCCTCAAGGGCTACCTCGACCTGATCCTTGTGCCGGAAGAAAATGCAGGGTGGTCATCTGGTACCGAGACCCCCGTGGAAGCGCTGAATACACTTTGAAGACGATGCTTCACTAATCGGTTCCCGATAGAGGCGGCCGCCGTTCCCCGCCACGGGGCCACGGCAACGCCGAGAATGGATATTCGGTCAAGTAGCTATCGGGTAATGCCACGAAGCAGGAGCCGTGTGAGGGTTCCCGCACGCCTTGCCCGTAAAAGTTTCTCTGAGGTCGCCTCGCCCTAGAGCAGCGTTGGACAGGGTGACGGGGAGCGCGGGCAAGTTGCGGCGCCGGTCTGGCGTCAGAATAGCGCGAAATTCCGCATTGTTGACGGTGGCTCATGATGTTCTCAGATCCCACCCTGACAGTTGGAGGGGCAGGAAACCGAGCTGCGGTAGCCCGAGAACTATCAAAATAGTCCGAAGAATCAGGTCTTGATGGAAGTCGCTTAGCGAAGGGGCGGGTGATGTCACCTCCTGCGGTTCGTCAGGTGTCTGAGAACCAGGCCGGAGCTCCACCTACGGGGCAAGTCTTCCCACGTCAGGCGCCCCGACGTCAGGTTGGGGTGTAGTACATCCGCACTATAGGACTTCCTTGAAGGAATCATGAGATCGGTTTTGGTCTACGTACAAGGTCAGACTGCTGCCGCCCTCAAGCAGGCCGGCCCAGCGATACCCCGAATTACGACGAGCAGTCGGCCGTTGCTAATTCCAACCAGTTGGGAGAGCGAAGTCACTATCCCGGCTACTTAATCCTGCTCTGCGTTTTCGCGGGATCGACTTCTTTCATCGCTGAATTCGATCCGTCCCCTTCTTTATGGAGCCAGCTTCTTGTGGTCTTATGATTTCTCTGCCCGCCCTAACCTCAGGGTCTCTGCTTTTTTTGGAGTGTCGGGGGCAGATTTCGTAATGT
Source organism: Arthrobacter sp. SAFR-179 (assembly GCF_059414945.1). Classification (NCBI taxonomy): domain Bacteria; kingdom Bacillati; phylum Actinomycetota; class Actinomycetes; order Micrococcales; family Micrococcaceae; genus Arthrobacter; species Arthrobacter sp. SAFR-179. Next base: position 22,223 of record NZ_JBPFDM010000012.1, read on the forward strand.
CCCGGACATCTTCATGGAGAAACATTTGGCGGCCATGATGAGTATGGAGCCACAGTAGGTCCGCGTTGAGTGACACCAGATCAACAGACCCAGTGGTGCTTCGGCCGTTGAGAAGCTGCACAATCACTTGCTCGTTCTTGCGCAGCTGGCGCAAGACGGCGGCAAATTCTTCAAAGGGAATCTGGTAGCCGGCCTGTGCGCCGACACGTCCCCTGTGGGCGCCTAATTTCTTACGAGGGCACATTAGTAGTCCTTAAATCGGGGTTGTGTCAGGGAACGAAGGCAACGCACCCAGCCCAGCCGTTCCTCTGGCCAGGGCTTGCGCCAGGCCGTGCGGCCAGGTTGGGTGTAGCTTCGCGCGTTCCTGTTAGCTGTTGCCCGGGGCAGTCGATGAGGAGACTGAGCGGCCGCCCGCCATCACGACCGACATCCCCTCGCAAGTTTCGGGCCTTAGGGCACCGTATTCGGGGCGAGCCGCATGTCTAATCGGTTTCCGGACCCTGACAGAAATGGCAAGGATCGTCATTACAGGTGAAACGATTCCAAGCGGGTGGCGTCTTCTACAAGGCTAGGCCGGGCTCTTCCCTTCGCGGTGCCCATGACACGGTGCCAGGGGAGTGTTTCTGAACTCGTTCTGCTGTCATGTCCTGTGTTGGCCTATCGGGGTGGGGAGGTATTTGAGGAACTGCCGCGCAACTGGTTTGGCCTCGTTGCTCAGGTCTGTGGCTAGGAGGATCTCGCCCAAGCGGACGACCGAATGGATTGAAGGAAGTTGAATGCCAATAGCCTTGGCAATCTCGTTCATAGGGCTGAAAGTGGAGCGAAGTTCATGGGAGAGGTAGCGGTGGTGAAGGCTTGAGGGAAGTTTGATGTGCTGATAGGCCGGGAATGAGTTGATCTTTTCTCTAAGGGTCTTTCCCGGCAGGCCCTCGGGTCCCCTGCTTTCTTCCAGGAGTACCGGGATAGGTGTGAGGCGGCAGCCAAGCGCATTACCCAGACGAAGGCGGTCTTCATCGAGGGCTTCGAGGAGTCTGCACACGCTGTCACCGAACCCTTCAACGTATAGCCGCAGGTTTTCACCCCGCTCAACGTTCATAGCGTTAAGCAGCATGGGCGGGAGGTGCACGAACGCATTAACACTCGAGAGGGCTACGGTAGGGCCGTCACCAATGGCTATTTGGGGGAACGTTGCCTCTGCCAAATCGATGAGAGTGGACGGGGTTTCATCGTCAAGAAAGCCAGCCAGGACGTTTCGCTTTTCGGCCTTAACGTCCGAGCCAGTGCCGTTGACGATGAAGCTTCCAACGTGCAGGATATGGGCGGCACTGATGTTGTAAGCCTTCGCGGTGTTCAGAGCTTCCGCAATCCCACTGATACCGCCACCGATGATTGCAAAAAAATCTGGGGTGCCGTAGTTGCGGATTATGTGCTCTATACCGTCACGTACACTCTCTCCTTCAGCGAACACGACTCCAGCCGTCGGGGTGGTTGGATTAAGCGCTTGGATCGTCGATAAACGTACTGTCTTCTGCTGACCGAGGTACTGAAATGAGTGCTCTCCGGGAGCTAGTCCCGCGCCCAGGAGCGCGACCTCGTGGCCCGCCAGGGCGAGGGCCAAGGAGGTGGCGGCCGCATTGTTCTCCTGCGACCTGATAACAACGTTCGTCATCCATTTCTCTTTTCACGTGCAGGGCAGGGCCGGCCTGTCACCGGAGTGACAGGCCGGCTGAATGGATTCGCCGCTATCTCCGATCTGCATCGAGTTTGCTAGCGAGTTGAAGGACTAGAGGTTGGCGGTTTCAAATCGTGCCAGGCCAAAGGCCTCAAGCGAATGGTGGCGGCGGCCATCCAGGACTTCATCCGCCACTGCCTCGGCCAGATGCGCCGAGAGCGTCACCCCGCTGTGCGTGGCGACCGCATATATGGACGGGTAGTCGGCGAGGCGGTCCGCGATGGTCAGGCCGTCCTCCGGCAGCACACGGATGCCAAGGCTCACGTTTTCTGTAGATACGTTCTTCAGGGTCGGATAGAGTTCACGGGCGCGTTCAAGAAGTAGCGCCGGGACGGTCCAGATCCGGAGGTCGTCTATGTCCCATTTCCCGCCTGTAGGGTGGTCTGCGAAGGTGATTCCTCCATTGCGGGCCGGGCGCATGGCGATACCTGTCGCCCTGACGATATGGCGCATCCCGGAGGCGATGGGGCCGGTGGTGCTGATGATCCCGATGCCGGCGTTCTTCGCATCCTTCCCGGCCCCGGTTCCTGATGGCTCCAATGTCGGAAAGTCGATCCCTGCCGTGGCAAGAATCTTGCGGGTTCCGTTTCCGGCGGCAAGGATGATCGTGTCGGCCTGGTGTTTGCGGGTAGTCCCGTCAGTCGTCCGTGTCGTTACCTGATTGGGTTGGATGCCTGTGACCGTTTCATAGGGGGCGAAGGTGGCCCCGCCCGTAATAGCACGGTTCAGGAGGCTGGTGCACATGGTGAGCGTGTCGATCCAGCCTTCTTCAGGGTAGAAAGCGCCGCCGGTAAGGCGTGGGGCTTCAAGTGAGGGTTCGAGTTCCCGTACTTGGGCAGGAGTTAGAAGGCGCACCTCGTAGCCGTTGGATGCGAGCTTTTCCACTTTGTGCTGGAGGGCTTCGAGTTCGTCGTTGCTTTGTGCGATCTGGACGTTTCCGGTTTGGTGGAACCATCGGCCGCCGCCTCGGGAGGCTGAGCGCTCGTGGGCTTGAAGGCCGAGGAGATTGAGGTTGCTGTACTCCTCGGGGGTTTTGTTGTTGGAATTCACCCAGGCGAAAGTGGCAGCGCTGGTGGCAGATCCGACTTCGGCTGCATCAATGACGGTGACTGACGCGCCCCGGCGTGTTAGTTCATCTGCGAGGCAGCAGCCTATGACTCCGGCCCCGATGACGATTACTTTATGTTGCACGACTGATATCAGCCTTTCTGGGTCTTAGAGTGCCCCGACGGATGCGAAGAACTTCTTTGCTCGGGGTGTTGTGGGGTTGTGAAGTATCTCTTGGGGCACTCCGCGCTCAATGATGCGGCCCGCGTCCATCATGACGACCTCGTCGGCGACATCTTCTGCGAACCGCATTTCGTGGGTGACGATCATCATGGTTGATCCCTGTTCCGCGAGGCCCTTCATTACTGCCAGGACTTCTGCGACAAGTTCGGGATCTAGGGCGCTGGTGGGTTCGTCAAAGAGCAGGACTTTAGGTTCCATAGCGAGAGCACGGGCGATGGCAACGCGCTGTTGCTGGCCGCCCGAGAGCTCGCTGGGGTAGTGATCCATTCGGCTGCCCAGACCAACTCGTTCCAGTACCCGCCGCCCGATAGCTTCGGCGTCCTTCTTCCGGAGGCCCTTTACGATCATCGGTGCAGCCGTTACGTTTTCCAGCGCCGTGTAGTGCGGGAAGAGATTGAAGTGTTGGAACACCATGCCAAAGTTCAGGGTCTGTTTACGCGCGACGCTCTTGGACACCGGCACGCGGTGACCATTGTGGACCTCGTGTCCTATCATCTTGCCCTCGAAGAAGATGGCGCCCTCATTGATCTCTTCCATCATGTTGACCGTGCGGAGCAGGGTGCTCTTACCGGAACCGGATGGGCCGACAAGGCAGGTTACTGAACCGCTGCGGATGTCGAGGCTGACGTCGTCCACGGCTTTGAGGGCGCCAAAGTGTTTACTCACTCCAACGAGTTGAAGCAACGGTGTTTCTGATTTCAGGTTGGTTGTCATCTCAGAGGTTTTCCTTGCCTGCGTTCTCAAGAGCTGCTGGCTTTGGGTCGCTAGGGTTCCGGCGCGCAAATCCGCGTCCGAACCGCTTTTCCAGCCGTGCTTGGCCGAACATCGCGATGCTTGTCAGCACCAAGTACCAGATGACCGCAACGACGAGAAGGGGAATGGTTTCAAAGTTCCGTGCGTAAATGGTTTGAACCGTGGTCAGAAGTTCGGTGTAGCCGATAACCGAGACCAGCGATGTGCTCTTGAAGATCGTGATGACGTCATTGGCCAGCGAGGGAATGATGACGCGGATCAGCTGAGGGCCGAGGATTTTCTGATAGGCCTTGAAAGGTGGAAGCCCGAGGGATTTGCAGGCCTCGAACTGTCCTGAGGGCAGGGCCAGTATGCCCCCACGGAAGATTTCTGCTGAGTAGGCGCCAAGGTAGATTGACAAGCCGATGATTGCGGCGCTGAAGCGGGATATAACCTCGTTAGCGGGAACCGAGGCGAAGGTCGGCCCGAAAGGAATCCCGATGCCCAACGTCGGAGCCAGTGCGCCGAAGAAAAACACGAACAGCAGCATGACCAGCGGGGGCATGGCTCTCATCAACCAGATGTAGAGGATGGCGATTGTTCGCAGTACAACCAGGGGGGACATGCGTGCCCAGGCCGTGAACACACCCAGAATCAGCCCGAAGAAGGTCGTGAGAAGTGTGAGGTAGATCGTGTTCAGCAGGCCGTTTATGATGATTTGGCTAAACAGATAGGAGAAGACGACATCCCATTTCCAGTTGTCGTTGAAGACGAAGAACTGGATGCTTGCCAGTCCCAGATATACGGCCAGGGCGATGCTTAGCCACTGGGCTACGCCGATTCTGGGCCTGATTTTGAGGCCAGCCAGGTCGGTCGGCGTCCTTGATGCTGTGGACGCTTGGGTTGTCCGTCGCTTCGCTAGGAGGCTGGACATGTTACTTGCCTCCAAGCTTGTTGGTGCTGTTCACATGCATGTCCGGGATTCCGAAGTCGTTGAGACCCCATTTGTCCAGGAGAGCGTCGTAGGTGCCATTTTCGACCAGTTTGAGCAGGGCGGCACGGAGCGCGTCCCGGAGCTTCGGGTTGTCCTTGTTGATGCCGATTCCAAGGACGCTTTTTTGTTCCTGGTAGACGATCTTGAAAGAATCGGGATCGGTCTTGACGTTGTAGGACATCTGCGGGAGGTCACCCCAGTAGGCGGTCGCGGCCCCGCTCTTCACTGACAGGATCCCGGCGCCAGAGTTCTGATACCCATTGACTTCCAGCTTGGGTGCTCCTTTTTCTGCACAGGCCTGGGCGTACTTCTCCAGGTTGCCCTGCTGCGATGTACCGCGGGCGAACCCGATGCTCATGCCGCAAAACTGCTCGGGCGTGATCTGGTCCTTCTCGAAGTTCTTGCCAGCGATGATCGCCGTACCGTTTTTCAGGTAGTCGATAAAGTCAATCCGGGTTTGCCTCTCGACGAAGTCAGCGACTGAAGCAATGGCGTCATAGCGTTTCGCTTCCAGCCCGGGAACCATGGCATCGAAGGTGCCCTCCTGGAACTCGGCTTCGGTGCCGAGAACTTTCGCTGCTGCCCTGAGGAGCTCGGGGTTCAGGCCCGTGATCTTGCCGTCTCCATCGACGAACTTCACGGGGGCCACGTCGGCATTGATAGAAATTGTGAAACCGCCCTTTTGGCGGATCTCTTCTGGCAGCATCGCGGCGATGGTGTCGTCCTTTTGGACAGCTGCCAGGATGTCGGTGCTGCCTGATTGCTGGGCGCCAACGTTATCGGTGGGATTGGCGCAAGCGCTCATCCCGAAAATGCCCACCACAGATGCGAGGGCCAGTATGGTAAGTCGTCGTTTCATTGGGGTGTGCTCCTGAAAATTTTGATCTTCGGCCCAGGAATGAGGTTCTTGGGCTTCCTAGTGGCTTGATTCGGAGTATTCGACGTAGAACTCAAGGGCGTCCGGGCGTAGGTAGTACGCAGCTGATTCCGCGATTTGCCCGTTGGGCTGCCACATAAGTCGGCGCCGCCGTAATACGGCGACCCCTGGTTCGATGCCGAGAAGATCTGCGTGGCGTTGTTCCAGCAGAATTGGGTCGAAGTACATTCGCGATCTTGCGATTGACACTTTGTTCTTAGCGAAATGAGCTCGGACTGACAGGCTTTCGAGTTGTTCTTCAAGCAGCCTGGGTGCCAAGGAGAAGGGAATGGCCACGACCTCGATGACGATTGGGGTCTCATCTTGGTCGTGCCTGACTCGGACCAACTGTGTGACAGGGTCATCGTCATCAACGCCAGGTACGTCAACCTCGGCTTTGCCGGCGGGCATGATTTCAGCCGAAATCACAGCCATATGGCCGGGAAGACCCGCACTCTCGATCCGCGGATCCAGAGAACGAAGCAGATTCACTTGGCGGGCACCTTCGGCGACATGGGTGCCCAACCGCTTTTGACGCACGACCAATCCGGCCTGGGCGAGATCATTAAGAACACGCTGAGCGACTGAACGGCTAACGCCATGCTTGGCCTGCAGTTCGGCCTCAGTTGGCATCCTCGCCCCGGGGGGCAGTTCACCGGACTGAATCCTCGCTTCGAGGCCCGTGCGGATCTTCACATGGAGTGGCGTGCTCATGTAATGACCGTACAATTAAGTAATTGACCGGTCAATAGATTTTTCTAAAAAATTGTTGCCGCCATCACAGCTTCCTGGGATGCTCGGCGGGAAATTTCCACCCAGAGTCGCCCTCTTCCTGCTGACAGTCCGAGAGGCAGGAAGCTGGGGCCGGCCCCTCGGAAAGGATCGGCGCCCTGGCCGAAAACCCGGGCTGGACAGAGATCACCCACGGGCAGGAACCAAGCCCCGTCCCCTCTCGCGGCCCTATGAGTGTTTGACAAGCAGGCCAGCGCTCCGCCGACGGGCGATCGCTTTAGCCAGGGAGGCCCTGCGTGGTCTCGGGCTGCACGGCGACGCCCCGCCGGACCACGTACAGCCAATTCCGGCTACGGGGTTTCCTATTCGTCACGGACCCAGGGACTCGTTCATGCCGATCGGCGGCAAGGCCTCACTACAACCGTCCGACCTGCGAATACAGCCAAAAACACCGAGAGACGAGTTCTCTCATCTACTTCTATTCGTCCCACTCAAACGCCGATAACGGACGTTATGTAAAGCTGAAGGCTGCGTATTGCATCAGATGCATTTTTTCGGGGTTAGCGGGCCGGGTCATCTAAATTGGGGCTAGTTCCCTTATTCCGGCGGCTCTTGACGTGGTCCATGAGCGGGCGAACACTCGTTCTCAATACCGTCGAACGGAGGCCGGCGTGAAAGGTCAGCGCATCGGGTACGTAAGGGTCAGCACCCTTGACCAGAATGAGCAGCGCCAGCTCGAAGGCCAGGTCCTGGACCGGGTTTTCACGGACAAGGCCTCCGGCCGGGACACCGCACGGCCGCAGCTGACCGAATTGCTCCGGTTCGTCCGGGACGGGGACGCCGTCGTTGTGCACAGCATGGACCGGCTCGCCCGCAACCTCGATGACCTGCGCTCCCTGGTCCAAGGGCTCACCCGCCGTGGGGTGCGGGTGGAGTTCCTCAAGGAGCAGCTCGTCTTCACCGGTGAGGACTCCCCCATGGCTAACCTCATGCTCTCCGTCATGGGTGCCTTCGCCGAATTCGAACGCGCACTGATCAGGGAACGCCAGCGCGAGGGCATCGCTCTGGCCCAGCAGCGCGGCGTCTACAAAGGACGGAAAAAGACGCTGACACCCGAGCGTGCAGCAGAACTGGTTGAACGCGCCGGCAGCGGTATCCCGAAAGTCGTCTTAGCCCGCGATTACGGAATCAGCAGGGAAACTGTCTACCAGTACCTCCGCCACGCAGGATTGAAGTAGGCCCCTCCCCCGCGTTCCCAGATAACCTCGCGGTTTATCCTGCCGGGTCGTCCATCGAACTTTGGCGCTTTTTTGGCAGGAGTTTCGCCAATTCCAGGCCGTCCGCCGGCATCGCCGCCTCACAAACGCCAGGGGTGGTGTCCATGTGCGAACGGGCGGGAGGGAGGCACCGTTACCCCGCTGCGAAGTAAGCGGCGGGGTTGGAGGCGCATGCTTTACCGTTCGGGCAACGTGTTGTCCCAGTGGTCGCGCCAGTTTCCGTATAGTCCATCGTTCAGGTCTGCAGAGGGGTGACGCCAACGCCGACCGCTGGTGGGCAGAGGCGGGAGTCGGTCGGGGTCCTGGCCTGGCGAGCAGGTGCCCGGGCGCTGGTAGGCCGAAGGGGTTGGTGTCTTCCTGTGCGCTGAAGTCGGCCTTGTAGATTGTTGCTGGTGTGGGAGCTGCACAGGAGTTGGCCGCTGTGGAAGCTCCTTCCTCTTCCGTTTAATGTCCTCAAGGAGCCTGCCGACATCTTTGAAACCCGCTGTGCCTTTGTGAATCTGGGAAAGGTCCAGCAGGTCGGTCTCACGCCAGTACCTCCTCAGCAATGTCTCTTCTCCGGGGTATCCCATGCCTTCTGCCATGATGAGCGCGTGGCCGCCTTCGTCCAGAAGTAGTAGTCTGGCCACTTCTTGGGCGGCCGGGGTAGCTGCCCTGCCGTAGACATCTGCCAGGGGGCCCCACGTATGGAGCAGCGCATCGAGCACGTATTCGTCTTTCAGCGTTTGGCGGACCTTTGAGTGGCTGAGCTCCAGAATGTCCATGACCAGCCCGTTGGGCATCGTCGGGGAGTGCCGCCCGTTAAGCCGCAAGAACGCGTCGACCCTTGCGGCTGTAATGCCATAGGCCCTTAGCCAAGTTAGTACCGCCTGAGACTGCCGAGTGCCCGGCCGCCGCTCCTTGATGTAAGTCGCCGCGGTCCAGTTGATGAAGCGCGCATAGGGATGTGACTTCAAGGTTTACCTCCTGTGTCTGAGGGCGTCAGCGGCGCCCGGAATGTTCGGATGAGGGCAAAAGAAAAGGACCGTCCAAGGGACGGTCCTTCGAGGGAGGGGTCACGATTTTGAGGTTGACTTAGGGTGTAAAGGTTGGCTCCTTTCTGTGCTGTGCTTAAAAGAAAAGAACCCCTGCTGTTGCAGAGGTTCGAAGGTTGTTGAACAGTATGCGCCGTATGTCGTTACCAATTCAACGGCGATGATCACATGGACTGAAGGTTTGCTATCTGACTGCCCATACGAATCATGATGGAGGGTGGAATCAATAGGATTTTGGTTACGCGTAACAGCGCACGTTGTATCTACTTTCTACGTTAGCAGTCGCTCCAAATTTAACTGTCCACGAAGATCATCAGCAGTGTTTTCTGGCCTTCGCAGTGAGAATACCCGTACGGCAGGCAGGGGTTTTTCTTGAGCTATGCCCGATGTTCCCGGGACTTCCGTGTCACCTGCAAGTCGAGGGTTCGGGGGGACTATCGCCAGGCAAATTCAGCGCCACGGGATCGGCTTGCAGCTCCAGTCTTCGATGCTGCAGAATCGGATCTTGCGCTGGGAGGAGGGGCAGCTCCTTTTAACTTTGACTGTACTGGATAGTGTCAAGTTTCTTGCGTACGCGCCTCGGGCCCTGGGCTGATGATCGCTCATTTCCCATGGGAGCATAGCCAGAAAAATGAAGGTGCGGACGGTCGTCTTGCATGCCTTTGGGATGGCTTGAATGTGGACCGATGCCGTGACATGGGCAAGGTCACACACAAGAAATGTCTCCTACTTCTAAACCTAGAAGGGGCTCACCAAATCCGTGTGCGTACGGACAATCCAGCCGGGGGTCCATAAGCCCCTTCTACTGGCCTCTTCGCAGTTCGTTAAGGGCCTGCACGATCTCCCGCATCTTATGCAATTCTTCCGTTGGTTCCTTGAGCTTCACGCCGGCAGCGGGCTGCGGCGTTAGGCCGAGAACAGAAGGATTGAGATGAAAAGTCTCCACGTACTGGTGAGGATTGGGACCACTGCCGAAATAGTTGACCGTGAGGTCCACAGGGATATCAAAGCCCGCTGCCCCGCTCGAGCCGGCCTGGTCTCGCGGCCCCAGAAACCAATATGTCCTGATACTGGTATCGGGCGGCAAGATTTGCGGGTGCATAAACATGGTCCGCAGGGCCTCGGTCAGCGTGTCCGACGCCGGCCACTCCGAAACTGTGATGGTCAGGTTACTTGCGGATGAGCGCCCGGAATTTCGGACAACGAGGTCCCAAGCGTTATATCCTCCGATACTGGGAACGATCCTTGCGTAAACGTAGGGCCGGGTCTGCTCTACGCTGTCCTTCTCCATCTGCTCGTGGGCCCGCTTGCTTTGGTCTAGGGTGTCTCTGGCTACACGCCAAGCAAGCACGGCGCCGACCAAAAGACCGAAGGACAAGATGGCGGTGGCGAGAGTTGCGTAGGCAGACAACCAAGCAGCATCTGCGGCTGATTGGGCTATATCAGCCGAACGCCGGGCGAGCTCTTCGGGATCCGTATCAATGATAATTTGCACGGCCCCAGCCTAGACCGGGCCGCGTCAGTCTCACGGGCAGCAGCAACGCGCCCCGGACTATCATGTACTTCGTAATCGGGCTCCAGGTCGGCAGGGCTTTCCCGTAGGCGAGCCATGGACGAGATCCTGGACACTTTCACGTCCCGCGACGACAGCCCATAAGCGCGACAGGTACTCTGAGCAGCAAACACTTCGAGATGGGGGACGAATGATGGCTGATTCTGAGCTTGCATGCACGGTGGACGGCTGTGACTATGCCGGCACATTCCGCTTGGGCGCGGGAGACAGCAGTACCTACCTTGGCTGGATGCGGGAAGAGCACCCGAATCATCCGCGCAACCACTCCGCAGGCCCGCGAAATGTGAAGCCGAAGGAACTGGATCTGGAGATGGAGCTCGGCCGGGACGGCGAGCTGAACTTCTAATCCGGCTGCTTGAATATCGACTGGGGATTCCTTGAGTAACTCATCTGACAGCTTTTCCAACAGCCTGGAAAATGTCGCCCGGGCCGCAAGAGCGGCCTCGCCTGCCGCATATAGCTTTGGCCGCCTACGCTCCGAAGCTAGCGGCGGGGTGCCCCTCAACGGTGCTAGTTACCAGGCGGCTCCCCCGCCGCCGGCGCCCACGCGTTATCAAGCTGCGGAACAGCTCCAACATTTGGAGGAGACCAAGGTTCTACTCGCTGCACTAAACCAGACCATCCAAAACGCTGAGGAAGACCGAAAGCGCGTCGACCAAGATCGCACGCAACAGTCACTCTTCAACAAACGGATGACAATTGTGGCTATTGCCTTGTCCCTTGCAGCGGTCGTGGCTCCGTTCCTGATCTACTTCCTGGAGCACGGCTGGTGGTGGGAGGGTTACCGCCCGTAGCAAAAGCAGACTTGAGGTCAGCTCGCCATTGAAAGCCGCTGAATCCTTCGGTAATTACTTCGACGGGATTACTGGGTGAGCCCAGTGGCCGTTCCCAATGCTGACATCTGACAGGCCTGATGCTATGACCACGAGTAGAGATTCGTGATGCATGAGCGGATCACCGTTCCAGAGTCGGGGATGAACAAGGCGGTCGACGAATTTATCAATGTCAGCTTTACAGAATCGCTGTTATCGGCTCTTGAACAACGGGAGTAGAAGTAGCTGCGACGACCCCCAATGAAGGGGGTTTGCATCTCATCCAGCACATGTCCGGAGGTACCTCAGGCCAGTGATCAGGGCGTTTAGATCGAGTCGAAATACGGAATCTGAGAGCGGTTCATGGGTGCGACCAGAGTCACGCTGGGTAAGGGTTGCTGGGAAGTTCGGGGCATGGTGGCCAAGGTTCCGGAGTTGAAGATGCGTTCGGGTGCGTTGACATCGAATGCTGAGCCGAAGATGAAGGCTTCGGGCGCGGTGATGGTAGGAATGATGCGGTCTTCGGGGAAGCGTATGTGGAGGAGCCCCGTACAGACTTCTTCGTACACGGCCAAGGTCTTGGGGCATCTGTCACCGGGAGGACTGCGATGCGCGGGATCAGGGGCTCGTGTTTGGCGAAGGCATCGCGGTAGCTGAGGGCCCCAGCAGTGGAGGGTGTCTTCCTAGTGGGAGCTTCTGCAGCAGGAGACGTTGACCTGGGAGATGAGGTGTTCTTCGAGCATCCGCAGGAGGTCCTGTTTGCATACGACGTGGTTGTAGAGCGGACTTAGAAGCAGTAAGACTGCTGGCCAGGCCTACCATCGTGGGTCCCTCATACCCGGATCCATTGATGAGCGTGAGGGCTGCGACCGTATTTTCTCGGCTGTGAGTACTCCGCCTGGCGGCCGTCCCAGCGGTAACCGATGTAAGCCGGCCTCCCCGGACATGACAGTCCGGGGAGGCCGGCCTTTGATGGCGAGCTTGTTAGGGCCCGTCACGGAGGGCTGCCGTGGCGCGAACAAACTGACCAGGCTGACTCGCCTTCTCCCAAACTGGGATCGGCGTTGTTTCGGGGTTTCAGTCGTGGATGGTTACTTCGGTCCGTGATGAGGAGGCCCGTCGTACGAAAGGGTATACGACTAACAGTGTTGCCAGAGCGCCGAGACTTAGCCACACTTGAGCCGCATTGTCCGGGCTTGCGGCCATCAGGATCACTATGAAGGTGATGCCTGCGAGCACGACGATGTTGAGCCAGGGGTGTAGCCACATCTTGAGCTTGAGTGCGCTCCGCTCGGCTTCGCTCATGCGGTTACGAAGCCGCCACTGCGTTACGGCCACGAAGGCATAAACAAAGAGCGCGACGCAGCCAGCAGAATTCATAATGAAGTCGAAGATCATCTTGGGTGCGATGTAGTTCGCGCCGATTGCGACGTAACCAACGACAGTAGAAAGCAGGATCGCTTTCCACGGCACGCCGGCTCGGTTGCGGTCCTCGACCCAGCGAGGCGCGTGGCCACGTTTGGAAAGAGCGAAGAGCATTCTCGATCCGGAGTAGAGGCCCGAGTTCAGGACAGACATCGCAGCGGTGAGGACGACAGCATTCATCACTTGATCAGCTGCAGGCAGCCCGAAGCGTCCGAAGGCGAACGCAAACGGACTTGTCTGAGAGGGCAGTTCGTCCCAGGGAACCATCATCAATAAGAGCGCCACGGAGCCGACGTAGAAGAAGAGGATACGCCAAACTATAGTGTTGGTCGCCTTCGCGACCGACTTGGCTGGCTGCTCTGACTCAGCCGCGGCCATCGTGACGATCTCCGTGCCGAAGTAACTGAAAATAACGACGGTGACGCCGCTGAAGACGGCCGCCCATCCATGCGGCATGAAGCCGTGCGCCGTCAGGTTGGCAACGGAGCCGGTCGAGTTGGGAAGCAGTCCTAGCACGTAAAGCGTCGCAAAGGTAAGGAATACGATAATGGTTGAAACCTTGATTGAGGCGAGCCAGAATTCGGTTTCACCGAAGGACCGCAACGACAGCAGGTTGCTTAAGGTGAGCAGCAACATTCCGGTCAACGCGAAGGTCCAGTCTGGCACCAGTGGGATCCATTCGTGCAGAATCCGCCCAACAATAACTGCCTCGAAGGCGACAACACCGACCCAGAAATACCAGTAAAGCCAGCCGATGGTAAAGCCGGCCCACTCGCCCAGTCCCTCCCGGGCATACTCCATAAAAGAGCCAACAACTGGCCTGTTCGTGGACATCTCGCCCAGCATCCGCATAACGAGAATTACGAGAACTCCCCCTATTGCGTAGGAGAGTAGCGCTGCAGGGCCTACGGCACGAATGACCGTTCCGGATCCAACGAAGAGGCTGGCACCGATTATCCCGCCGAGCGCGATCATAGTGAGGTGCCGGGGCCGAAGGCTGCCATGAGCCTGGGACGCCGCTGTCCCGTTCTCTGGCACTTGAGTGGCCTGGGCGGCAGTGAGTTCAGAATTTTGCATCGTCGCATCTTTCATTACTGGTGTTCGTAGATGGCGTGACGCCAAACACGTTTCGTGACAGTGTCCACGACGATGAAGATGGGCACTATGGATGGTCTGCACGCCTCTGCCTCGAAACGTTGTGCAAAGCGGACAGACTCAGCTCTTCCCCCGAGTCGCCTAACTGATTTTTCTACTGCATTCCAGCTGGAACTCCACCACCCAACGCTGTGCGGTGGAGTTCCAGGCTGGTGACAACTCTGTTGCCGCTGAGTGGTCTCCTAGTGAATAGCGGGGTCCAACTCTTCATCGGCTGGATTGATGCTTTCAGCTGAACTCATCAGTTGCGGCGGAGAGAGCTTATAGGCACCGTAATAAATTCCGGCGGCTAGAACCATGGTAATCAACGGCGTGAGCTGGGCCACGACCGGCCATATCGTTTGCTCCGTGAGGGCGATTCCGGCTGCCGACGCGATCACCCAAGCGGCTGCTCCAGGGCTGACTGCTGTGAGGTTGGTCGGCCGGATATCTGGGACAAGATCCTGTTTTTTCCAGTTGAAGCCAATAAAGACCAGTGCAATAGCAACCCACGCCGTCACGAACACCCCTTGCCAGGCCAGTGCCTTGAGAAGGTAACTCAGAACGTCGGTAAGCATCAGCGAGAAGGCAAGGGCGCCGCATACGACAACCCAGACAGAACGTGGCAGGTTGAGCTTGAATACGCGGCTGGCGAAGGCTGACAGGTTTTCTGATGCCAGAAAATAGTTTGCCGTGTTTATGCGGGTCTGTGAAATGAGGATAACGAGTAGCCCGACAAAGCCCAGTGATGAGATAAATGCCTGGACCACGCCTGTCTCTGAGGCTTCGAGTTTCCACGCGCTCATGATATAAATGCCGACCAGCCCGTTCAGACCGAACGTGAACGCGTAGAAGACCCAACCGAATGCCACCGTCCCCAAGAACTTTTCGTCACGCTGACGTCCTAACCTGGCGTAGTCGAAGGTGTACATCATCATGATGTAGACGCCCATGTAGATAAGGTACGAGGTCAGCCAGCCGGGGAGGGCTGAGGAAGCAGCAGCGGCACCGATCCAGTCGGTGGGGACGCCTTGGATCATGGTTGAGGCTACGACAACGGCGATAAGGCCTGCGAGGTAGAGCGGCAGCAGTAAACCGTTGAGCTTGTCAAGCCAGTTCTGCACACCGCCCAACGCCAGGGGAACGGCGTAGATGACCACGATGGCGTACCAGATGACCATGCTGCCGCCGAAGTATTGCTGGAATGCGACGGCGATAATGGAGCCTTCAAATACTGCATAGTAGAGGGCCGTAGCCGCGAAGATCAGCGACGCCAGCGCGGAGCCCACCAGACCAAAGAGGGTGCGTGAGAAAAGACTGACGGTTAGTCCGGTGCGGGCGGCAAAGCGGGAGAGCACCAGATTGATAACACCGTACGTGATGATGGTCAGCACCATGCCGATGATGGTGTTGACCACCCCGACTGCGCCGGCGGAGGCGACCGCGACGTAGATCCAGAACATGGCAGAGAACACTGCCCACCAGGCCATCGTCAACGACCATTTGCCGGCCCGTTCAGTGGCAGGTAGAACGTAGTTTGAATAGGACAATTTAGTGCCTTTCAGATCTGTTCAGGGGGATGGGGATACAAGCGGGCCCGCCGACGCGATCAGCGCCGGCGGGCCCGGTGTTGGTCAGGTTGCGATTTAGTGCCAGTGCGACGAGGAACGTTTTTTCATGCTCTTGCGGAACTCTGAGGTGGTTTCCGGGAACAGTTCTCCGGTGCCCCAGTCGAGAATGACGCCGTGGCGGCGGATCACATCAAGGATGTCGATCTCTCCGCCCCGGTATTTCTCGGCGACGGCGGCTGGGTCGGCGATCAGCCACCCGTGGCGGTCTTCGCGGATTTGCTGGCGTAGCTGCGTGCTGGCAGCTTCGTCGACCTCGAACTGGTCAAGTTCGCGGTCGATCTCCCGGATGATCACCCCGTAGTCTTTTGCGGCCCGTCCGATGGATACGTACTCGTCGATGACGTCTTCGAGTACTTCGTTGAACGGGCGGTCGAGGGGGTCACCGTAGCCTCCGCCGCCAGCGGACGGGCGTGTGAATGAGTCCCCCGAGTGCAGAGGAACCGCCGAGAAGTTGGAACCAAGGAACTTCTCCTGGTCTGTGCCCTTGTTCATCCAGACGCCGTGTGGGATGGAAGGGAGACCGCCTTCGATGCCCCAGGTGATGGAGCGTGCGCGGTCACAGCAGTAGCTGACCACTGTGTTTGTGGCGTCAACTAAGGTGCCGCCCTTTTCGATGCCAAGGCCGCCGCGGAACCTGCCTGGCCCGCCGGAGTCGGTTCCGATCTGGTGCACCGTAGTCAGGACCGGCGACAGCCGCTCCTGCCCTTCGATGGGCTGGACCGCCAAGCCGGGGCCGAAGACAGGGGCGGTGGCACTGGACCCGTCCTTGGAGGCTCGGCCGCCCCAGCCGCCGGCCATCCAGTCGTACCACATGAAGTAGGGGTTATCGTCGGTGCGGCCGTCGCGGCCACCTACCAGGAGGTACTCGAGGTTGAACGCACAGGCCATGGCTCGCTCGGGCATGATCTGGGACCACAGCTCGAAGATTCCGTTCATGAGTTTTTCATAGGGGCCGGAGCAGAACCCTGTGACGGCGTAAGGCCAGCCGGCGTTCACCACGGTGCCTTCCGGCCCGATTTCTGCGTCGACGGCGGCGTAGAAGCCGGAGTTCAGCGGAACGTCGGGGAAGAACGTCTTGGTGCCGGCGTAGATGGCCGAGTGGGTGGTGCCGTAGCCGGAGTTAAGGAAGGTTTCGACGGCGGGCGCTGAGCCGGTCAGGTCATAGTGGATGCCCTTGCCGTCCAGCGTCAGTTTGATCTTGATGGGCACCAATCCCTCGCCCTTGCCCGGGTCGAAGTCGATGTAATCGGTGGTCTCCCACACTCCTTGGGGCAGGGATTCCAGGCGACGCAGGACGATCCTTTCGACATAGTCCTGGGTTTCCTGCATTGCGGCTACGACGGTCGTCTTGGAGTATTTCTCGACCAGGCGGAGGACTTCACGCTCGCACACGGCGGTCGCTTCGGATTGGGCGTGGAGGTCACCCATTGCCTGGCGTGGGGCGCGGGTGTTGGATACCAGGAGTTGGGCGACGTCGTGAAGGAAGACTCCCTTGCTCCAGATCCGGACGGGGGTGATCCTCAGGCCTTCGCCGAAGTGTTCCTTGGCGTTGACGTCAAATGAACCAGGGACGTTGCCGCCGATGTCGGCCCAGTGGCCCTTGTTTTGGGCGAAGGCAATGATTTCTCCTTCGGCGAAGATCGGCCTGATGAAGCTGACGTCGTTGAAGTGTGTGCCGCCTCGGTAGGGGTCGTTGATGGCGAACACGTCGCCGGGGTGGATGTCGTTTTTGAATTCATCGATGACCGCCTTGCACTGGAAGTGCAGGGTGCCGACGTGCACGGCGATGTCACCGCTGCCTTGCATTACGGTGTTTCCGTTCGCGTCGCAGAGGGCCGAGGAGAAGTCCCGGGAGTAGATGACGAAGGAGTAGCAGGTCCGGAGGATCTGCTCGCTCATCAGGTCTACGCTGGTGACGAAGGCGTTTTTGAGGACCTCGAACGTTACGGGGTCAAGACCCGATGCCTGTCGTGCACCGGTGTGCGCGACGTGGAGGTCTGGCATGGTGATCACGTCGGTCATGATTAGGCTTCCTGCTCGTCTTTGAACTCTGTGAGGTGGATCCGGATATTGAGCCATTCGTCGATTTCCGCAGTGGTCCGCGGTGGTACGACTGTCGTGGAGTCAAGCTGGTCGATGATGGCGGGACCCTTGAAAGTTGCGCCGGCGCCGAGCTTGGTGCGGTCGTAGACGGGCGTATCGACCCAGCCGTCCTCACCGAAGTACACGGGCCGGATTGAATCAGGATCGCCTGGCCCGGCGACCCGCTTCGTTGCAGGGGCGAAGGATGGCTTAGGCGTTTTGCCTATAGCGGAAAGCTGAAGTTGGTAGATTTCCACTGGCTGGTCATCTTGGCGGAACGCAAATTCGCGTTCGTGCTGCTGATGGAAGCTCTGGATAGCTTCTTCAAGAGCACCGTCGCCTGTTCCCATATTTACGGCCAGCGAACGCCATTGTCCCTGGTAGCGCATGGAAATAATCCGCTGCAGGATCGAATTCTCCGGGGCCACACCTTCATGGCGGAGCCGAGCGGTGGCCTCCGTTTCGAGCGCCTTGTACCTGCTCTCCAGATCCTCCGGATCGGCTTCGGCGGCGACGGCTGTGTACATCGCGGACAGGTCGTGCCTAATGTCGACCAGGAGGCAGCCCAAGGCTGATGTGACGCCGGGGTTGGGCGGGACGACGACGGTGGGAATGTTGAGCTCCTTGGCGACTTCCACGCCGTGCAGGGCGCCGGCGCCGCCGAAGGCGAGCAGCGCGAAGTCACGGGGATCATAGCCGCGTCGGATGGAAATCAGCCGTACGGCGTCGGCCATGTTGGCGTTCGCGACCTGGAGAATGGCATGGGCCGCTTCCGCTTCGCTCATGTCCAGGGGTTCGGCAATCGCGCGCTTGATCGCAGCCTGCGAGAGGCCCCGGTCCAGTGTCTTCGCGCCGCCGGCGAGGGTGGACCCGAGCCTGTTGAGGACCACGTTGGCGTCGCAGTTGGTCGGCTCTTCACCGCCCATGTTGTAGCAGGCCGGTCCCGGGTCAGCCCCCGCAGACTGCGGGCCGTTGCGAAGTGAACCGGCAATGTCGATGTGCGCAATCGAGCCACCGCCGGCGCCGATGGTAAGAACCTCGATGCTGGGGAAGACGATGGGATGGCCGTATTCGACCTGCCATTCCTTGGTGATGCGAAGCTCACCATCGGAGACCAAGGCAATATCTGTAGAGGTGCCACCCATGTCCAGGCTCACCGCGTTTTCGAAACCACACTGCTGGGCAATGTGCTTCGCCGCAATGGCACCGGCAGCGATGCCGGATGCGGCCAGGCGAACCGGGTAACGTTTGACCATCCGTGGGGTCATGGAGCCGCCGCCGGAGTGCAGGAGCAGCAGGTCGCCCTCGTAGCCGCCGTTTTTGAGTTCATCGGCGAGACGACTGACATAGCCGGACACCAGAGGTCCCAGCACGGCGTTGGAAACGGCTGTGTTAAAGCGATCGTGCTCAAAGATTTCGGGCAGGATTTCGGCCGAGGTGGAGACAGTGGCGTCCGGAAGTTCCTCTTCCAGAATCTTCCGCATTCGGATTTCGTGCTCGGCGTTGGCGTAGGAGTTGATGAAGCAGACAGCCACGGTCGTGACACCTCGTTTGCGGAGCACCGCGGCCAACCGGCGGGCTTCTTCTTCATCCAGGGGGGTGACGATGTTGCCGGAGTAGTCGACACGTTCAGTCACCTCGAAGCGGTCGCGGCGGCGGATGTAGGGGCCGCTTACGTCGTTGTAGGCGTCCCAAAGGTCATCCTTCGTACCGTCCCGAATCTCGAGGACGTCTCTGAATCCCTTGGTCGTGACCATGGCTGCGGGGGGAAAGTTGCGGGTGATTAGAGCGTTCGTGGCTACCGTGGTTCCGTGTGAAAACAGGGACACGTCCGCAAGGTTAACCTCTGCGCGTTCCACACCGCTCAATATTGCCAACATGGGGTCTGCAGGGGTGGACGGGACCTTGGTAACGCGCATGCGTTGGGTTTCTTCGTCGAAAATGCAGACGTCGGTAAATGTTCCCCCGACGTCGACGGCGACTCTAACATTGGACATCTATGTTCCTCCAGGGGTGCTGCTGATTGGTATAAACAACGATCCCTGTGACCTGAATCTCTGTCACTGGCGGAACTAAAATTAAAGGGCAGCCACCATTGTCAGAATTACAATCAGTCCCAGCGCACCGTTGTATGGGAGCTAGGAGGCAGCATGCCCGACAAATCTCCCGTCACACTTCATGACGTGGTATCCGAGCCACACCTGGGCCTGGCTCCTCTGGTCCCGGGAAACCCCGCCGCTGTCGTAACAGGCGCCCACACAAGCGACATCCACAATCCGGCAGAGTGGCTTGAACCAAAAACAGTGCTGTTGACCACTGGATTAAGGTTCGTCAACGCCGAACAAGACGAACAGCTGGCCTCGAGGCTTGTCGAAGACCTTTCCAAAGCCGGCGTGGTGGCACTATTTTTCGGCATTGGAGTGTACTTCGATCAAGTGCCCGTGAAGCTGCTTTCAGCCTGCAAACAAGCTGGCTTCCCGTTGTATACAGTGGCGCCTGATGTTCCCTTCTACCGTGTAGAAAGTTTCATTAACCAGTCACAAGCGTCCCCTGACGCTTATCTGCAGAAGAGGGCGCTCTGGCTAAGCAACGATCTGCTGCAAAGCATTTCTGCCGAAAACCCCGTCCACGCCCTCATTGTCAGACTGGCCATGGCTTGTAGGGGTACAGCGGTGCTGTACGAGGATTCCGGCCGCATTGTCGAATCCTCCGGAGATGGCCCGACTCACTTGATCTGGAAAGAGTTGCGTAACGGCAGCAACACCTCTGAACCCCTCGTGATAGGCCAGTGGGGCGTCATGGCTCGGCCGTTGGTGCTTCGAGGTGATGGCTTTACACTGGCGGTGGCCAGCCGGAATCACCGGGTGCTGAAGGATCTTGGAGACGTACTGCTGGAAACTACGCAGCGGCTCCTGGCGGCAGTAAACGGGATCGCTAGGTTTTCAGATTCCAGACAACGGCACGAGAACACGCAGTTGTTGACCGTACTGCAGGACGGCATCCCGGTGGCCCGCGAATTCAGGCATTGGGAGCGGATGCGGGCCTTCCGATTTACCCCGTACGAGCCCTTACGTGCCGTTGTTGCGGCAAATCTTGATCAGGAGCCGATCAGCCCTTCCTTTACCGAACAACTGCTGAGACAGGCTGAAGTGAGTGGTCTTGGGCTTCTGTTGGCAGAGAATGGGCGGACCCCGGAGAGTCCTCCCGGTTTTCACGCCGTGGTCTCGAACTCATCAGCTTTGGACGCGTGGTTGGAGTTGACGGATAGGTCCGTCTTTGTCGGTTTGTCTGAACCCTATTCCGATCTTGCGCTAACCCCTGAGGCCTTCCGAGAAGCAGAAGCAGCTGCAGGTATTGCACGCAGGCAAATCCTAGCGGCCACAGGCGCGGGCTTGGGGATCTATCGGGGGATCGTCCGTCTAGACGAAGTGGACCCCTCCACTTGGCTCCTTGCTCGCCGACAGTCCCCACAGGACAAGGACAAGCTAAACAGATTTGTTGCACCACTGAGCAGCGACAGCGAACTCAAACAGACGGTCATCTGCTATTTGGTAAACGATCTGGACGTTGCCAAGGTCGCCAGCATCTTGTTCGTCCACCCAAACACTGTCCGATACCGGTTAAAAAAGGTTGGAACCTTGGTGGGAGGGTCAATTTCAAGCTCACGAACGATCGCCAACCTATACCTGGCCTTTCACGACGACATAGTCGCCCTAAGCCAAGCCACTCACGTAGTGCACGATGACTTGTAGGGAAACGTAAGTGGCAACCCCAGACCGCGGGGCTCCATGAGGGAGGTCCCGTTTGGGCGTGACTTGGAACATCATGGCCACCGGCTGGTGGAGTCCAGCTGGAACGGGCCTAGGCGCGTTCGTTAAATGCCTCGGAGTGTCACTGGGGTGGTGCCCAGTCGCTGAGTCGGAAGGCTAGTGCGTGCGGAGCTTTTCTGGTATCTCATGACTGCTTTTTGCGGTTCGAAGCGTGAGGGTTGTAAGCCGATTTGATGAAGTGTTCTCGTTCGCTGGGTGTGGTTGCGGCGCCTGCGATGGTCCAGGCCAGGGCAGTGGCAGCCTCGAACATAACGCTGTACGCTTCAGGCGTGTCGGCGAACGCTGCGAATCCGTGTGAGTGAATTGGTACGTTCGCGCCGGGAATGCTCAGCCAGGGATGCAGAGTGGGAATTACCTGGGACACGTTGCCCATATCGGTTGAGCCACCACTCATGCCGGCGGAGCAGGTTGTGTCCTTACCGAATGTGCGCATAGCTTCAGTCCAGTGTGCAGCCAGGGCGTTGTTCTGCATCAACGGCTGGTAGACGGGTTCTGTCGCCTCAATGCTCAGCGTTGTTCCGGTGGATAATGCGGCTCCTTCAAAACAGGCGAGGACACGCTCGAGCAAGGCTTCGTAGTCGCCGAGGGTGAAAGCCCGGCACTCAAATTCGACTACCGCCCGCTCAGGGATGATGTTCGTTGCGATTCCGGCCTCAGCGACATATAAGGCTATTCGATGGTCGCCGGGAACTTGCTGGCGCAGTAAACCTACTGCGACTTGGCTCAGCACAGCCGCATCTGCTGCGTTTATCCCCAAGTGGGGGGCTGCTGCTGCATGGGAGGCTCTCCCAACAAACGTCGCTCTGTACCTGCCCATTGCTTGGGCGCTGGAACCGGCCGGGTTGTACGTCATCCCGTCCTGGACAGGATGGACCATCAGGGCGAGGCTGACACCGTCGAACGCTCCACGTTCTAAGAGAAGTGCCTTACCGCCGCCGCTTTCCTCAGCAGGTGTCCCGATCGCCTTCAGTTCAATGCCCAGTTCGTCAACGTAGGGTCGCAAGGCAAGGGCAGCGGCTACCGAAGCACCAGCAACCAGGTTGTGCCCGCACGCATGTCCAATGTTCGGGAGTGCGTCGTATTCCACGCACAGTGCGACCTTCAGCTCGCCCCTTCCGGCTGTGGCTGTGAAAGCTGTGGGGAGGCCACCAGTGCCAGGCGCAATTTCGAAGCCTCCTTCAGCCAGGAGCGCCGCAGCTGCCTTGGACGAGCGGACTTCCTCGAAGGCCAGCTCGGGGTTGGTATGAATTTCGTGGGCCAGTGTCTGGACCCGCGGCTTCCACTCCTCGATGCCCTCTGCGAGGGCGATGCGCAGACTTGCCATGACCGTTGCTGGCCCTCCTAATTCCATGAGTATCGCCTGCTTTAGCAGAACACAAACGAGTCGACCTTAGCCCTCTCAGAGAGTCGAAATCCGAGTCTCCGCAACTTTGGAGTGGCGCTAGGCGTCGTACCTGAGCCATGCCCAATATGTAAATAACCTTCAATGTGTTGGTGCTGCCGGTCGTTCGGTACAAGCAAAAGCGGATGTTTTGACGAACTATACGGTGACGAGGGTTTGTGGCCTCCTTACGATCGTGGCATGGCCTGAGTTAAGTGCAGGATCAGTTCAGGCATTCACAATTAGAGGCACGCTGAAGGAAGGGGCGCTCATGCAGCTCCAGAGGACCCGTCCAAACCGTTTGACTATCGCCGCAAAAACAGGACAGCACGCCCCTTCTAGCGGTTGGTGGGGACCCGAAGATGATCCCTTGCAGGTCCGATATCTGCAGCAGGGAGAAATGATGCCGGCGCTCCTTGGCGCACAGACGTTGTGGATCCTCCAACGCGAAGCCCCCTTCGTAAATCCGAGCTCCTGGAGCACACACTCCTGACATCCAACCCCACAGCTCCTTCCCTTCGGACCTCCATTTCGAGAAAAGGCAAAGTCATGAAAAGCAGGACTCTCGTTCAAAGCAAAAACACCTCTCGGCGCCTCGGCTCGCCTAGAGAAGTGCCGGGCACTCCCCCGTCGTCTGGTGATGTGCAGCTGGCCGGGTGGGTAAGTTCAGCTGGAAAGGAAGACCGCCTCGACGTGCGTCCTACCTCGGCACGGCGGGCATACGACCGCCAGAATCGGTAGTAGACCTGTAGAGGGTTTCAGCAGCTCATTTGTGCCTGCCGCTGTCCACCTGCCAAGCGCGCTCTTAGAGTCCACTAACTCAAATACGTCGTTGTCGTCCTCACCAATAGCGTTTACCGTCTGGTGTGCCCGCGCTCCTGGCTCGTCCACAGGACCAGGGTTCCCTGACACGGTTACACCAACGGATCTGGGCTTCAGTTGAACGACCCGCTGTTGGGCTGATCACTCCATCCCAGGTTTTCGCCGGGCTCTCTGAAACTGTATCCGGGAGGATATGCTCCCTACGATCGCTACCGATCCTGGTTTCCAGGCCGGGTTGACGGTGATGACTAGGGCCTTGCCGGCGCTGCGAGCTTGGTAACAAGGAGCCACGGACCGCTGCCACTCAGCCAATTGCTGCTGGTGCCCTCGAACTAAACCCAAAGCTCGTAGCCAAGATCTTTATCGAAGTACTGCCGGTGCTCAGTGGCATCGGCCGCCAACCATAGGCCTGAACCGTCTGGCATTTCTTCTTCCACAATCCCCCGGCGAATAACGCGGACATTAGAGCGGATCTCAACGACATCTCCCACACGGCTCTGCCAATCTGCGGTCGGGCGGAGGTGTGTGACGGTATTCCACTGCTCGAACATCAGCGTTCCAGGAGCAGGGCGTCGCCCTGGCCCCCGCCTCCACAGAGTGCAACCGCGGCTCGGCCGGTCTCCCGGCGAATGAGTTCGTGCACTGCCGTGACGACCAACCTGGCACCTGAAGCCCCGATTGGGTGCCCAATGGCAATCGCGCCACCATGTATGTTGATCCGGTCATCGGGCAGACCAAGTAGTTCAGCGGAATGGGACGCAACTGAAGCGAAGGCCTCGTTGATCTCAACCACGTCGAGTTCTTCGGCTGTCCAGCCCTCGCGCTCCAGTGCCCTTCGGATGGCATTAGCAGGCTTATCGGGAAGGGACGTGTCAGGACCGGCGATTTGGCCGTGGGCCCGCAGCGCTGCGATGACGTCCCACCCATGCCTCTGAGCAGTTTCCCGGGTGGTCAGCACGACTGCCGCGGCGCCATCGGTCAAGGGGGAAGCGTTGCCCGCTGTCACCGTCCCATCCGGGGAGAAGGCGGGGCGCAGCCGGGCCAGGGACTCCTGTGAAGCGTCAGGACGGATGCCTTCGTCCAGGCTCACTTCAAGGACGCCCTTTCGGGTGGGAACCTTCACCGGGATGATTTCCTGGGCCCACACTCCTGATTCCTGCGCCGCCGCTGCCCGTAGATGGGAGTTAACGGCTACGGCGTCTTGTGATGCCCGTGAGATACCCAGTGCCGAGTTCGCACGGTCAGTAGCCAGGCCCATGGCCTCGTGGTCGAATGCGTCGGTTAAGCCGTCATGGGCGGCTGCATCCACTAGGGTGAGCGCTCCGTAGGCATTCCCCGTCCGGGTTTCTGCGACGAGGCGGGGGGCTTGGCTCATGGACTCCTGGCCGCCGGCGACGACTACGGTTGCGTCGCCGAGGCGCAGCATTCGGGCGGCCTCGATAATGGCCGACAGTCCCGAGAGGCACACTTTGTTCACTGTGACCGCCGGTGCACTCAGGGGAATTCCCGCAGCGGCTGCGCTCTGCCGGGCGGGATTTTGACCGGCCCCTGACTGGAGAACTTGTCCCATGATGACGGCATCGACAATGTCTGCCGGGACGTCGGCCTGTACAAGGGCACCAGCGATGGCTGCTCCGCCCAGTTCAACTGCGGAAAGTGGTGCCAGTTGGCCCAGCAGGCGTCCCTGGGCGGTGCGGGCTGCGCCCACAATGACGACGTCCCTTGGGTCGGTCGATCGGAAGGCGGTCTCTGTTTTCAATTAATGCTCCGGGTTTCGATGGTGGAGACGGCCGGAAGTAACTTCGGGTGGCCGTTCTTCGGTCATGCAGGTCATGTTGTGAGGAGGCGGGTAAGACCGCCGGACGGGAAATTGGCACCGAGGATCATGCAGCGGTCGATGTCCCCCCAGGTGGCGACGACTCCCTGGTCCAGCATCAATTGGGCTTCTTGGGCCAAGGCGTCGCGGACTCGACGCCGCACCCGGTCCGGGTCCACTTCATGCGGCTCCGGGGGCAGTATCAGGGCTGCCGGCGGTACCTTGCCGTTTTCATCGAAGAAGCCCGGCAGCCCGGCCTCGACTACCGCAGTGAGAGAAGCGGACCGGCCGAAACGATCGGGGTAGGCGCGGTGCAAGGTGTCGCAAATGTGCCGTTGTACTGCGGGACCGATGTACCCGATTAGATGCAGGGGGGTCATCGGCAAACCCCATGTTTCGAGGGAACGGTCAACGGTGGTGGGGTCCCCGCCTTTGTCGATTTCGGCGAGGATTTCGCTGAACAAGCGGGTGAGGAGCCTGTTGACGACAAAACCAGGCGTGTCAGCGACCGGTACGGCTGTTTTGCCCAGCCGTTCGGCAAGATCCCCCGCGGTCAACAGGGCTGCATCGGATGAGAACGGAGTTCGGACCAGTTCGACCAGCGGGAGGACAGCGACAGGATTGAAGAAATGGAACCCGAGCACCCTTTCGGAGTGCCTGAGGCCACGTCCCATGCCGGTGACCGAAAGCGAGGATGTGTTGGTGAGCAGGAGCGCATCGGGCGCGATGGAGTCCTCCAGCTGCCGGAATACGGTGCGTTTCGTTTTTTGGTCCTCGAAGACCGCCTCGATGGCGGCGTCGCACCCTCTGAACCCCGAAGGATCCGTTGTGCCGCGGATCAGCCCTGCGATTTCTGCTGCCTCGCCCGGTTGGAGTCTGCCTCGATACTCCTGCCTTTCGAGGTGCCCGTGGATCCGCTGAAGGGCGCCGGATACTCGGTCCGCGGAAAGATCGCTGATGAGGACCGGGACGCGGAGTTTCTCCGCGACCAGCAGCACGAGCTGAGTTGCCATGAGACCTGCGCCAACGACGCCGAAGGTTTCAATCGTTTTCGGCCGCCGAAGGTTGTCGGCAGAGACGGGCACGGCGTCGGCCGTTCGTGAAAGTGTGTGAGACATCTGATCCTGCTTCCGTTCCTACCCTCGGAGGTAGACCGTTGTCGTGTGTGTGTAGAAGTCTTTTGCCGCGCCACCTTGTTCCTTTGGCCCGAGGCTGCTTTTCTTTGATCCGCCGAACGGCACATGGGGATCTGAACCGGCAGATTCTGAATTGAGATGCAGGATGCCCACATCGAGGGCTTCGACTGCTTCCAGGGCTGTCGCCAGATCACGGGTAAACACTGCCGCGGACAAGCCGAGCTCCGATTCTTCTGCCAGACCGAATGCCTCTTCCGTGGTCGCGGCCCGGCGGACCGCCAGGACGGGGCCGAAAAGCTCTTCTCGCCAGGCGAGGTTGGCAGATCCGGCTTGGCCCGCAGGGAGTTCGAGCACCGTGGGGGCGATGAAGGCGCCGGGAGTGCGGGCAAAAGGATTCTTTGGAGACGTGCCGGCGACGGCAACGGCACCGGCTTCTACGGCTGTGTCGATTGCGCTCGTGATCGACCTGCGCGCCGCTTCGTTGATCAGAGGCCCCATCTGTACTTCCGGGTCAACCGGGTCCCCGGTCTGCCAGGTGCGGAGGCGGAGCGTGAGGCGCTCCAGGAATTCGTCGGCGATGGAGTCTGCGAGAATGAGCCGTGAGGTTGCGGTACATTTCTGTCCGGTGGAGCGGAACGCCCCGAAAAGCACCTGCTCCGAGGCTAGATCCAGATCAGCATCGTCCAGGACCAGCGCCGCGTTCTTGCCTCCCATTTCTCCTTGCATGGGAATCCCCCGGACGGCAGCCTGGGCTGCCAGTGCGCGTCCGACCCCTGACGAGCCGGTAAAGGACATGGCGTCTACGCCTGGGCTCTGAACAAGGGCTGTCCCGAGGGGGCCGGGGCCAACGATCAGGTTGAGTACCCCGGCGGGCAGCCCGGCGTTGACGAGAGCGTCGGCAAAGCGCATGGCGAGAAGCGGGACGGTCGAAGCGGGTTTCCACACCACCGCGTTCCCGTGCACCAGGGCGGGAGCGATCTTCCATGCCGGGATGGCGATCGGAAAATTAAACGGGGTGACGATGCCCACGACGCCCAGCGGCTTACGCGTTACGAGGATACGTTCCCCGGGCCGGGGCGAAGCAAAGTGTTCCCCGGCGGCGCGGTCACCCTCGGCGGCGAAGTAGCGCAGGATCTGAACTGCACGGAGCACCTCTGCCCGTCCCTCGGTCAGGGTCTTGCCTTCTTCGCGGGAAAGTTCGAGGCCAAGTAGCTCGGCTTGCGACTCCAGGGCTGCGGCCGCGCGAGACAGGACCGCACCCCGTTCGTGGATCGGTGTGCGGCTCCAGGCCCGCTGTGAGCCGCGCGCCGCCAGGACGGCTTTGTCGAGATCCTCAAGGACGGCAACACCGCCTTCGGCAACTACCTCCTCCGGGCGGCTGGGATTGACAGAGGTAAGGTGTCCGCCGTTGCCTGGTACCCAGTTTCCGTCGATGAGGAGCCTGAGCTGCACCGTCCCCGCCGCACCGGGGGCGGTGTCTGGCGTGTCGGGCGCATCAACGGCGGCAATCACCGAAAGGCTCCTATACCTGTTAGCTTCTGGCCGAGGATGAGGGTGTGGACCTCGTCAGTGCCTTCGTACGTACGAACGGATTCAAGGTTGTTCGCGTGGCGAAGGGGCGAGTGTTCGAGGGTTATCCCGTTGCCGCCCAGGATTGTGCGTGCTTCACGGCAGATTTCGATAGCTTCCCGGCAGTTGTTGAGCTTGCCCACGCTGATCTGATGGTTCTGCAGCTTGCCGGCGTCTTTTAGCCTTCCCAGGTGCAGAGCGAGAAGGAAGCCCTTGTTGATCTCCAGCGCCATGTTCACGAGCTTCTGCTGGGTCAACTGGTAACCGGCCAGGGGCCGTTCGAACTGAAGCCGATTCTTGGAGTAGTCCAGCGCATCTTCAAAGGCGTCGCGCGCGGCACCCATGGTGCCCCAGGCAATGCCGTAACGTGCTTCATTCAGGCAGGTAAAAGGGCCGCGGAGGCCACTGACATTCGGCAGGACCGCGTCGGCAGGCAGGCGCACGTCGTCCAGAGCGATGTCACATTGCACAGAAGCGCGCATTGATAGCTTCGGCTGAATTGGGGTGGCGGTAAAGCCACGAGTCTGGGTTGGTACAACAAATCCGCGCACGCCGGTGTCTGTCTGCGCCCAGATAACCGCCACCTGGGCTATGTTGGCGAGTCCGATCCACCGCTTGGAGCCGGTCAATATCCAGTCCTCGCCGTCGCGGCGGGCAAAAGTGGCCATGGCAGAGGGGTCTGAACCGGCAGTGGGTTCCGTCAGGCCAAAGCAGCCGATGACGGTGCCGGCGGCCATCTGGGGAAGCCATTCCTCTTTCTGTTCCTCAGAACCGTGCTTGGAGATTGCTGACATGGCCAGAGAGCCCTGGACGGAAACGAAAGTGCGGATGCCTGAATCACCGGCCTCGAGTTCGGCAGCGGCCAACCCGTAGTCCACTGCGCTTCCGCCGGCGCAGCCGTAACCTTTCAGATGCATTCCGAGCAGGCCGAGTTTGGCCAGATCAGGGACGATTTCCAGCGGGAACCGGGCCTCTTCATACCAGCTGGCGATGTTCGGTTTGATTTCCTCCCGAACATAATTCCGGACCCGGTCGCGCAGGGCGATTTCCTCGTCCGTGAGGAGGGTATCGAAGGAGATCAGATCCGAGGGGTCGAGTGCGGTAGCGGCCTCGACGTCGGCGGAACTAGGGGCGAGAGTCATGATGTGGTCCCTCCTGGGCATAAACGACTTCTGAATGGGCGGCACTTTGAGGGGTGTAGGTAAACGTTTTGCTTTGGGGGTGGTTCCGTAGCCAGTCCAGCACGTCTGCGGTGTGCTCACCGAGGGCGGGTGGAGCTTGGGTCCGGGCGGGCAGTGCCGGCGTCCAGGTGATCGGATTGCGGATCTGGCGGCCTGTAACCTTCCCGTCGGCGTCATGGACGTGAATGGTCGGCTCCAGGCCCAATGATTCGGCGTACGCGATGCCTTCACCTATGCCGGCCACGCGGCCGGCCGGTACTCCCACAGAAACCAGCCGGTCCTGCCATTCCTTCGCTCCAGCGTCCGCGAGCCCGGCTTCCAACAGTGTGACGAGCTCCCGCCTATGCCTGACCCGCGCAGAGTTGGTGACAAACCGGGGATCAGCGGCAAGCCCCGGATTGCCGATGGCGCTGCAGAGCTTGGCGAACTGCGAGTCGTTACCAACGGCAACGGCCAGTGGGTCATCACCTGTGGCAAGAAGTTGATAAGGGACGATGGAAGGGTGGTCATTGCCCAGCCGGGTCGGAGTAACACCGGCGCCGAGGTATGCCTGACCCTGGTTGGCAAGGGCGCCTTGGAGGCTCGATAGAAGATTGACTTCGATCCGCCTGCCCCGACCCGTGGAATTACGCTCGGAAAGGGCGGCGAGGATGCCGATCGTGGCGTCTTTCGCTGTCAGAACATCGACCAGAGCGACGCCGACTTTACAGGCGTCGCCCTGCGGGTCACCGGTAATACTCATCAGTCCGCCGACAGCCTGCACAATGAAGTCGTATCCGGGCAGATCACGACCGCCTTCCGAGCCGAAACCCGAAATTGATGCGTACACCAGCCCGGGGTTCTCCTCGGCCAGTGGCTCATATCCGAGGCCCAGCTTGGCGAGTCCTCCCGGTTTGAAGTTCTCCACCAGGACGTCGGCGCGGCGGGCCAGTTCCCGGGCAAGCTCCAGGTCCTCCGGGTCGGTCAGGTCAAGGGTGACGGATTCCTTATTCCGGTTGACGCTTTCGAAGTACGTCGCACCTGTCTTTGAGGAAGGTGGCGCCCACTGCCGGGTGTCATCTCCGGTTCCGGGGCGCTCAACCTTGATGACCCGGGCACCGAGATCCGCCAGGGTCATGGTCGCGAGCGGACCGGCGAGCACGCGGGAGAAATCGGCGACGACGATCCCCTCCAGTGGCGCGCCGGATCCCGCGCCCGACCTCATAGCTGACCCCGCCGGGTCCACCTTCCCCGGAAAATCATGACAATACCGACCGAATGGATGCCTCCAGCACCGCAAGGCCCTCATCAAGGACGTCCGCTTCGATCCCAAGCGGAGGCAGCAGCCGGATGATGTTTCCGTTGGTCCCGCAGGTAAGAGTCAGGACACCATGAGCGTTGGCTGCCTTCGCGGCCGTGGTGGCAAGGTCTTTACGAGGCCCGGAAGCATCTCGGAATTCGATCGCCATCATCGCACCCCTGCCGCGAACGTCTCCGACGCCGTCAAGCTCAACGAGCGGCTCCAGGCGGCGCCTGACTGCGGCTTCAATGGCAGTGGCGTTCTCCAGAAGCTTGCCGTCTTCGAGGAGTTCGAAGACAGCCAGAGCGGCCTCACAGGCTACAGGGTTGCCAGCGTAGGTCCCGCCGAGACCACCGGTGTGGACGGCGTTCATCAGCTCGGCGCGGCCGGTAGCGGCCGAAAGCGGCAATCCACCGCCAAGAGCTTTCGCAGACAGTGTGATGTCGCCGGCAATACCTTCGTGCTCGGAAGCGAACAGCGTGCCGGTGCGGCCCATTCCGGCCTGGATCTCATCGATAACCAGCACGATGCCGTGGCGGGTCGCGATTTCACGGATGCCTTCGAGGAACCCGGGGGCCTGGACAATGAAGCCGCCCTCGCCCTGAATCGGTTCGATAACCATAGCGGCGAAAGTCTCCGCCCCGTGTTCTGCCAGAAGCGCCTCGATCTGTTCCAGGGCCTTCCCCGGCCCGTCAGGAGAGGTGTGTGCGGGCGCCGTCGGTCCGCGGAAAACTGAGCCCGGCAGAGGTCCGAAGTTGAGCCGGTACGGATTCTCCTTTGCCGTCATCGCCATCGTGAGCTGGGTGCGGCCGTGATATGCCTCGTCGAAGACGAGAACGTTGGGCCGGCGCGTAGCCGACCGGGCGACCTTAATAGCGTTTTCTACAGCCTCCGCGCCGGTGGTGAACAGCGCGGTCCGCTTCTCGAAGTCACCGGGGGTGTGCTCGTTGAGCCACCGGCAGACTTCAACGAAGGACTCATATTCGGTCACCATGAAGCAGGTGTGGGTGAAGCGCTCAAGCTGGGCGGCGGCGCGCTTGGCCACCTTCGGGTTTGCAGCACCAACGCTGGTCACGGCGATGCCTGAGGCGAAATCAATGAGATGGTTTCCGTCAACGTCGACGAGCAGCGCGTCCTGCGCGTGGTCAATGAACACGGGCAGAGTGATACCAAAAGCGTCGGTGACGTGCTGGCGGCGTTCGGCCTCCAGCTCGCGGGAACGCGGGCCCGGAAGCTCGGTGAGCAGGCGGCGTGCTGTGGCCTTAACGGCGGCCGGATCTTTGGCCTGGTTTGCGGCGAGTTCTGATGTGACAGTCATAGGTCCTCCTCGTGTGGTGAAATCCACCATAGGGACAGTCCCATGACGTGTCGTTGGATGATTCGTCCAAAGATAATCAGGGATCAGTCCCAACGTACAAAAGACGGTCACCTATGATTTACCTATGATCACCCTCGCGAGGCTTGTTGAGGCTGCAAAGCGCGACCTGGCGCCCTACTGGCCCATTCCGCTCCCCCGCGTCGAGCTAACGGGCGTGCACGTCTCCGAGCTGGAGGATCCCACAATGTTCCTCTACGGCGGCGAGCTTCTCCTCACTGTCGGACTGCAGCTCACCGGTCTTGACGGAGATGCGCGCCAAGAGGCGGCTAAGAACTATGTGCAACGTCTGGTGGAAGGCGGCGTAGCTGCTCTGGGTCTGGGCTTGGGCTCAGGACATGCCATGGTGCCGGACGAACTACGGGCGGCATGCGTGGAAGCTGGCCTTCCTCTTCTGACTATTCCCCGCGAGTCCCCGTTCCTGGCCGTGTCGCGCGCATACTGGGAACTTGTCAGGCAGGGCGGCGAAGCCGAACTCACCGCTCTGTTAGGGCTTCAGGTGGCACTGACGCGGGCCGCCGCACAGGATGACGCGGAACCGGAGATTGTCCGGGAATTGTCCCGCGCCCTGGGGACTTGGGTTGCATACCTGCCTGAAGGCGACGGGGCCCCATCCTCGGCTGCCAACGGTGCTGAACTCCCGCCGGGACTGCTGGCCGAACTCACACGGGAATCTGCTATTTTGCGTAACGCGCGCCGGGGTGCCACCGGCAATATACAACTGGCCTCCGGTGTTGCTTCTCTCTACCCGGTATCTGACGGTCCGGCCGCCTCGGGCTACCTGGCGTTAGGCAGAAGCGGGCAACTGGCTGCTGCAGAGCGGCACTTGTTCCTCACCGCATCCACGCTCCTGGCGGCCAGAGCAGCCGGACAGCGCAACGCAGCGGCCGAGCGTCGACGTGCTGAGGGTATGCTCGCAGCGCTGGTCCTGGAAGGACACGACGATGCAGCCCGGCTCCTTGCAAAGCAGATGGACTCTGACCCGCTACCGGAAACAGCCTTCGTCGCCGTCCTGCCCGATAGCGAACCGCTGGCGGCACAGCACGCCCTGTCGGGGCTGGTACTTGAGCGTTCCGGTGTCGTATTTGTGCTTCAGGCAGCCTCGAGCCCTTATCCGACGCTGCCGAAAGGTGTCCGCGGTGCATGGGGTGGACCTATGCCTCTGCGGCGCCTTCACGAAATCGGATCGCAGGTGGCCGAGGTCGCCGCTTCAGCGCCCGCCGGGCAGCTGATACGTGTTGGTCACGGTCTCGACCTGCCGGCAGATGAATGGGTGGACGAGTTGGCCTCCCATCCCGGGCAGCTACTGGAAACGGTCCGCTCCTACCTGGCGCACCGCGGGCAATGGGAGGCGGCCGGCCGCGAACTGGGAGTGCACCGGAACTCGGTACGCTACCGAATTGCCCAGGCAAAGGAACTGCTGGGGGTTGATCTGGATGACCCCGACGTTGCAGCCCAGCTCTGGCTCGCCCTTAGAGGCCGCTCCCAGGCGACCCGGAACGACTAAGTCGCACCGCCACCCCCGCTGGCCGAACCACCGGCCACTGGATGAAGCGACCCCGATAAGCTACTTATCCTGCGCCTAGATGGGGCCTCTCCCAATCGCGGTTACACAATGCGCGACGCACAGCTTTGACGCTTCGTACAAAGGAAAGCGCATATATCGACTTTCTGCACCGTGACGCGACCCTCTCGGCTGCCTAATCTCAATGGACAGTGCACAGCCTTACTGCACCACTGAGAGGACAATCGTGACGATCGAAGATACGAAGTCAACCGCGACGCCGGCCAGCGGCACCAGGACCATACGCGGGGCCGTACTTGAGGCCATAGGGGCAGAGCGGCCCTACGCGGACACCCGTCCCATCCACGTGCAGAACCTCGAACTCGAAGGTCCCGGCAAGGGCGAGATCCTGGTCCGTATCGAGGCAGCCGGCATATGCCACTCCGACCTTTCCGTCGTCAATGGAAACCGGCCACGACCGGTTCCGATGCTGCTCGGCCACGAGGCGGCCGGCATCGTTGAGGAACTGGGCGAGGGCGTCAATGACATCTCCTTGGGCCAGCGAGTCGTTATGACCTTCCTCCCCCGCTGCGGTGAATGCTCCGGATGCAACTCCAACGGCAAAACGCCGTGCCAGGAGGGCAGCGCTTCCAATACTGAAGGAACGCTGCTGGGCGGAAACCGCAGACTCTCCCGCGAGGGCGAGCCCGTCCAACACCACCTTGGAGTCTCAGCATTCGCCACCCATGCCGTGGTCTCCCGCCGTTCAGTTGTGCCAGTCGGGCCCGACGTCCCGGCGAGCGTCGCCGCTTTGCTCGGATGTGCCCTGCTTACTGGCGGAGGAGCCATCCTCAACGTCGCCAAGCCGGCGCCTTCCGCGCGGGTAGCCATCGTCGGTCTCGGCGGAGTAGGCATGGCGGCACTCATTACGGCCATCGCTACCGGAGTTGAACACGTCGTAGGCGTCGATACCTTGCCGGCCAAGCTGGAAGCCGCCCGGAACCTCGGTGCCTCAGATGCCATGACATCGGCCGAGGCCCTGGAACGTGGCGAAAAGTTTGACGCCGTCATCGAAGCCGCCGGACATCCCCGCGCTTTGGAAGCTGCTATCGCGCTGACAAAGCCGGGTGGCATCACCGTCACCGTTGGATTGCCCGCTCCGGGTCAGTCGGTCTCCATCGACCCACTGACCCTGACGGCTGAGGCCCGATCAATCGTGGGCAGCTACCTTGGCTCGGCTGTCCCGGAACACGACATCCCGATCTACGAACAGCTCTGGCGGTCCGGCCAGCTGGCCGTTGAAGGCCTGGTTTCAGGCATTGTCCCGCTCGAAGAAATCAACCGCGCGATGGACACGCTCGACGGCGGCCACGCACTGCGCCAGATCATCACCTTTTCCTGACACCCACACTCCAGCTCCGAAGAGAGAAACATCATGACCTCCACAAATGACCACATCTACAGCGCAATCATCATCGGCGCAGGCTTCGGTGGCCTGGGCCAGGGAGCCCAGTTCGTCCAGGAAGGAATCGACGACTTCCTGATCATAGAACGCGGCAACGACGTGGGAGGGGTATGGCGAGAGAACACCTACCCCGGCGCCGCATGCGACACGCAGGCACTCGTTTACTGCTACAGCTACTTCCTCAACCTTAAGGTTTCCCGGATGTTCGCCGGCCAGGAGGAACTCCAGGGCTACCTCCGCTCCATGGTCGAAGAGTTCGGGCTCGGTAAGCACATCCACTTCGGCCAGAACATCACCGCCACCGAATGGGACCAGGAACGCCGCGTCTGGATTCTGCACACCGCCGACGGTTCCGAGTACCTGACCCGCTCCGTTGTGGCAGCCTGGGGCCAGCTGAACGAACCCAACATCCCCAACTTCCCCGGCACCGAAACCTTCGAAGGCGTTGCCTTCCACTCCTCCAAGTGGCGGCACGACCTTGACCTGACCGGCAAACGCGTCGCTTCCATCGGCTCCGCTGCAACTGCCGTTCAGTACGTTCCCGAGGTCGCAAAAATCGCATCGAACCTGACCGTTTTCCAGCGTTCAGCCAACTACATCCTCCCTCGCGACCAGTACATCTTCACCGAGGAAGAGAGCGCCCGCTTCCAGGAGAACCCGGACACCTACCGCCAGCTGCGGCAGGAGATCCACGAATTCCGTGAGGCAGGATTCGAGCGCACCCGCCGCCACACGGCAGCGTCCGAAGAAGGAGTCGAGCAGGCCCGCCAGCACCTCGAGGCCCAGGTGTCCGACCCGGAATTGCGGGCCAAGCTTACCCCCGACTACGACTTCGGCTGCAAGCGCATCCTGCGCAGCGACGATTTCTACCCGGCTCTGACCCGCGAGAATGTGGAACTGGTGACAGAGGCGATTACGGAATTCACTCCGCGGGGCCTCCGCACCGCTGACGGCGTCGAGCACGAATTCGATGTCATCATCTACGCCACCGGATTCAAGAGCCACGCCTTCATGGGATCCATGCGCGTCTCAGGACGGGACGGAATGGGTCTCAACGAGCGGTGGGGCAACGCCCCGGAAGCCTACCTGGGCATCACCGTCGACCAGTTCCCCAACCTCTTCCTGGTCTACGGCCCCAACACCAACCTCAACCACAACTCGGTCGTTTCAATGTTGGAGGCCCAGCACCGCTACATCGCGCAGGCTGTCCAGTACATTGCAGCTGACGAATCACGGGTCCTTGAAGTAGATCGGGCAGTGGTCGAGAAGTTCAACGCACACGTTCAGGAAGAACTCGAGAAGTCCGCGTTCTCCTCCGAGTGCTCCTCCTGGTACAAGAACGAGGACGGCCGCGTGATCAACAACTGGTCCGGAACCGTCGAAGAATACCGGGCCCACACCCACGACCTCCAGCTTGACGACTACCTGCAGCTGGCCGAATCCGGGCCCGCAAAGTGACAAAAACCGACCGGTTCAGCGGCAGGCCCGTGGCACCGGACGCTGCAGAGGTTCTGCAGAAATTCCGGGCCTCCGGCGGGCGCCCGTTTCACTCCTACCCGGTGAAGCAGGTGCGCGAGCTCTACGAGAGCGGCTGCGCGGCCAACGGTCTGAGCGGTGATCCGCTGTCATCGGTCACCGACTTCGAGGTGGAACAGTTCAGGGTTCGGGTCTATGACCCCCGCACCGCCGATGGCCCCACCCCCGCCGTTCTGTTTTTCCACGGCGGGGGGTGGGTCATGGGGAGCCTGTCAACGCATGACGGGTTGTGTCGCCGACTGGCATCTCTTACCGACCTCCCGGTCGTTGCGGTGGATTATCGGCTTGCCCCGGAGCACCCCTACCCGGCCGCGATTGATGACAGCCGCACCGCAATGCGTTGGCTGTTTGCTGCCGGCAACGAGCACGGCCTGGACGTCACCGAGGCCGTTCTTGTCGGTGACAGCGCGGGAGGACAGTTGGCCGCAGTCCTGGCCAATGAGAACGCCACCGCGACGGATCCCCTGCCCGTCGTCGGCCAGGTCCTCCTGTACCCCATGGTGGACCTGACCATGTCCTCGCCGTCCTATAACCGCGTCACCGATGGGTTCCCCCTGGTTGCCGACACCATCGCCTGGTTCGCGGGCCACTATCTGCCAGAGGGTGTAGACCGCTGTGCATCAGATATCAGCCCCGCCATGGCCCCGCTCCCTGCAGGACTGCCGCCAACGTACGTGATTACCGTGGACAACGACCCGCTGGTTGATGAAGGCGCGAACTATGCCGCCGCACTAGCCCGGGCAGGCACGGAAGTCCTGTACCAGCACCTTCCCGGGTACGCCCATGGGCTGTTCACCTCTGCGGGACGAATTTCCCGGGGAGAACAAATAGTGGACCAGGTCGCTGCCTTTATCAGGAACCGCACTATCTGACTGAGATGGAGGACGTCCCTTCATCCGATCAATCAAAGGACGGCGATAGCGCGCCACCCAAGGGTGGAGGGTTATCGCCGTCACTCACGTTCTTTAGGAATCTCATGACTACTGCCCTCGTTGATCCGACTGCTGTCCCACGCCAGCGTGAGGCCGATCTCCTCGCTTCTGTCCCCACCGGTTTATTGATCGGAGGTCAGTGGCGGGGCGCGTCCGACGGCGGCACGTTCGATGTTCACGACCCCGCCACCGGAGAGGTGCTCGCCACCTTGGCCTCGGCCACGAGCGAAGACGCCATCGCCGCGCTCGACGCGGCGGACGCCGTCCAAGCATCCTGGGCGCACAGCGTGCCGCGGGAACGCGCGGAGATCCTGCGCCGTGCCTTTGACCTCGTGACCGAGCGGGCCGAGGACTTCGCGCTGCTGATGACCCTGGAAATGGGCAAGCCGCTGGCGGAATCCCGGGGCGAAGTGACCTACGGGGCGGAGTTCCTGCGCTGGTTCTCCGAAGAAGCGGTCCGCGATTACGGCCGCTACCTCACCACCCCGGAAGGCCAGAACAAGATCCTGGTCCAGCACAAACCCGTCGGACCCTGCCTGCTCATCACACCCTGGAATTTCCCGCTCGCCATGGCCACCCGCAAGGTCGCCCCGGCCATCGCCGCAGGATGCACCATGGTCCTGAAGCCGGCCAAGCTGACCCCGCTGACCTCCCAGCTTTTTGCGCAAACCATGATCGAGGCCGGCCTTCCCGCCGGTGTCCTGAACGTGGTGTCCTCCTCCAGCGCCTCGGGCATCTCCGGACCGCTTTTGAAAGACTCGCGGCTGCGCAAGGTCTCATTCACGGGTTCCACCCCAGTGGGCAAACGGCTGATGGCCGACGCGGCGCAAAATGTGTTGCGGACCTCGATGGAGCTCGGCGGCAACGCACCCTTCATCGTGTTTGAAGACGCAGACCTGGACCAGGCGGTGGAAGGAGCCATGGCGGCGAAAATGCGGAACATGGGCGAAGCCTGCACCGCCGCCAACCGATTCCTCGTCCACGAGTCAGTGGCGCAGGAATTCACCGCCAAGTTCGCCGCGGCCATGGACGCCCTGGTCACAGGCCGCGGCACCGACCCCGCCACCCAGGTAGGCCCGCTGATTGATGCCGGCGCCCGCGACGACGTCCACGCCCTCGTAACTGCCGCCCTCGATGCAGGAGCGACCGCCGTTGCCGGAGGTTCCCCAGTGGCCGGTGCCGGTTACTTCTACCGGCCAACAGTGCTGGGCAACGTTCCCAACGATGCCGAGATCCTCCGCCAGGAAATCTTCGGGCCCGTCGCCCCCGTCACCACATTCGCCACGGAAGAAGAGGCCATTCGCTTGGCCAACTCCAGCGAATACGGTCTGGCCTCCTACGTCTACAGCCGTGACTTCAATAGACTCCTGCGCGTCGCCGAGCAGATCGAATTCGGCATGGTCGGCTTTAACGCCGGCATCATCTCCAACGCCGCCGCACCCTTCGGCGGCGTCAAGCAATCAGGACTCGGCCGTGAAGGCGGCTCCGAGGGCATCGCCGAGTACAGCACCACCCAGTACATCGGAATTGCTGATCCCTACGCCGACAGGTAGCTGACAAGGTCCCTCATCGTCGGGAAGCCAAATTATAAGGCTATTCAATATCCGGTCCGGCAGCACAACCCCTCATCCATGAGCGATCTTCCTGATCGTAAGACTCAAAAGGAATCATGATGAAAAGCATTCTTCATCAGCAAGGTCAAGGGAGGGAACGTGATAAGGCGGCCCAATCGGCAGGTGCACACGCCCCCGCGGGTGACTCCAATGTGCGGGGGCGAGGAGCTGTCCGCCCACTCCTCGTCCCGGCAAGCAATAGGCCCTGGAACCTGGCTGCCAACCCTCGCTTGGGGATAACGGCAGTCACATTCACGCCCCCTGCCCCTCATGCAATCGTCGCGTTGCATTCTGGCGACCGCGCCCTAGCTTCGCCAGAAGCGCCCCTCCCGGTTTTTGGCAGCATCGATCCGCAGGACGGCTGCGAAGAAGGTTGCCATTACTGCGACGGCCCCGAAACAGACTGAACGAGCAGGCAGGCCGGCACCTTTCACCGGCATTGCCGAACCAACCGCCTCGTTACAGCGGAACCGGAATGCAGTGCCATCAAAAGTCAGCGTGGCGTTCAGGCTGCAGATTGCACTCCTCCCCGGGAACACCTAAACCACCATGGCCTCCCAATCTCGCAACTGGGAGGCCATGGTACATCTGCCCAGGAGCATGGATGGGTGTCCCAGAACCAGGGTGTCCTTCAGGGCGACCTCATGCATAGGAACATCAAGGACCATGACTGCGATGAACAAGATAGGGCAACAGCACGAAGACGCGTGCCTCACGGTGACTTCCGGTGACCCTGCACCCATAAGCGGCTGGTGGCGGCCGGAGGAAGACCCCGCACCATTTCGCTATCTAGAGCAAGGGGAATCCATGCCCCGGTTGGGCAGAAGCCAAACCCTTTGGACACTTGTGTTTGATATTGCACCCTCAGACAGAGCTCGTGTTGCCAGACTGAGGCCCTGACTTGCTGCGAAAAAGACTTCCCCAGGCATACCCATCTATAGTTCAGGTAAATTACACCTTTCGCCCGCTGCCTGAAGCCGTGCGTATGAACTGAACTACACCCCAGCCTGACGTAAAGGCGGTCTCGTAAGGGAGGATTCACCTGCCGGTTGGGCTTCGCTCTTGTTCTCAGACACCTGTCGAGCCGCACCAGGGGAATTCGTCCGCTCCTGCTCCTGCCGCACGCGAGTCTCATCAGGTCCCGATTTTTTGGCCTGTTTTGATGATTCTCGGGCTACTGCACCTCGGTTTCCTGCCCCTCGACTGTCAGGGTGGGGTTTGAGAACATCATGAGCGCTGTCCATAAACGGAAATTTCGCCCTATTCTGACGCTACGGCTGATCGTTGCTCCCTTTGGCCTTCCTTTGGCCTGACCGGACTCGCGACTTTAGCGGGCACACGAAAGGCCCCGGACCATGGTCCGGGGCTTTTGGGGCCGGGCTATCGCTCGATCTTGACGCTGAGGTCCAGATGGATGTCAACAGTGGCGAGACGGTCCTGGAGGAAGCGTGCGAGACTCGCATCAGTCGCGGTGTGTGCGCCCTTGGGGACGGCACCGCGGAAAACAGCTTGGGTATTCGTGGACCTGAGCACGTCAAGGGGCGCCCAGTGCCGGTGTCCGGCGCTCAGTCGTT
This sequence comes from Arthrobacter sp. SAFR-179, assembly GCF_059414945.1. Classification (NCBI taxonomy): domain Bacteria; kingdom Bacillati; phylum Actinomycetota; class Actinomycetes; order Micrococcales; family Micrococcaceae; genus Arthrobacter; species Arthrobacter sp. SAFR-179. The sequence continues at coordinate 62,600 of NZ_JBPFDM010000012.1, forward strand.
CAATGTCAGTGCGGAAGGTGCCGCGGTGGTCATTACGGGCTGAGGCGCGCATGGTGAAGGGAATGAAAGCTGTGGGCAAGAGGGTCCTTTCGAATGAGGCAGCCAGCGGTCAGCGGCCCCATCAGCAACAAGGCACGGGAAGGCTTCCCTGTTCCTTTTTCGCTCTAAGAGAGTTGAGCCTCACGTGGCACGGCTGAAGATCAGAACCCTAAACCGGCTGAAGACCTGGAATCATGCACCCGCGGCCAAGAGAGTCGCCATTAAGGCGTCAGCGTCGTTTTTCGACCGGGCGGTATCTGTCTGCGAAAGCAGCGAGGGAGCTTTGGAGCAGCGTCATGCTGTCCAGCATGTCCACGGGTCTGGAGCACGCCCCGGCTGACAGCGGGCTGACCATCCACGCGGCGAACACGTTGTGCGGGACCTTCAGCGCCATGGCGTGGTCGAAGAGCCGCAGTACGGGTTCGTGGAGAGCCCCGTCTTTGAGCTGGAAGCCCGGACAGCAGGTTTCCTCGCCGATAAATACCCGGACGGTGCGGCGCATCCCGTCGGGCTCGCCAAGAGAGAGCAAGTGCGTCTCCATGCTGCCGCGGTTGGCAGGGTGAATTCTTCGCGGATGCTGTCCCAGACCCGCTCCGGGACAGCCGGCCAGTAGCGGGGCTCAGCCCTCACATTCGACACAATAGGCATGGCCGTCCTTCTCGCGCGCCTTCTGCGAACGGTGGCGGACCAGGAAGCACGAGTAACAGGTGAACTCATCATCAGCCTGCGGAATGACCTGGACAACGAGCTCTTCGGCAATGAACTCGCCGCCCGGGGTGAGGCCGTCGAGGGTGTCAGCCTCGTCGAGTTCCTGAACCACGGACTTCGCATCCGGTGCTTTGGCGGACTTCAGGGCCTCCAGCGAATTTTCTTGGGACTCCTTAACGTCGGTGCGCAGTTCGTCGTAATCGGTTGCCACGGCGGTGCATCTCTTCTCTGTTGGGGTGGGTTACCGGTCCTGCAACGTACAGGACACGGGAAGAATTCCCCAAAAAGCGGTGCTGTTCCTCCCCCTCCCCTATCAATCGGGGAGAGGAAAGGCCTCTGCCAACTCCCGCGCGACGTCGTCGCCGGCCGACGTGGCCGAGAGAGACAAGTTTACGGAAGATCCATTATCGGCCCTTTAAAACAGGCGGGGGAGGGACGGCAAAAGGAGCTGTTTCCTGCCCGTTAGTTGCCGTGTTCTTCCCCAGACTGCGTACGCCGGAACTTCTCAGCCAGCACCCGGTTCACGGCGGGAATGTCGAGGAAGGCGGGGTCAAAAGGCGCATCGGAACCGGTGATGTCGGTGACCCAGGCTGCGTGTTCGGCGTGGTCAGGATGCGTCGGGTCGGCCAGGGCGTCCATGATCTGCTCGTAGCCGGGGAGTCCGCCGGAGTCTTCCAGCGGCCCGCGGCGGGCGCCATCGATCAACCGGGCATGCGGACTGTCATCGTCCGCGGGCCGGCGGGAAACCAGCTCGAGCCGGTGAAGCCAGCTGTCACCAAAGTCGTATTCGTAAAACGCTTCGCCTGAGCCCAGCGTGAGCAGCTGATCCAGGGAGCAATCGTCCTCAGGCCTGTCGCCCGGTTCTTCACATTCCTGCCCCGGGATCCACTGCAGGACTTCCGGGAATTGGCCGTTGACCGGCCGCAGCGGCGCGAACGGATCACTTGACGTGAACCTATGCAGGTGCGCGTCCTCCCAGCCAAAGGCTGCCTGCAGGACCTGGTGCGCCTCATGCAGGGCGAGGGAGCTCCGCAGCTCGAACAGACGCCAAATGGCAGGCTCGCTGTCGACCAGCTCCACGCGCAGCTCCACGCGCAGCTCCAGAATCGAGTCTTGGTCAGCGCCTGCCCCGGTGTTAAAGATGTCCATGAAATCCATTCATACAGGGGCCGCTGCCCTACCCGTCAGGCGGAGTGACCTCTACCCCGGGCCGTGTCTCCCCGCTCGACGAAAGATCGGTTAGTGGCATTTTCACCTTCCGATGAGGGTTCTGTCGGCAGGTGGCGGGACTGCGCCCGGGTCTTGGTCGATGCTGTAGATGGTGTCGAAGGTGTCGGTAATCCTGGTGATGTCCTCGAGCGTGATGTTGATGAACGCGGACCGTTTCTTCAGGTGCCGGACCAGTTCGGTCTGCGGCCACATCAACTGGTCAAAGTACGTCCCGAACGAACGTCCACTGGCCCTGGTGTAGCCCGCCAGCGCCGTCTGGCCTGTGATCCTTCTGCCGTACGTGAGCTCGATGTCGACGTCCCCGAGTGGATCGATGCCCGGGCTGAGGTAGCTTCCGAAAACCCGGAGCGTGCCGATGAACAGGGGTTTGCCCGGATCGCCGTTGTAGGCCTGCGCCCGTTCCACCAACCCTGCGACCAGACGGTCTGCGGTTTTTCTGCTGATCGGCTTCCCGAAGCTTGCCATCGCGAGGGCATTGCCCTGGATGGTCGAGTCCCACCAGACATCACCGTCGGTGTCGACCCGGACTTTCTCCATGTAACCGGCGGCTTCCAGCTCCGCAAGAACCGTTTCATGTTCGTATCCGGTCCCTTCGAGCAGGTCCGCCACGGCCTCCGAGACCATCTCGCGGCCTCTGAACTTGCGGACAATCGAGCGGGCCAGCCCGGCCGGCAGGCCGGCGATGGTGTCGGTCTTTGCAACCCTCATGCGAAAATCCTAAGCATCAAAAGCGGAAGCACCGACGGGTATGACGGTGAGTGATGCCCTCGAGAGCCGTTCACCCTTCCCAGCCAACTTCAAGGTTCAGCCTGCAGGATGTGGGATGGAACTTCGGCCAACCGCTATTTGGCCGAAGTTTCGCCATTTCCGCCCACCTACCGCAAGACGCGGAGTGGTTCGGCGCGAGGCCGTTCTACGAACGCTCTCCCTCCCGGGGCAGAAGAGAACCGCCCGCGCTCCCCTTGACCGGCCGGAGAAGTCAAGCCAGCTTGACTTCATGAACGATGACGCGGGGTCGGTCGAGCAAGCCCTCAGCAACGGAGATGTCCACGAGCTGCTCAAAGTGTGGGAAGACTTCAATCGCGGCGAGACCTGGCGGGAAGTTTCTGCCACCGGCAGTGACCAGGCCCGGGTGGCCGCAGCGCAGTTCCTGACGGAGGTAAGGGAAGTCGCAGCGTTGGAGGCGCTGCGTGCAAATGCGAAGGCTGTCGAGCTGCTCACGGCCAGGCCCTGGTACGTCATCAAATCCGCACGCGAGGCCGGCGCGACGTGGGCCCAGATCGGCGAAGCGCTCGGGATCACGAAACAAGCAGCCCACGACTTCTACCGGCGAAGGATCGAAGAGCAGGAAAAGTACCTGCCGGACCTTCACGACGCCGCAGCAGCCCGTGCAGTCCTGGAAGAAGCGAAGGAAGACTAAAGGGTTTGAGGGAGGACCCGAAAGAGGCCCTCCGTTTCACGTTCCGGTGAGCCGCTCTCACCACTCCCCTACTCGGCCAGCTTTACAAAATCTCCGTTATCGGCTCTTCGAAAATGTGGCCCATCTCGGTCGTGTGGATGTTCGATGTCATCGGCAGCGCCGAATCGTTGGTTGTGCGCGATGACGCATGAACTTCCTCGCCGGTCCCGGCAACCGCTTCGTTGCAGAAGCCAAACGCCTGCTGTACGGCCGGGTTGGAATCGACGTCGTGGCCGGCCCCACCGAATCCCTGATCATCGCGGACGAAACCGCCGATCCGTGGCTTGTGGCAGTGGACCTGATCAGCCAGGCAGAACACGGGGCCGAATCCCAGACAATCCTTGTTACCTCCTCCCGCCGTCTGGGCCAGGCTGTCCTGGACCTCATCCCTCGGGCCATCGCGCAGCTGCCGCCAGATTCCATCGCCTCCACAGCGTGGGAGAACCTAGGCGAGATAGCCGTTACTGATTCACGCGAAGAATCCGCGGCCCTTGCTGATGAATACGCCAACGAACACGTCCAGGTCCAGGCGGCCGACCTCGACTGGTGGCTCAAGACGCTGCAGAACTACGGCTCGCTCTTTCTCGGCGAGGAGACCACCGTCACCTACGGTGATAAAACATCGGGACCCAACCACATCCTTCCCACCCGCGGCGGCGCCAGCTACACCGGGGGCCTCTGGGTCGGGAAGTTCATCAAAACGGTCACCTATCAGCGCATGACGCGCTCGGCCAACGACCGCATCGGCCGCGTCGCGGCCCGCATATCCCGTGTCGAAGGAATGGAAGGCCACGCTCTCGCCGGAGACGCCCGGCTCGAAAAGTACTTCCCCGGCCAGCCCCTGAACACCAGCGTGCTTGCCCTCTAGCAGAGAGCCCCACTCCCCCACGCGCGGCCGGCATCACGCCCGGACCGTTAACTGATCAAGAAAGAAGACACACAATGAATCTTGCCAAGATCCCCCGCCGCCGCTACACCGCCGGGAACACCCCGCTTGAGTTCCTTCCCAACCTCACCAAGCATCTGGGCGGACCACGCATCCACATCAAACGCGATGATCTTCTTGGCCTTAGCTCAGGCGGCAACAAGACCCGGAAACTCGAGTTCCTGATGGCCGATGCCCTGGCCAAGGGCGCCGGCACCATCATCACCACGGGCGCCGTGCAGTCCAACCACTGCCGGTTAACCCTCTCGGCTGCGGTTAAAGAAGGACTGAAATGCCGGCTGCTAATCGAGGAACGGGTGGAGGGGTCCTACAGCGAAACCGCGAGTGGTAACAATCTGCTGTTCCATCTCCTGGGCGCTGAATCCATCACCCCGGTACCGGGCGGAACCGACCTCATGGCTGTCATGCAGCAGATGGCAGAGGAGGTCGTCGCCGAAGGAGGAACGCCCTACATCATCCCCGGCGGCGGCTCCAACGCACTGGGCGCCCTAGGCTACGTGGCCTGTGCCCAAGAGATTCTCAGCCAGAGCTTCGACATCGGACTCGATATCGATCACGTGGTGTGCGCAAGTGGATCCGGCGGAACCCATGCCGGTCTGGTGGCCGGCTTTCATGGCAACCAAAGCGGGATTCCGATTACCGGAATCAGCGTACGGGCGGAAAAGGCTCCTCAGGAGGCTAAAATTCTGGATCTCGCCCGCCAGACCTCGCTCCTGGCGGGCGCCCAACTGCAGATTCCATCAGACCGCGTGGTCGTCCGCGACGAGTTTGTCGGGCCCGGCTACTCATTGCCGACCCGAGAAATGACAGATGCCATCCAGATGTTCGCGCGCACCGAGGGAATACTTCTTGACCCCGTGTACACAGGAAAGACCGCCGCAGGGCTGGTGGGCCTGATCAAGGAGGGCGCCTTCACCGAGGACAGCGACGTATTGTTCGTTCACACCGGCGGTTCACCGGCCCTCTACGCCTACCCGAACGAAACACTGGGATAATCCGTGCAAGCCGTCACTGAACCATCCCGGCTGGTAGGAATTCTGGGGGGAATGGGGCCCTCAGCCACAGCAGACTTCTACACCAAACTCATAGCGCATACCCCGGCCTCGGTGGACCAGGAACACCTCCGTGTGGTGATCTGGGCCGACCCGACGGTCCCCAACCGTCAGGAAGCAATCCTCGCAGGCGGCAAGGACCCGTCGCCCTGGCTCGAGACCGGAATAGAGAAGTTGATAAGGTCCGGAGCCGAAATCATTGTGGTCCCCTGCAATACAGTCCACAAGTTCCTGCCTCCGCTCATGAACGGCAAACCCATCGAGTTCATCAGCATCATCGAGACAACCATCGATGCAGTCCAACGGCACACGCTCATCGGTCCGATCGGCCTGCTGGCAACCGATGGCGCACTCGCAGCAGGAATCTACCAGGAGGCTCTGGGCGAAGCCGGGTTCGACGTCGCCCTGCCCTCGCCCGAAGAACAGGCCCTGCTCATGGAAGTCGTCCACCAGGTCAAGGCCGGACTGTCCGGGTCAATCCTGCTACAGGACATGTACACCGTTCTCGCCTCGCTAAAAAGGCAAGGAGCCCGGGCCGCCGTCGTCGGCTGCACGGAACTGTCAACCCTCCTGTCGGTCGACAGCGAAGGCTATCCGGTGAAGTTGATTGACCCGGCAGCCGAGCTCGCCATTGCAACCATTAACAGGGCCATCAAGCACCCATCAACTGGCCCCAGCACTGCGGATTCACCCCAACCCGCCATCAACTGATGCGACAACATTTCGCGTACCCCACTAGGAGACTCTATGCACCCGGCGGAACTGCTCCCCGGCCGAAACGAATCCGGCACCAGGCACGGTTCCCGCGGGAGCGGACGTCAAGCGCGAGTCACACCCCATACTCGCGCTAGCGATACAGGGGAGAGAGGGAATGCTGATGGGTAAAACACTTACCGGCGTGCCTCCTCGGGAGACCTCGGCCAGGATGTGGGTGCGGCTCCTGCCGGGGCTTGGCGCATGTGCCATCGCAGTCCTGATTTCGCTGGGAATTCACAATCTGGTTCCAGCGCTCCCTGCCATGACCGTCGCGGTTGCCCTCGGAATTCTCTCGGCGAACCTTCCGAAGGTCCGCGAATATGTCCACGGCCCACTCCAGTCCGGACTGAACTTTGCGGCCAAGAAACTCATGCGAGCCGGGATTGTGGTCTTGGGTCTGAAGCTGAGCGTCGTCGACATCCTACGCTTGGGATGGGCAACATTCGGCATCATCGCGGCAGTTGTCATCTTGGCCTTTGCCGGCACCTACCTACTCGGGAAACTCTTCCGGCTCCCCGGCGAGATCCCGCTTTTGCTCGCCGCCGGATTTTCCATCTGTGGCGCCTCCGCCGTCGGCGCGATGGCAGCTGCCCGACGTGCCCGACATACCGACACCCTGATGCCGGTGGCACTGGTAACCCTCTGCGGAACGCTTGCTATTGCCGTCTTGCCGTTACTAATGGGGCCATTGGCCCTGGACCCGATTCAGTTCGGCCGCTGGGTAGGAGCTTCCGTCCACGACGTCGGACAGGTCGTCGCCACGGCCCAAATCGCAGGATCGGCCGCACTCGCTGCAGCGCTTGTCATGAAACTGACACGCGTCCTGCTGCTCGCCCCCATCGTTTTTCTCGCGGGCATGGGAACCCGCCGAAACGCCCGAAAGCAGGGGCAAACCCCGGATAACGAAATGGAGCTGGGGCCGCTACCACCACTGGTTCCGCTTTTCATCATCGGCTTCGTAGCCATGACCGGCGCCCGGTCGCTTGGCATAATCACCCCAGACATGCTGCACGTCGGGACAATCCTCCAGGACGTGCTACTGGGATCGGCTCTGTTCGGCCTGGGATCGGCCGTAAGCATCCGGGAATTGTTGTCCACAGGGCTGCGTGGAAGCCTCGTAGCCCTGCTCTCCTGGATACTCATCGCCGCTCTGGGCTACGGGGCCGTGCTGCTAATCGCACCCTAGGAACAACGAAAGCGCCCTGCAGCAGCATACGGACTCCGGTACACACCCTGGCACCCCAGCATAAAAAAGGATTACAGTGTCCCACCTTGATACAAACAATGCATTCAACCTGTCCGTCACTGGCAGCAGCCGCGTGAAGCGCGGGATGGCCGAGATGCTCAAGGGCGGCGTCATCATGGACGTCGTCAACGTTGAACAGGCCCGCATCGCCGAAGATGCCGGTGCCGTGGCAGTCATGGCGCTGGAACGTGTTCCGGCCGATATCCGTGCCCAGGGCGGCGTGTCCCGGATGTCCGATCCCGACATGATCGACCAGATCATCGATGCCGTCTCCATCCCGGTCATGGCCAAGGCCCGCATCGGCCACTTCGTCGAGGCCCAGATCCTGCAGTCCCTCGGCGTTGACTACATCGACGAGTCCGAGGTCCTGACCCCGGCCGACTACATCAACCACATCGACAAGTGGAACTTCAAGGTTCCCTTCGTTTGCGGCGCCACCAACCTCGGAGAGGCCCTGCGCCGCATCAACGAGGGCGCGGCCATGATCCGGTCCAAGGGCGAGGCAGGCACCGGCGACGTCTCCAACGCCACCGGACACATGCGCAAGATCCGCTCCGAGATCGCCCGGCTCTCCTCCCTGCCCGAGGACGAGCTCTACGTCGCGGCCAAGGAACTTCAGGCCCCCTGCGAACTGGTCAAGGAAGTCGCCGCTGCCGGCAAGCTTCCCGTGGTGCTGTTCACCGCCGGCGGCATTGCCACCCCCGCTGACGCGGCCATGATGATGCAGCTCGGCGCCGACGGCGTCTTCGTCGGCTCCGGCATCTTCAAGTCCGGCAACCCCGCCCAGCGCGCCGCCGCCGTCGTCAACGCCACCACCTTTTTCGATGACCCGACGTCATCGCCAAGGCCTCCCGCGGCCTGGGCGAAGCAATGGTGGGCATCAACGTCGAGCAGATCCCCCAGCCGCACCGCCTCGCCCAGCGTGGCTGGTAAGCCCGTGAACCAGGAACCACGGTAGGTAAATTCCTCCCCTACTCACATCTGGGCATGCACCCCCTCGTCACGCCCCAGCACGCACCCACACCTTAAAAACTTCAGTACCTGCCCCAACGGGTCCGAGTAGCCATATGGAGCGCGATCGCTGATTCAGCAGGGCTCAGGTCTTTGAAGAAGCGGTACGGCCTCAGTTCGCGGTCAGGGCAAGGATGACAACCGTTGCGGTCAGGGCTGCCAGGATGGCCACTATGAGATAACCGAGCCATTTCGGGCGTTGTCGATGAGGGTTTATATCGATGTACGGCAATCGTCTATTGCTTTCGATTTGTGAGTGCGACATCTTTTCGCTTCACGCGTCGTATCACTATGAGGTGGGCGATGAATGCGAGGACAAATGATGATCCCAGGAAGACCAACAGCCCGGTTAGATAGCGAACGAAATCCAAGAAAGGTGCCTTTGATAAGCCAGTTTTTTGCTGATCGTAGCGCGAGATGGGACTCTATACACAGTCAAGCTCAAGGTATCCAATGAAAATCCTCAAGACTTGATCAAGCTTTTCTACCTAATCCTTGTAGCTTAGGGAGTAGGTCTCAATGCCGGCCGGCGCTGGGCGGGCCGGGGATTTATCCGGAACAAGGGGGCCGTGTGGGCGATCTAGGTGTGGTTGTCGTCATTGAAGATGACCTGGATCTGCGCAATCTAGTGGAGGGGGTGTTCCTTCAATCCGGCTTTGTCGTGCACACCGCCAGCGATGGCCGTCAGGGTGTGGAGGTGGTCCGGGAAAAGCGCCCGGATGTGGTGAGCCTGGATGTGGGGCTGCCTGATATTGACGGTTTCGAGGTCCTGCGCAGGATCCGCCAGTTCAGCAACGCTTACGTAGTGATGCTTACCGGGAGGACGGACGAGCCGGACCTGCTGGCTGCTCTTCAGGGTGGGGCGGATGATTACATCACCAAGCCGTTCCGGCCCCGGGAAATGCGGGCACGTGTCGCGGCGATGCTGCGCAGGCCAAGGAACGGAAGTGCTGAGCATGCCGAGAGCCCGCAGCCGCTTCCGCCGGCGGCCCTGGCTGTTACGGGGGGTACGGTCCTCGCTCATAACGGGTTGACGTTGAACCCCAGGACCCGTATCACCATGCTGGACGGGGCTCCACTGCAATTGACGCGGAGCGAATTCGATCTCTTGCATGAGATGCTCCGCGCTTCCGGTGGGGTCCTCTCACGCACTGACCTCGTTCGCGCCGTCCGGGGGGACAACTACCCCAAGGACGCTTACATCAGCGACTCTGATGAACGCGCTGTCGAGGTGCATATCGGTAATCTGCGCCGGAAACTCCAGGACGATCCCGAATCGCCCCGGTGGCTGCAAACGGTCCGCGGCGCCGGTTACCGGCTGGCCGCCCGACGGCTTCCGAACCCGCCAGCGTGAGGCCGTCCAGCTCTACAAGCTTTATCCGCGGTGCTGGAGATACCGTTCCCGGAGTTCTTCGACCGTCGCCCGCCCCTGAACTGAAATCAGCTCCCCGAAGAATCCTCCACTAAGGTCGCCCCTGCGAACCGCGGATTCCAAAGCCTGTGCCAGGCCCGCCAGACGCAGCGCCCCCACCATGGTGGACGAGACTCTCAGGCTGATGACGGCATCCAAGGCTGCGGCACGATCCTGATTTGCAAGTGATGTGGTGAGCCGGCGCTCCCGCGTCTCCCACAACTGCACATAGTCCTTCGCGAAATTCGTGACCAGCTCCGGCTGCCCGAGCTCGTCTTCGAGATCCTGCAGCACCATGGGATCCACAAGCGGCACCGTGTGGGTGCCGTTGTCGTGCACAGGCTGGGCGGGTGTCCACGCTTGAGTTGAAGCCGCTGTTGATTTTTCACCGCCTGGCGGTCCCTGTGGTGATGCTGAAATGGCCATGCCTAAAGGCTACGTCCCCTCATGATCCCAACGCCTTATCCTCGGCCGATCCTATGCAAACCTTGGCGCCACCTTGAGTGGCAGCCGGCCGAGAGTGCACGGATTTCGTTGAGCCGATCCAGTTGCGGGGACACCGGTGGCCACGGGGGTTTTCCTCAGCTTTTGTGCATTGCGGCCGTGTTTCCTTGTTTTTTCCCAGCTTTCCAAAGGTTCCCCGAAGTTAATCCAAGGAACGGATTTATAGGGTTTTGCCGCTGTTAGGTTCGAGATGTCGATGTGATGCAGACGATGTTTCGGTCCGTGTCCGTTGGCAGCGGCATCCAGTTGTACCTGGGGGTTGCAACCGCCGCGGAGCCCGCTCAGGGGCTGCCGGGCTTCCTACCTGAAAGAGAAATCATGCGCACTTCTGCAAAGATCGTCACCGCCCTGTCCGTTACCGGCCTGGCCCTCGCTGCCGGCTCAGCCTTCACCGGTGCCGGCCTCGTCAACGCCGCCGGTCCGAGCCAGTTCGTCGGCGGCACGGTCAACCAGACCGTCACGGGCGCCACCCTGACCGGCCTGGAATACGGTTTCACCGATGCCAGCAAGACGTCCGTGAACCAGGTCACGCTGACCTTCGCACCGGGCGTTGACGGCAAGACCCCCGCCCTCTCCCTCACCGGCGGTACACCGGCAGCCTTCACCTGCACCGCCATCGACGCTGTGACCAACATCTCGGTCTGCACCACCTCTGGATCCCAGAGCGGCGTCGACAGCGCGGCCGTCACCGTCAGCTAGTTCTGACCGGGTGGGTGGCCGGCCCGCTGGGTGCCGGCCACTCACCCCTTTTCTCTAAGAACCATTCCCGCCCGTTCCCGAGAGGGGTTTCGCCTTGGCACAGCGGCTGACGCACCGCCTCCGCACCGCCGTCCTCGCAGTGGTCGCGGTTCTTGCGGTGTGTGTGGGGGCTGTTCTGGCCACCGGCCAGGCCGGGATCGTCATCACCCATGGCGTCAGCATGAACCCGCTCTACCACCAGGGCGACCTGGTCATCATCGCCCGGACCTCTTCCTATGCGGTCGGCGACATCGCCGCGTATAACCTTCCAGGCCGGGACGAGGTGGCGCTGCACCGCATTATCGGCGGCAACGACGCGGCCTTCGTTTTCAAGGGCGACAACAACCAGTCCGTTGACCCCATCACCCCGCCCGCCGCTGACCTGGTCGGCCGGGCCCTGGTTCATATCCCGCAGGGCGGGTTGTGGCTGGAAACCCTGACCAGTCCCCCGGTCCTGGGGTTGCTGGCCTTCGCGCTGCTGGCCGGCGGAGGCGCGGCAACGACACGGCACCGCCGCAAACGAAGGAGAGCATCCATGTCCCGCCACATCGGCACCCGCCCCCCGGCCCGGCACGGCTTGGGCGGCCTGCCGCCCTCACTGCGCATCCCTACCGCCCTTGCGGCGGTCTTCGGCGTCGCCGGCGTTACCCTCGGCGCCCTGGCCTGGTCCGGTCCCCTGGAGGAAACAGCCAGCTCACAGGTCAAGAGCGGCACACGGATGAACTTCTCCTACACCGCGGACGTCGGCCAAAGCGCGGCCTACGACGGGACCACGGCCAAGTCACCGGGCCCGGTCTTCCGGAAACTCGCCAAGACTGTCGATGTCGGATACAGCTATCACGGCGAGCCAGGAACGGTGAGCGTGACAGCGGAGCTCTCCACCCCGGGAGGCTGGCATTCCACGCTCCCCCTGAGCGGTCCGGTCACGGTTGACGGCAGCGGCTATGAGGGCAGTGTCCGGTTGGACCTGGCAAGCCTCGATGCTAAAGCCCAGGCCGCGTCAGCGGTCACTGGTCTTCCGGCCGGGCCGGTCTCCGTCGCCCTGACCCCGGCCGTTAAGACGGCGGAGGGCGCAGAATTCCGGCCGGAACTCAAACTCGAACTCACACCCCTCCAACTCACCCTCCCGGGCGGTCCGGGCAGCTTGGCCGTCACTGATTCGGCCACCCAGGAACACACCGCCCTGGTGCCCCGCATGGTCGGTGTCAGCGGGCTCGCGGTCACCGCGGCCGCCGCCCGCGTCATCTCGGCCGTGTTCCTGCTCGCTGCCCTGGCCACGGGAATCATCATCCTGATTTTCGCCCGCCGGACCACCCCCGCGGACGAGGCGGCGGCGATCCGCCGCCGCTACGCAGCGTTACTGGTGCGGGTCCACCCGATGCCGGCACCTCAGGGCAGGCCCGTCATCGATGTCACGACGTTCCCGACCCTGGCGAAACTGGCCGAACGCTACGGCCTGCTCGTCCTTCACTGGTCCCGCAGCGGGGTGGAAACCTTCCTGGTCCAGGACGAGAACATCACCTACCGTTACCGGGCCGGGTCAGAGCCTGTCCCTGCAGAATCCCAGCCCCAGCCGGCGGACTCGCAGGCATGACCACCGTCTCCGGAAAGGCCCCAAGCCGCGGCCTCCTGACCACCGCTTCAGCACCGGCCCCCGAAGGGCGCAGCAGGTCCCGGGCTTCGGAGCGGGAGTGGGACAGCGGACGGGCAGGCGGCTGGTCAGGCCTTCGGGTATTCATCGGCAGCCGCCTTCTGCTGTGTGTGCTCGCCGCGCAGGCAGCCTTCGTTCTGGCCCTCACGGCGTGGCTGCATGTCCTGGTTCCTCGTGTCCAGGAGCCTGCGGTCCTGACCGGCGTGCTCGCCTCCCTGGCCGCGGGCATGATCCTGGTCGCCGGCTGGGCCGCCGCGCGCAGCACCCGTGTGCACCGTGAGGAACGGGACCGGAACAACCTCACCTCAAGCCTGATGGACACCGTGCTGGACACGAGCCAGGAATGGCTGTGGGCCGTGGACGCGGGCGGCATCTTCACGTTCTGCAGCAGGGCCAGCGCCGCCCTGCTCGGCTACGAACCATCCGAACTTCTCGGAAGGCCTTTCAGCCTGATCATCACCGACGACCACTTGTCCACGGCACGTGAAGCAGTCGCCAGCGCCCTTAACGACAGTCCGGTCTGGTCCGCCGTCACCGTTTGCTGCAGGCACCGCAACGGCACCCCGGTCCTCATGGAGATGTCCGGCAAGTCCTGCCCGTCCCGGGAAGGAACCGGTCAGCGCTTCGAAGGGACCAGCCGCCTGCTGCCCGCCCCGGACGCGGAAGCGCACGTGGCGCAGCGGCTGCGGGAACGCATCGGCACTGTCGCCGACGGGTTGATCCTCACCGCGTTCCAGCCCATCCATGACCTGACCAGCGGGGCCATGACCGGGGTTGAAGCGCTGGCCCGGTTCCCCAGCGACGACGGCAGAAGCCCGGAGCATTGGTTCAGTGAAGCGGCCAGCGTCGGACTCGGCGCGGATCTTGAACTCGCCGCACTGGCCGCAGCCCTATGCAAGAGCGCCACGCTTCCCGGCCACCTCTACGTTTCATTCAACGTCGCCCCCGAGACGTGCATGGATCCGCGGCTGCCGGCGTTGCTGCGCCGCTCGGGCGTGGCCCTTGAACGTGTAGTGCTCGAACTGACCGAGCGGCACGCCGTCACCGACTACGCGCAACTCCTGGCGTCGCTGGCGCCCCTGCGCAGGGACGGGGTGCGGATAGCGGTAGATGACGCAGGATCAGGCTTCGCTTCAATGCGCCATATCCTGCAGCTGAGCCCTGACATCATCAAGCTCGACCGGACACTGATCGCCGGGATCGACAGGGACCAGGGACAACGTGCCCTGGGCGCGGCCATGGTCAGTTTCGCCCAACAAACCGGCGCCCAGGTCCTGGCCGAAGGAATTGAAACCATCGCCGAACTCCTTACGGTCACCCAGGCCGGCATCACCTCAGCCCAGGGATACCTCCTCGGGCGCCCAACACTGCACCCCTCTGACTGGGCAGGCTGGCGGGAAGGACCAACCGGCGATGCCGACAACCATCCCTGACCGATCGGCAATTCGATGGGTCAGTCCCGGATTGCTCGCGGGAAAGAGTGCCGTCGTTTCGCTATTTGCCGCCGGTCTGTCTAAAGTTCTCGAGGAACCCGCCCGTCCCCCCCGTGGGCGGGTTTTTCACACCCACCCTTTGCCCGCTTCCAGAACCGGCATTGCCCGCCCGTCCGTCACGCGCCTGGCGGTCCCTAAGGGGAGATAGATGAGACAAGGCCTGCACGATGACCACCTCGGTGCCGTGGACCTGTATGGGAGGGTCCTGCGGGTCCGCTGGAGCCCGGGACTCCTGATCAGTGAGGCTGCTGCCAGGGCAACGCTCACCCGGGCGCGTGAACTCACCAACGGGCAGGAACTGCCGATCCTCGTCGAAATGACCGGGATCAAAGGCCTCACTCCCCAGGCCGGTTCTGTCTTCGCCACCGAATGGCCCCACGGCAGAACAGCAATCGTCGGGGACTCCCCGGTCGATGAAGTCATCGTCGTCTTCTACACAGCCCGGCACAAACCTGCAACCCCCACCAGGTTCTTCAGCTCCATCAATGAAGCCCTCACCTGGTTGACCGAACCGGCCGGTCAGCACGCCAGCGCCGCCATGCAGCCCGGACAGGACCAGAAGAAGGCCCCACACCCAAGGAAACCCCGGCCAGGGCGGTAAGGACTGCGGATGAGGGCCGGAACTGACCACGGCTGCGGCTCCGGCCTGCGCTGCCAACCTCAGCCACCGTTTCGTGCCGGCATCGCTGGTAGGGTCTTGCCGGTGGCAACCAGAATCATCAGCACCCTTGTAGACGATCTCGATGGCAGTGACGCAGCCGAGACCGTGCAGTTCAGCCTCGATGGCCGCTCCTACGAAATCGACCTCAGCAGTACCCACGCGGATCAATTGCGTGCCGGCCTCCTCCCATACCTCCAGGTCGCCCGGAAGGAAACCTCCACAATCCGCCGGCAGGTCCGGACCGCAGCGCGGGGTATGCGCAGCTAAAAGCAAACCAACAATGCCCGGCTGCCCCCGCCGCCGCCGCAGCCGCAGCCTCCCGAGGCCCGGGACGCGGTCATGGTCAGTACTGTTGGGCAAGTTGGCGGGCGCGGAGCATCGCTTGGCGCGAGGCCTCTGCCAGCCGTGTCCGCCCGGCGATCCGGTAGAGGTCATGCGCCCACTCGAACTCCGCTGCGGCGTCCCGGTATCTCGCCTCGTCGAAGAGCCGCCGCCCGATCTGATGACGCACCAGGGCTTCACGCGGGGCAGTGCCGGCCATCCGCAGCGCTTCTTCGTGCAGCTTCGCGGCCTTATGCCACCTGTATTGGCGCTGGTAGGCATGCGCGAGAACCAGCAGCGGCCTGAACCGGTCCCGGGAATGTGCCAACAAAAGCCTGCCTTCAGCCACGGCTTCCTGATCACGTCCCAGCACTGACAAAATCCACACCCGTTCAAGTGCCGGGCAGCCGTCATCAAGCCGGCTCTCGATCATGGCCCGGTCCAGGACAACTTCACGAAGGGTGGCAGGATCCAGCCGCCAAGCCTCCACGTCATTAACCAATGCCACACCCTTTATTCCCAACAGTCACGGGACGGCACGCGGGCACGCCCCTGCCGGCGGCTGCCGTCCGGCCGCTACCATATTCTCACGGGCCTCCCCCGCCGGTCCGGACCCCCGGTCTCGGACCCACGGTCTGCTGCCACATCCGGAAGGAGCCGATCATGGAAGCAGAGCTTCCCCGCGCTGCCCCCGATGATGATGCCGCCAATGCGATGCTGAACAGTCTTCTGCTCCGCCTCGAACGGGTCATCGAAGACGTCCGGCGCGCGACGGAGGGGATGCCGCGGTTTGTTGTTGAAGCCCGGCTAAGGGCGGCACTCCAGGCACAGCTGCCGGTCATCACCTTCACAGACGCTGACATCACCGCCTGGGCGTCAGGATTCTCCAGCTAAAAAGAGCCCTCAAATTCCCGCCGGCGCATTTCCAGGATGATGAAATTCCAACCCTCGTGCCTTCCTGCGCGCATCTTGATAAAAACTTGAGCTACACACGTAAGGATTGGAATTAAGGCGCCGTTGAGCAGACGCGGCACTTCAATCGCACTGTGGAACATTCGTTCCTTTTGCCGCCGTTTCTCCTTTTTGATTGTCTATTCGACAGCCAAATGAAGCGGTCCTACTGTGCTATTGGGAAGCCCGTCGATCCCCCATCGGCGGGCTTCTCCAGCGGAATTCTCCGGTACGGAAAACTCCGTTGCCGATGCTCGGTGATTGCCGGCCACGGCGGATGGTCAGGGCAACGGGTTTTTACAGTGCTGATCCTCGTCACGTTGCTGTTCACTGCGCCAATAGGTTGTGAAGCGCGGTGTTCGTCGTCTTCGCTCTGAGGCCGTGAAATCAGTGTCGGCAGCGTGAAGAAATTCGGGAAACGCCCAGCCGTTGATTTTTTCCGGCGTTTGATCCTTCAACCAGGAACGAAGACGCTCCAGAACCGGTTGCGTTGCCAGGTCGACCATGTCTTCGACCGCGGCGATGAGGTCCCCGAACTGCTCAGCCAGGGCCAATGGCATCGGATGAATGAGGGACCAACCCGCGACATCAACGCCTTTTCCCTGGCTGTCCAGAAATGCCACGGGCAGTGGCAGGCTCAAACTCGATTGGGAATGCGCGATGGTCGTGTTTCGATACTCCCGGATGACGCGGTGAATGGGTTGGAGAGCGGCCGGCATCGACGCAATGCCCGGCATTTCATCAAGACGCTTCCGGACATTGGAGAGGATGAAGGGCCGGACGTAGGCGGTCACGGCATGGGAGGTAAGGGGCATCCATAACTCCGACCCCTCACCGGCGTCCAGGGCGCAGTCAAGGGCGTGGGAGGCTTCCGACAGATCGCCGGCGTAGCTGGTCAGGTCGGCCAGCAATCTCGTGTCGGGTGTATCGGGCAGGACCGCCAGGGGCGGCCGGGGGATCCTCAAGGCGGTTCTGCTCCTCTTCATGGAATGGGCACCTGGTGTTATCCCGGCTGTTGCGCCGGTTTACGCAACCTGCCGTGTAACCAGGCGGGGACGCGTTCTGACGGGATCGGTTTGCTCCAGAGGTACCCCTGGGCCCGGGTGACGCCCAGCCGCCGCAGTTCGTTGAGCTGGTCGGGGGTTTCAACGCCTTCGGCGATAACGTCGAGTTTGAGGCTCTTCGCCATGCCCAGGACGAGCTCGATGACGGTGCCGCCGTGCGGGTCCACTCCCAGTTCACGAATGAAAATGCGGTCGATTTTTAACGTCTTCGCTGTGAGCCATTTCAGGTAGCTCAGGGAGGAATAGCCCGTGCCGAAGTCATCGATGGAAAGACCAACACCCAGACGGGAAAGACGTTGCAGGGTTTCCCTGGGCAAGTCCGGTTCATCCATGAGAACTGTTTCCGTGATCTCCAAATGAACGGCTTCCGGATCAATGCCGGATGCCTGGATTGCTGCCTCGACGACGTCCGGGAAATCCTTGGCTACCAGCTGGCGTCCGGAAATGTTCACCGCTGCCGTGAGATCTTCTGCCCCCTCCACCTGCTGATGCCATTGCTGGACCTGGCGCAGCGATTCCTGAAGGACCCAGGCTCCAATCGGAATGATCAGGCCGGTCTCCTCGGCGATAGGGATGAACGTTTCCGGGGGTATGACGCCGTGGTCGGGATGCTTCCACCGCAGGAGCGCCTCGAACCCAAGCGGCGCCCCCACGTCCAGGTCCACGATCGGCTGGTAATGCAGGCACATCTCTCCCCTGTCCAGGGCCAGCCGCAGATCCGATTCCAGGTCCAACCGCCCGCTCGCCCGTCGGGTCATCCTCTCGTGGTACACCACCGACGCGTCCCCACCGGCCGATTTCGCCCGGTACATTGCGGTGTCCGCGCCGCCGAGC
Source organism: Arthrobacter sp. SAFR-179 (assembly GCF_059414945.1). Classification (NCBI taxonomy): domain Bacteria; kingdom Bacillati; phylum Actinomycetota; class Actinomycetes; order Micrococcales; family Micrococcaceae; genus Arthrobacter; species Arthrobacter sp. SAFR-179. Next base: position 80,675 of record NZ_JBPFDM010000012.1, read on the forward strand.
ATGGACTGTGCCGTGTCCTCAGGTCCGGCCAGAGCGATGCCGACACTGACGTTCAGGAAGATCTGCCGCTCCTCGACCTCGAACGGCGCCCTGATGCATTCACGGATCCGTCCGGCGAGGACCTTGGCGGCCCGAATGCCCATGTTCTCGCAGACGATGATGAATTCATCGCCGCCGAAGCGGCCCACGGTGTCCCCCGCCCTGACAGCCCCGAGCAGGCGTTCACTCAGGAGCATCAGGATCCTGTCCCCACCACCATGACCGATGCCGTCATTGACCAGCTTGAACCGGTCGATATCAACGAACATCACCACCGGCCGGGAACCACGGTCCAGGAAACCCTGCAGCACCTCGGTGATCAGGTACCTGTTAGGCAGGCCCGTCAGGGCGTCGTGGCGGGCCTGCCACTCCAGGACCTGCTCGGCGTTCTTACGCTCGGTAACGTCCAGCACCGTGTCAAGGAAGTGCAAGGGTTTCCCGTCCGGACCATCCACGCTTCGAATTCTCGAATGCAGCCACCGCTGCCCGCCATCGGGCAGGAGGAGCCGGTATTCGATCTCCTCGAAACCCGAACCCGCGTACAGGCTCCGCCACACCTGCCGGACCCCATCCCGGTCCTCCGGGTGGGTCCGCTCCAGCATCCACTCCCACGATGGGGATCCACCCGGCCCCAGACCCACGATGCGGGCGAACTCCTCCGAATGCCACGTCGCTCCTGTCGAGGGCGAGTACTCGAAACTTCCCACATGGGCCATCTCCTGGGCTGCCAGCAGCCGCCGGCGTTCCGCGGCAGCTTCTGACTGCAACCGTTTGATTTCGGTGACATCGCGGGCGATTCCGGACGCTCCGGCCAGCTGCCCGTCCTGCCCATAGACAGGGGACACCGTCAGCTCGACGTCGATGACCGACCCGTCCTTACGCCGCCACCGCGCTTCCAGGCCGGGGACGAAAGCGCCGCTGCGGATCCGTTCAGCCACTCGCTCGTTGGTATCCTCCGGCGCCCGGGTTGTGAAAAGGTCTGGGGCCCTGCCAATGGCTTCTGCCGCACTCCAGCCCAGCATCCTGACAGCGCCCGCGTTCCAGCTGGTGATCTTTCCATCCATATCCGCACTGATAATGGCGTCCCCGGAGGACTCCACCATCGCCGAGAGGCGGCGCAGGACAGCCTCCGTGTGTTTCCGGTCGGTGATGTCCTTGGAAATGGCCACGATGTCCACCGGCACAGTGTGCCGGGCCCTGATCGGGCTGATCGTCCCATGGACCGGGAACTCCCTGCCGGCCCGGTCCCGTACCCAGAATTCCCCCGACCAGTCCTTGCCACTGGCGATTTGCCCGGCGATCTCCTCACCCGTCGGCCCCGGCTCCAGTGTCTGGAAATGACCGATGATGCCCAGATCAATGGGCGTCTTTCCCAGCACCTCGGAGACGGCAAAACCATACAAACGCTCCGAGGCGCGGTTCCAGTAAGTGACCCGCCACCTGCTGTCCATCCCAATCACAGACTGTCCGATCTCATCGAGCAGCAGCGACTGCGTCAGCAGGTCATCCCGTCCTTGCCCCTCCATTGATCCCCCCGAGTCTGTCCTCGATCCGGCCCACCCGTTCTGTGCTTCAGTTGTTGACGTATCTGACGAGCCGGGTTTCCCCGGCCGCGGCCAGTTCCAGCCAATCACTGATCGAGCGCCGCTCTGTGCTGCTGCTATGGCTCAACGTTGACCCCCACAGTCGGTTGAATAATCCATGACGACCAATCCAGCGGATGCACGGACGGCCGTCCCATCAGATAACCCTGCCCTGCAGTCAAGCCAGCATCAATGACCGCTGCAAGCTCCGTTTCTGTTTCGATGCCTTCGGCCGCCAGGACCGCTCCAACCTCCCGGGCCAGACCTATCACGACCGGCTCATCAGGCTCTGGCCCTTCGAGGATTCCATCAATAAATGTCCGGTCGAGTTTGATGATGTCCGGTCGAAGGGCAAGAATCCGGTCGACCGGCGTGAAGCTTGGGCCGGACCCATCGACCGCTACCCGCAACCCGCTTCTGCGGAGCGGTTCCAGCGACCGGATGACCCTTTCCCATTGCCTGTCATCTGTCTGGCCCCGGAGTTCGACAACAATCCTGTCCATCGCCAGCCCGGAATTCTGCAGCAGGCCCTGGGTGCGGCTCTCCGTCACCGCCGTGGGAGTCAGGTTGAATGCGACGAAGAGATGCGAAGGGATCTTCCCCGCCGCGGACACAGCGCACTGCAATGCCGCGATCTCCAGCTCGACGCCAAGACCCACGCTCTCCGCTTCCCGGAACCAGGTGTCTGCGTCGGCGCCATCGCTGCTGACAAAACGCGTAAGGGCTTCGACCCCGGCGACTCCTCCTTCCGGCAATCTATGGACTGGCTGGAACGCCGTCAGCAACAACCTGCTGCCCAGTACGGACTTGATCCTCTTCGTCGCTCCGCTGTCCTGAGCGCCCTGCGCAACAGGGCGACCTGCTGGAGTACTCCCCTCGCCGTTCACGGGGAGGCGCTGCCCGGCCTGCTTCCGTGTCCCAATCAGATGCTCTAGAAACGCCCGCTCGGGATTATCCGGATATGAGGCCAGAAGTGTCCGCAGCTGACTTCTGGCCCATTCAGTCTCGGGAGCAGGGTCAGAGAGGACATCGTTGATCAGCTCCATCACCTGGGACCGCAGAGAAGTACCCCCCACCGCCTGGGGCGGAAAAGCAGGTCCCCCAGACCCGGTGTGACCTCTGCGCCGGTGACCGCTGGGAGAGAAAAATCATCCCTAGACATCGGCTATTCCTTTTTTGGCTGAAAGTGCCGGCTGAGCCCGGCACCCAGGCCTTAACCGCGATTCTCCCCAACAACGCGGAAAGTGCAGCGTCAGCCTGAACAAAGAATACAACCAGAAAGAATCGAATTTCTGTTTGGGGTGAACAAGTAAAGGCAAGCGGACTGATATCAAGCAGCGAGTACCGGGCCAACGGTCCGGGACGACCAGCCTTGGAACAGCAATCCACCATCCGTTTGGTAAGGACCGAGATAGCGTCGTCAAGTGCCCACCGAGCCAGCTTCCCTTGCGCCCATGCCATCCGGTATCTGCTCGAATAATCGACACTCGATAGTACGAAATAAGTCGTCGGGCAGCCTGGTTAAATCCTGCCCAAACCCTGCACTGGACCTATGGAAAAGCACCGGAACCCTTGATGCTGACCCTGCACTATGGACACAACAGCCAGGCCACGGCAGCCAGCCCAGGTCATGGCCGCACCGACAACGGAAAAAGCAGTGGAAGCAGGAACGGCTATGTCTCAAGCACCAGCCCTGGATGAAGTATCTGTCATCGACGGCATCATCACCGACCACCGCCCCCTGGACCTCCATGCCCTGGGCGTCGCCGGCTGCATTGACCGACTAACGGACCCCCTCCGCCAACAGGGAACCGCGATCCGATGGGACACACCGCATCACGGCATCGAAATAACGGCGACCTCCGCAGCCCTGCTCTACCACGCCGCCCAGGAAGCACTCAGCAACGCCCTTAAGTACGCCCAGGCCTCCGAAATCACCATCCGGCTCGCCGCCGTCTACCACGGCATCCGCCTGACCATCAACGACAACGGCAACGGCTTCGACAGCACTGCAACCAACGATCGGAACCGCGGATTCGGACTCTCGCTGATGTCCATAGCCGTACACGAAGCTGGGGGCACCATCACCATCGATTCCAGCCCCGGCAACGGCTTCCGCATCGCGGTCACACTCCCACTGGACTAGCAATGGGCCAGCGGTTCTTACACTCCCCCAACCTTCTGTCTTAGATTCAAATCTGACAGCCAGCCCCACTGAGGAGCTCGCGCCGGGGAAGGGCCGCAATTGTGCAACAGCCTGTTGCGCAATTGTCCAGAAACCGTCTGGACAATTGGTTCCGCTGCCCACACGTGGGGACAATCCTGATGGGTTATCCACCGCTACTGCTGCGAAGGAGCTATCCTCAGGGCTCCCAATTCCAGCTGTGGATAACCCGGATTGACCACAACTATGGCAACTTCTAGTCCCACCTTCGTGCCTTGGACTCCTGGCGTCAGGGCAATTCGTCGAGTTTGGTTCGGAGGTTCCTAAACACCGCGTCGCGCTGCTCTTGGGAGAGCTGCATCAGCGGCACATCACGCAGCTCGTCGAGGTTGAGATTGTCATCCTCTTGGTCCTCGTCCTCGAGCATGGGGAGCATGTCCTCGTAGGTCAGGACCATTATGTTGCCGTCCAGTGGCCGGAATCCGAGTTCGCCCCAGTACTTGGCAAGGGCGCGGCATTCCCTTCGGTGTTTCAGGGATCCTTCATCTGTGTCGTCCTTCAGCCCGGGTGCCGCGTGCAGGACGGTGACGACGGTCCCGCGGCCGATTGCACCGAGGATGGCCTTGAGTACTTGGTGCCCTGCCCTGTGTCCACGGAATCGCGGCTGGACGCTCACCCAGGACACGATCATCAGATCGCCTTCTACGACCGGCTCACCCTCGACGCTGAGCTGACTGGGCTCGGATCCGGCGACGATGAACGCTTCGGCGAATCGGGACAGGTCAGCGCTGTGGGCGTCCAGGGTGTCGAAGAGGTTGACGTTGCCAACGTCCGGGACGAGGTGAATACTGGCTTCGGCGACGGTGACCCGGCCTTGGGCGTCGGCGTCGAAGGTGTCGTAGTCGGGTTCGAGGATGTCAGCGTCGATGTAGGCGCGAATGCTCCATGACTGTGGGTAGTCTTCGGGCCGTTCCCAGGAGTTGGGGCGGGCGGCGTAGTCGAGGGCATACGTCAGCCGCATCCATTGAAGGGCGTTGTTGATCTCGTCGTGCTCCTCTGGCCGCGTGCCACCATCCACTTCTTTGCCGCGGGTGTGCCCGTTACCGGCCATGAGATTCCTTGCCCGCTCCCCTGACCAAGGGGTGCTTTGAATGTTGTCCAGTGTGCCGGGTTTACCGTACCCGACACTGGTCCTGGCGTGACAGTAAAGCCCTTCCGCAATTCCGGGTGACCGTTTCAGCCGGGTAGGTCCGCACGTCGAAGGGACCAGCCGGCCGAGCGTGGGTCCTCAGCCTGCGTGGAGGCCGTTGTCGGCGAGGAATTCGCGGGCACGGCCGATCTGCCGGTCGCTGGAGAAGGCGTACCAGTGTTCGCTGAGGTTCTCGCCGTGGATGATTTCCCTGAACCGGAAGAAGGCACCTTTGCCCTCGATCGCCCTCTCCAGCCGCTGTCGTAGGGCCTCATCGTGTTGCCGCCCGGCGAAGGCTGCCATGTCCCGCCAGCCATTCCCGGAACCTGTGCGGTTCAGCCGAAGCCATCGGTCCGGCTCATCCTCCACGTCGATTGCGGCGTCCTGCCCGATGATCATCGGGTCAGTGGCGGCCTCGTCGTATACCTGTCCGGTGCGCAGGTCGAGGTAGCCACCTGTGGACAGATCGGGATCCCCTTCGAGGATGATGCTGATCATTTCGAGGTCTACTGGAACGACCCTGCCTGGCAGCGGCTCGCGGCGCAGGGATGCCAGCAGGTCCTCGGCCAGCGCTTGGTCACCGGCGAAGCCGCGCCGGGTCAGCCGGTTGATGACTGACAGTGCCACGGGCTCGGCTTCCTGGCGTCTGTGCTCCAGGGCCATCGGTATGCCGGCCCCCACCTGCTGCAGGGTGTCATCGATGTCGCGTCCTGTCAGGGCTGCGAGGAAACGGGGCGCGTCTGCTGCCGCGATGGCTTCACGCATTTCGGGCAGGTCGAGCCTCGGTACCGAGACCTGTGCGGGCCATGCGTGCAGCAGCATCGGATGCGGTTCGCTCGGTTGCGCCGGGACCCGGCTCTCCCCATCATCTGTGGCCCACCGGCGCCCGTATTGGTCCGGGATGCTACCCCAGCCCCAGTAGGCCAGAGGGGAATCAGGGCGGATTCCCAATACCTCCAGCGGGTCGACCTTTGCCTCCCCGACCACGCACCGGTGCGTCCACGCGTCACCAAGGTCAAACATGAACTGGAACTCAGACCCCGGCCCCAGCGTCCGGCCGACTTTGGTAACTGCGATGTCGAGAGCTGTGGTGACCGGCCCAGCGTCGGATCCGGCCATCTCGGCTCCCGTCTCTTCGTCGGTGATGACCCGGCCGTCGGCCAAGGTGAACATTGACAGGTGCGAGCGGTCCCAACGGGCGAAGGCATCGTTGATGGCGTCGGCGAGATCCATGAAGGTGTGCGAGGGTCCGACCGCGAAGATGCGCCCCGGCCAGGGCCACAGCTCCTCACCGCGGCCACCGAGCAGTTCCACCGTCACCGATAACCAGGTTCGCGCCATACCTCCAAGGATGGCACGAACCGCTGCGGCGCCCCTTCGTCGCGTTACTGCACGGCGCCGGACGCCAGCATCCCGAAGGAGGGCGGTGCCGCGAGGAGGGAGGGCACGGGAAGTGATGTTAGGCGAGCAGGTCCAGGTACTGGGTTCGCGCTTTCATTGCATGGATCAGCAACTCATTGCCGCTGTCGAACCGAAGGACGACGAGTTCGAGCAGGCGGCCTGCGGGATCGAATCCGAGCCTCAGCTGCCGGGCCTGGCTGTCCTCGTCGAGGTCCGCAACGTACACCGCGTGATTTGCCGCGTAGATCCCGTCCTCTGCGCTGATGCCGTGTTTAAGAGCCGATGTATGCGCCTGCACTACGCCGCGCTGATCCACGCCCGGACAGCTGCGCGGATTGCCTCCGAACGGCTCAGGTGGTCATGCTCGGCTCGAGCAGTGAGCTCTTGGAGCAGTGAGGCATCCATGCGCACCGGCACCACTTCGCCGGGGCCCTCACCAACGGGGCGGCGGCCTCGCTTGCGTAGTTGCTCGACTGGATAGCCACGCTCAGCCTCGTCGGCCCACGCTTGGATCACCTCATCAGTGACCGGCATACCGTTGATCTTCTCATCACTCACATTCAAATCGTAATACGAAATTGATACTGATTGAAGGTCCTGACGAAAACTCGCTGCCCACAGGCGGGGACAATCCTTTATGGGTTATCCACCGCTACGGCTGCTGAGGGAGCTTTCCCGATGGCTCCCGGTTCCCAGCCGTGGATAACCCGGATTGACCCCAACTATGGACAGCCCGCGTGGTCACCTTGAGTATCGGTACTGGTTCAGAACAGCCCGGGGGGCGGTTTCTCGCAGGGCAGAGGGGCGAGTTTGGCGCGGTGGCCGTCGTCTGGGGTGCAGCCTTTGAATGGGCCGTCGGTTGAGAGCAGAACGGACATGTGGTGGTCTGCGTGGTCGCGCCACCAGACGCTCATGCCCGTGGTGCCGTCCAGGCGCAGGAACTCCCAAGCCCGCCAGAGCGCTTCGAGGCGGCTGATCGTTTCGGCGTGCTTCCACCACTGCGGGCACCAGGTCACACCGCCTTGCACGTTGAGTTGCCGGCGGTAGCTGGTGGCCAGCTTGTTGCTGACGAATTCGGCGACGTTCGGGTAGAACAGTTCGGGTGCGTCCCCTTCGTCCTCGGACGGCTCAGTGGGGGCTGCGGTGTCTCCGAGTTCGTCGTCCCACTCCCCCAAGCCATCACTCATTTGAGACACCCGCTGCGATCCACCGGCTCCCGGCCGCGGCCGTGGGCTTGTTGGCCGGGTCGTGTGCGGTGATGGAGGCCCGGACCGCATCAGCCTGCGGACCGCTCATCCAAGGCACCGTCTCCAACAGGGCGGCTGGGGCGCCGGAGGCGAACATGATGGCGCGCCCGCGGGGGAACGCGGCGAGGTCGGAGACGTCCAGGGTGCGTTCCTTGCGGTCATCGTCGTGGCTGTAGGAGGTGCCTTGTTTGGAGCGGCTTCTGGTCATGTTGGAGTACCGGTACTCGCCAACCAGCTGCGCGAGCTCGTTCAGGAACTCGGCTTCGGCGACGCCGCCGCCGTAGACCTTGATGTTGGAGGCGCTCCAGAGTTTGCGCATTCCGTCGCGGCCCCATACCTCGACGCCTTGTGACCAGGATTGGAGGATGGTCATCAGGACGATGCCGCGGGAGCCGTAGTGGCTGTAGAGGTTTGGCAGTTCGCGCCAGCGGCAGACGTTGGCTGCTTCGTCTAGAACACCGACCATGGGTGTGGCGAGCCGGCCGCCGGGCGAGTGGACGGCCAGTTCTTCGGCGGCCTCGACTGTGGCCACGGTCAGCGCGGTCACGAGTGGGCCTGCCGTGCCTTTGCCTTCTTTGGACAGGCTGTACAGGGTGCCCTTGGAGCGGACGAACGCTGCCGGGTCGAACTGCGGCCGCTCATCCTTCTCACCCTGGGGTGTCACCCAGCGGGCGACCTGGCGGTTCGTGAGGCAGGAGGCCATCTGCAGTGCCGTGCCGTACACGCCCCCGCGCTGCTTCTCGGGGGCGTTGATGACGCCGCCGACGGCGTTGGAGGTCTGGGTGAAGCCGTTGGCTTTGAGGATGTCCACCGCCTCGTCGTCCGCGGGCCGGGTCAGCCAGGTGTGCACCTGCGTGATCGGCCGGCCGTCGAGAGCTGCGGCAAGCAGGAGCCCGGCAAGAAGATCCTGGCCGGCGGGATCGAAGTAGGCGTCCGTTTTGGCATCCGGGCCACGGGAACCGGCTGCGAAGTGGTCGGCCAGCCGGGCCGCCTTCACTTCATCGGTGACGTAGGAGAGGGGGTTCCACCACCAAGAAGGTTCCTCGAGTGCGACGGACTGCGGGTCGAACACCCACACCGGCCCCTCGGCGTCGCGGACGTCGCGGGTTCCGTCAACGATGTCCCGCTTGTTCGAGGTCACCAACGCCGCTCCCGGGGCGGCGAGGATCGCCGGAATCGCCCGGGACGTCGTTTTACCCGTTCTGGGCCCCCAGATGTCGATGTGCATGTCTTCCCAGGATCCGTAGACCATCTGCCCGCCGAGGACGGTCTTACCGACCGGGACACCGGGTGATCCTTTCACTCCGAGACGTTCAGCCGTGGCCGTGGCACCGCGCAGGCTCAGGGCGCGCAGGTCCTTAGCCTTGGCCATGTGCTGGGCTGCTGCGTCCACACGCGAACGCTTGGACCGTCGGCTCAGCACCGCACGGACCACCAGGACGGCCACCAAGATGATGAGGATGCCGAAGGCGATCAGGACCCAGGTGGCGGCCGCGGGCCACGTGACCTTGTGCGAGAGCAGACCGAAGACCAGTTCAAACGGGTTCGCGGGCAGAGCCTGGCCGTCATTGGACAGCATCGATCCCACGTGCACGGCCCCGGCCACCGAGCCGACACCGAGCACCACGACGGTGATGAAAATCCAGAGCAGGATGGTTCCGGTATCCAGCCGGGAACGCTTTTCGCTGTTTGGTGCACCCATCAGTTGTCCCCTTCGCCGTTCCTACTTATCGTCCAGCGCTTGTTCGTATCGTGCAGTTTCTCTTCGACGCTGGTTAGCTTGAGGGCGACCGGGATCCCGGGGCGGCCGCCGACTTTGAAGAGGAACTTCCCCAAGCCCGGGCGGACCCGTTTGCGGGATCCGCCGACGTCGGTCCATGACCCCGGGTCAGCCCATGAGATGAGCCGAGCCTGCTCGGCCCGGGAGAGGGTGACGGCTTTGTTGAGCTTTTCCATTTCTGCTCCGGGAAGCGCCCCGCAGACGACCATGCCGGAGCGTTCGACGAAGCCGCGGGCTTTCATCCGTTCAGATTCGGTGGGCAGGGCTTCGAGATCGCTCATGGTGTGGGTGATCATGGCCTGCCCGACGCCCTCGGTCCGGTTCAGACGGGTAAGCGAGTCAACCCGGTCAACCATGCCTTCCCCGGACCGCAGGGCCCGCCACAGTTCGTCCATGACGACGAAGTAGTTACGGCGCGGTTCCAGACCGGCATCGGCCAGGGTGTGGGCGACCTGGACGGTCGCGAACCCGGTTGACCAGCAGGCCAGCAGGCAGGCCGCCTGGATGTCGCGCTGGGTGTCGGAGATCCCTGAGAGGTCGAAGACCACGGGTTTGGTGAGGTCCATCGGCTGGTCGGTGGGCTGGGAGAACATGTCCGAGAACCTGCCCGAGCCGTCGAGGGAGTACAGCGACTGGCGCAGCTGGTCGGTCGCGTCGAGGTAGCGGCCCATGTCGCCACGGTCCAGGGCGATGGCCCGGAGCTCGTCGGGGGCGGCTTTGATGACCTCGATCAGGTCCCCGATCAGGGGAACGCGGTCCAGGCGCTCGTCCAGGATGTGCAGTGCCCGGTCAATCAGGGATTCCTCGTGGGCGCTGGGCTTGGCGTTCCGCACGATGGTGATCAGCGCGGTGATCATGTTCAGGCGCCGGTTGTGCGAGTCGGCCATCAGCTGTTCGGCCAGCTTCTCCGCCTTCACCGCCGCCGCGAGCAGCGGCGCGGCCGCTGCCTGGTCACCATCTGGATCGTTCAGGGTCCGGTTAGCTGCGGCGCGGTGTTCCTCGGCTGAGGCGAGCAGCCTGACAGCTGCACCGGTGGCTTCACCGGGGTCCAGGACGTTCAAGTGCCCGCGCCCGGGGCCCAGACTGATGACCTGCCCGCCGAGGGCTTCGATCAGGTCAACGTAGTCCGGCTTCAGGTCACCGAGGATCAACGGGTTGATGCTCCGGCCTGCCAGGCCCAGGACGATGTGCCGGACCAGGGTGGACTTGCCGTAGTGCGGCAGGCCGAGGACGAACATGGAGGGGTTGTTGATCATGCCGTGCATGAACCAGCTGATCGGATCTGCCCCGAAGGGCGCTCCGGTGTCGGTGTGAACGCCGATCGGCACTCCCAGGATCGGGGTGCCGGAGCCGCCAACGAACGGCCAGAGACCGCAGACCTGGACCGAGGTTCCGCGCCATTCATCGGCTGCCGTGACGTACACAGCTTCGCCCTGTCCGCGGCCCCGCCAGCCCCGCAGGCCCGGGCGGCGGGCGACCGCGGCCGCAAGCTTCGTGGCAGGAGCTTTAGTGTGCTGGTGCTTGGTGCGGCTGCCGAACATCACATGGCCTCGCGGATCTCTTCGGGAACCTTCAAGTGCTTGGGCAGGACCAGCCCCAGTGGCAGGGACGCGGCAAAGGCGGAATCCTGTGAGCCATAGGCGCGGCGCAACAGCAGACGTGCCGACGGGCCGAGGTTGCCCTCCACGACGGCGACGGCGTCCTCAAGGTCGCGGGAGGACAGGACTGTGGCGGTGACGACCATGCCGAAGTTGACCAGCCCGGCGCCCTTGGCTTCCTCGGCTGCGGTGGCCTGCGCCGCACGGGCGTCGACCAGGGCGCGGGCGGTGGGCCGGTTGGTCGAGGAGGCCCGGGTCAGGGCGCTGGTCTGGTCCGACTCCACGATGGCGGCCGCGCGGCCGGCTTCGATCGGCCGGTACAGCAAGGTGACTCGCTTGCGGGCGATCTCCCCGTGCGGGGCCATCAGGCGGGCCAGTGCTGATGCGAGGATGTGTCCGCGGGGTGCGCCCGTCATCGTCCAGGACACAGAGTGCCCGGAATCGTGGCGGTAGCCGTCCCAGTCGGATTGGTGGGCGGACGGTCCGACATCGCTCCAGTCCAGGTCAACGGGTGTGCCCTGGTAGTGGGCTTCATCGATGAGCCGGGCTGCTGCAGGGTCGTATGCGACCCGAACGACCTCACATAGTTCCTGGGCGTTCAACGGCGCGCACGCGCCGGCGCCGGTGGATTCCAGCCGTTCGGTCAGGCTGGGAAGACGCGATGCGAGATCCTTTGCGATCTCCTCTGCGGTGCGCCTTTTGCCGCCGGCCCGGGCGGCGGCGCTGAACGTCAGTGCAACCCAGGCACGGATCGTGGCGGATCCCTGCGGGTAGGTCTCCAGCGCCTCTCGGAGCATGGCCTTGGCAATGTCCGGGGCGTCCTCGTGGATGTTCGATTCAACTTCCCGGCGCAGCCGTGCGCCGGAGTCGGGTGCGGTTTCGACCGTGACGGATGCTGCGACGACGGCGGGTTCATTCGATAGCGAGGCCAGCCAGCCGCCCCAGTTCGCCACCCAGGCATCAATCTGCTCGGGATCAACCAGGGAGGCCCCGTCGGGCTGGGTGCCGAAGACCACCGTGTAGTGGGAGGTGGCGGGAAGGTGGATCAGGGCGAACGGGCGGCCGTAGGAGTCGCTGAACTCGTACAGCCTGGATCCGGCAGAGATTCCAGGCAGCTGGAACTCGCCCCAGGGCGTCAGTCCCAACGGGCCGGAGCGGTAGATGTTGGCCTTCCTGCGCCGCGCCGAGCGGAACGCCAGCCGGGCGAACGCCCTTTCCCCCACGGACTTGTTGTGCTTGTCGGTCACCGAGACGACGGCCAGCGCCACCCCAAGGATGAGCAGCGAGACCAAGCCTGGGAACCAGCCACCGACGAAGAGACAGATCACCGTGATAATGAGGCCAACAAACAAACCGGCTGTTGCCAGCCCACCGAGGGTGCCGATGCCGGCCTTACGCGGCCGCCGCCAGTTACCGTAGGTCGGTTCCCTATAGGTGTTCTCAATAGCTGCCATCTCAGGCACCCCCCGTGGATTCTTCGCTCATATCTTTGATCGCCCCGGAAGCGGCCTGGCCGGCTTCGACGCCTTTCTGCGCGGCCAATACCGCGACACCGCCGGCACCCGCACCCGCCACTGCTGCACCGCCGGCCGCCGCTCCGCTGGACGCAGTTCCGCTGGCGGCACCGGAAGACGTTGCCGGCGCGGTTCCGGGTTGCGCACCCGTGGCTCCCGAACCCCGGGCGCCGTTCTTTCCTGCCATGCCAGAGCTTCCTGCTGTTCCCTGGTCTCCAGTCCCCGAGGGGCCCTGCGATCCAGGGCTCTGGCTTGACGTGCTGTGAGTCGTCATCGAGCTGGTGGATGAGCCGCCGCCTCGCCCGGCACTGCCCATGCTGATAGCACCTGAAGCCAGCGCACCGACCGTTCCCGCAGCCAACGCTCCACCGCCACCAGTGACAGCACCCACCATGGGGGTGACGAACCGCATGAGGGCCGGCATGGCAAACAGGGCAATGATCATCAGAGCCAGTCCGGTGACCGTTGCCAGGAGCGCGGAGCCGAAGTCTTTGCCGTCACCAACGTTTCCGAAGATCTTGCTGCCGCTGAGCTGGAAGGCCGTCGCGTAGATAATGGCGGCCGCGGGCTTGTAGAGAATGAAAGCGATCAGCCAAGCTGTGCACTTCTGGAACCAACCCCTGCCGGCCTCGGTGTTGCTGAAAGCTGCAGCCGTAGGGAAGATCCCTGTCAGGATGACGAGAAGGCCACCGCGGATAATCATGAGCACGATCTGCATTACGGATGCCAGAATCGCGATGAGCCCCAGGAGGATGATCATGATCGACCCGATCGGGCTGGTGGCCGAGAGCGCCAATAGGGCGGTGATGTTTTCGTTGAACGAGGTCCCGTTTGTGGAGTTGGTGATGATCCAGGCTGAGAACTGATCCGCCGCGACTGTCAGCAGTCCCACTGCTGCTACACCAGCGCCGGAGACGACGATTAGGGTCGCCAGCGAACGCACCAGATCCCGCAAGGGTGCACCCCTGCGCTCAATCGTCATCTTGGCTGCACCCACGAGGACAGACATCACAGCCAGGGAAGCCGTCCAGAAGTAGAGACTGTTCTGCAGGAACAACACCGGGTCACTCGCGGTGGACCCTCCCGGGGCTGCGGTTAGAGCGGGAGTTCCCACGTTCAGCCAAAATGTCCCCAGCGTCTTGACCACATTCCCAACTGCGTCTGCGATTGCCTGGGCCATGTTCTTGACCGCGTCATTGGCACGATCATTTGCCCAGTCTGAAACGACGCATCCAACTTCCCACGGTTTGCAGGGCTGCCCGTTCTCATTGGCGGAGAACAAAGTTAGACACCCGCCCAACTAATGAAGCCGTTCAAATCAGAGAGCTGTCGTGCTTCTGTCATGCCGGTGGCTGGCAGAACCCATTTCCAATCTCCCCCTTGCCACTGCATTGCAACGGGCACTGACCCCACGCTGCCGTTTGCTGCTTTGAGGCCGTATTCAACGACGGCTCGATTGCCGGCGTAGTCCACGATCTTGTAACCCGCGATCTGAAAAGGTGCCGTCGTCGGGGCATTGGTCGGTGGCTCCGCCAGCATCTTGTCTCGTTCCGGTCCCTCGACCACGAGATGCTGAGCCAATAGGTCCGGACGTCCCGAACTTCCGAGAACAATCATGTTTGCCCCGGCAAACAACGCTCCGGTGGGTGAGTGTGCGAAGCAGGAGCGGAGGCCATTGGCTTCGGTCTTGCCGGGGCCGAACTGCGTGGGAGATGTGGGTGCGGCGATTTTGCCGACCAGTTCCCATTTGGTGTCAGTGGGCGTGGTGGCTGGTTTGGCTTGGTCGCTGGAGGGCAGCCCGCAGACGCTGGCGGCCGCTGCGGCGCTGGGCTGGGTGCTGGCTGTGGTGGGTCCGGAATTGCTTGGTTCGGCTGTCGGGGTTCCTCCGCCTTTTGGGAGTAGGGCCAGGACGATCCCGAGCGCGACTATGATCGCCACGACAACGGCCGAGATGATGAACTTAGGTTTGGTCAGCGGGTTCTGGTCTTCGTTCACTGTCGGTTCAGTCATGGCTTCCGCTCCTTAGACCAGGAGGCCTACGACGGCACTCGCGGAGCTTGCCAGGGCGCAGCCGGCCAGGACCCACCCGAGGGCGGCGGCGTGCTCACCACCCTGACCGCGTTTGTTGTTGATCATCATCGCTCCGGCCGTGATCAGGATGCCGGCGACGGCCAGGCCGAAGACGACCCAGGCGATCCATTTGAGGATCGTCAGCAGGCCTGCAGAGCCGGGAGGGGCCTCGCCCGTGCCGGGGTTGGGTATTTCGGTGATGGCAAAGCTGGACCATTCGAGGGCTTTGGAGAGCAACATTTATGGGTTCTTCTTTCTACTTGGCAGGGTGTCCGGCAGCGGCAGTTACGGCGAGGCGCACCTGCTCAAGGACGGTGCGGGCTTCTTTGGGAAGTTCTTCAGGGGCAACGTCGTGGCCATACCGCCATGGGTCCACCCAGGGGAAATGCCAGACGTGGGGCACTCCCCCGCCAACGACGCGGGAGAAGTCGCGGATCTCTTTGGGGAGCCGTCCGGGGGCGTCCGCCACGACGACGAGACCAGCGACCTGTATCCCGGGAAGCGACCGTGATGCCCATTCCGTTGCGGCCAGGCGTGCCGCGCGGAGGCCAGGGACATTGGAACGGGCAACCAGGACAACGACGGAGCCGGCTGGCGTCAAAGGCCAGTGATGCCCGGCTGCCTTGGTGCTCTTATCCAGCCGTGCGAGCGAGGTCTCGCCCGCGCCGCCGTGGACCCCAAGCCACCAAAACCCCGGCGCCCTCCCGGAGACGTCCCGTCGAGGAAGCCGGTCCGCGTGGTCCGGCTGCGGGACACTCAGCTGCGGCCTCGTCGCCCCCGCAGGGACGAAGGATGGCACTTCCGGGATGGCTAAATCAGGTTCGTCGATAGTGTCTGCGCCGAGCGTCACCCAGCGATTCTTTGAGACCGGCATTTCACATCCCCTAGTAATGTCCGCAAAGATCGTATCGGTACCATCCGACATGAAAGGCCAACGGTGACCCCGAACAACAGCTTTAGTACCTTTCAGTCACTCCCAGTACATCACAGTACCAATTTATGGTTTACGATGGCTTCATGCGGTGGGACGGACTGAGCGTGGACCCGAAGTACCTGGAAGCTCTCTTCGCCAAGTACCCGGAGCGTCTGACGCCCCAGGACCTCGAAGAGATCTTCGGGCTCTCCCGAAACACCGTCTACCGCTGGCTCCAAACCGGAGTGATTCCTGCTTACCAAGTCGAGAAGACATGGTTGATCGCCAGAGATCAAGTCAAAGACTGGGTCTGGGAAAACCGGAACACTCTGCGGAAGGGCCAGACACCGGAAGTGAACGAGGACCAGCAGCAGTAGCGCGAAGCGGCCGAGCGAATGTGAGGGGGACACATGCAATCACGAACGAGCGCGCCTGCGCTGGTCGCCGGTGCCGTCCTTGCCCCCATCGGGCTGGTGTTGTCCATCATCCTGTTCGGCGGCGGCTCCCAGGCCGCGGCCGATGTGTGTTCAGCGACCGGGCCCGGCGTCAGTGTTGACGCGAACAGGCTGCCCAAGGTAGCCGTGGCCGGTTATGAGGGCGAGCAGCTGAAGAACGCGGCACTGATCATTAACGCCGGCAAGTCCGTTGGGGTGTCTGTCCGGGGGCAAACGACCGGTGTCATGACGGCCATGGGAGAGTCAGGGCTTCGCGTCCTGGACCACGGCGACGGTCCCGGACCCGACTCCCGGGGCCTGTTCCAGCAGCGCGACAACGGCGTCTGGGGCACCTACCAGGACCGCATGAACCCCACGGCATCCGCCACCAACTTCTTCAAGGCCCTCCAGAACATCAACGGCTGGGAACAGCTCGAACCCACCACGGCCGCCCACAGGGTCCAGCGCAACGCCGACCCGTTCCACTACCAGACCTACTGGCCGGCCGCCGTGGAAGTCGTCGCCGCCCTGGGCGACGTCACCATCACCGACGCCGGGGGCACAAGCTCCTGCGGCATCCCTGGTGAGTCCGGTAAAGGCGATGACCTGCCGTGGCGCACCTCGCAGATCTACGCGGCATCCCCGTTGGGGATGTTCAACCGCGAATGCGTTGACTTCGCCCTCTGGCGGGTCAACCAGCAGCTCGGCAGCACCACCGCCCCCTACAGGGCCTTGAACGGCACCTTCCGACCCGACGGCGCCCTCCTCGGCTCCGCCCTGACCTGGAAGGACGGTTGGGACGCCAAAGGCTGGCCCACCGGCAAAGCGCCGCGCGTCGGCGCGGTCGTCTGGTACTCCCCCGGCACCGGAGGCGCCGACGGTACCTACGGACACGTCGCCATCGTCAAAGCCGTCAACGGTGACGGCAGCTTCCTGGAAGAGGGCTACAACGGCAACCCTGCCCCGAACGATCACACCTACTACACCCGAACCGTAGAGAACGGCACTCCCAGCGCGTTTCTCTACCTGCCCGGCAGCGACTCACCGGAGGAACCATGAAACGCACCCTGACAGCACTCACGGCACTGCTCCTGTGTACGGCATGCGCGCCGACAGCCGCTACCACGCCGACGGAACCGGCGCCCAGCACGTCCACCACCGCGCCGGCCACCCTCAGCGCAGGCGGCAAACCCCAGGCACCCGGCGCCACAGCACCGGCCACCCTCGGCATCGCCTGGGACGAGGCAAGCAAAACAACCGCGCTGGAAACCGCGACCAAGGCCATGACGCTCTACGCCCGCCCCACCGTCACCGACAAGCAATGGATCCAGGAAATCGGCCAGCTCCTGACCGCCCAAGCAACCGCCGACTACCAATACGTTGACCCGGCCAACATCCCGGTCACCAGGATCACCGGAACGGGCCAGCTCAGGATCGATGAGAACAACGGTTTCGGCTGCCAGGTCGTCTTTCCCACCGATGCCGGCGACTACAACGTACAGCTGCTCCGCAGCGCAGCCGACAAACCCTGGCAGGTCAACCGCTTCACACCCCCCAGCGGCACAAAGTAAGGACAGATGATGGAAACCCAAGCGCTCGACTTCCCCAAGATCAACGCCGTCCTACGCACCAACGGAACCGGCGAAGTCACCATCAACGGAACCTCCCACGCGATCGAAGCCGCCAACGAAGCCGCCGTCCTCAACGATGCGCTCCGCCTCATCACCGAAACCGCTGCCCAGCTCGGCCGACCCGTCCGCGTCAGCACCACCGACCCCGACGGGCAAGGCCTCATCATCGTCTCCCCCGACGGCGTCGTCAGCGAAGCAACTCCGATCAAGCCCACCCCGAAGCGGGAGCAGGACCGTCTGCCCGTCAAGGCCGCCCCCTCACCTGAGCCGGCAAAGGCCGCGACCGTGCCCGCTCCGGCCCCCGCCGCCCCCTCACTCGTGGAAACGCCCTCACAACCAGCCGACGCTCCGCCGGTGATCTTCGGTGCAGCAGTCACGGCCGCACCCGTCCAGGAGCCGACAGCGGCCTCCACGCCACTCGCCGAGGAGCCTGCCCCCCCGCGCAGCCTCAAAGACACCTCATTCCTCGTCAGCGCGCCCGTCCTCCAGCCGGCCACGCGCGGGTGGCGTGGCGCTCTCAGCCGCCTCGGCTTCCGCATGGCCCCCTCCCCAGAAGAACTGGCCGAACGCGAAGACATCCGCACAGTAAGCCAGCACTGGCCCGGCCCCCGCACCGTTGCCGTCGCCAACCGCAAGGGCGGAGCGAACAAGACACCCACCGTCGTCATGCTCAGCGCGATCCTGGCCCGCTACAGCGGCGCAGCGACCATCGCCTGGGACAACAACGAATCACAAGGCACGCTGGGCTGGCGCACTGAACAGGGCGGCCACAACAACAGCGTCCTGGATCTCATCGACTCATCAAAGGCGCTGCTCTCCCCCAGCGCCCAAGCAGCCGAGATCGCCCGGTTCGTCCACCACCAGACTGCAGACAAGTTCGACGTCCTGCGCTCAGACGAAAACGACGAAGGCGACCACGAAGTAACCGCCGAAGAAGTCGACATCGCCCACCAGGTACTCACTCGCTATTACCGGCTCATCGTCATGGACTCCGGAAACACCGCCCGCGCCGCCAACTGGCGCCGCATGATCCACCACACGAACCAGCTCGTCGTTCCCGTAACAGCGATCGAAGACCGAGCCGAAGCTGCCCGTCTGACCCTTCAAACCCTCCAATCCCGTGGTGGCCACGACGCCGAACTGGCCCGGAACGCCGTCGTCATCGTCTCCGAGTCCACCGATGCCAAACGAAGTATGAGCGGTGACGCGCTCAAGCGCGCCAAGGACGAAGCTCAGAGGATTGCCGAGGGCTTCGCCCCGCACGTACGGGCCGTGGTCCGCATCCCCTACGACCCCGCGCTGGTTAACGGCCCCATCCGCTACGACGCCCTCCAACCGGTCACCCAGCGCGCGTGGCTCGCCGCGGCTGCCGCTGTGGCCAAGGGTTTCTAAGCGACGCCGATGGTCCCCGCCCTAAGAAATGCCAGAGCAACACGTCACAATGGCGACACGGTCCCGTTTTCTGAAAACAAATCCCTAAGGGTTTAGTTGGCCGGTGATAGTTTCGGAGCAGTCACAGGGATGAGGTGTCCTGGTGGCAGGCAAGACAACGATGAAGCTGTAGCCGTTCAAACGGCTACAAAATCAAAGGACACAGCAAATGACGGCAGTAGCAGTTAATCGAGGCGGCGGGCGCCCCAGCAAAGGCCTGCGTAAGTTCATTGGTTTTCGCTCACCCGAACCCACCGCTGACGGTATCGCCAAAGTGGCAGCTCATAAGGGCCTGACCGTCACGGAGTACCTTCTGTCTGTTGTCGAGCCACAGCTGAAGGAAGATCTGGCCGCCCTCGATCATGATGACTACCAGCAGGAGCTGCCCATCCGTATGGCCTCATAACAAAAGAAGGCCCGCATTAGGCGGGCCTTCGAAGCTTGAGACTTACCCTCTGGATTGCTTGCCGGCGGATCAGATTGTAAGTCGTGGAGAGCCTGTGAAGGCCATCCTTTGTGTTGCTATGAAACCGATCTGGCAGGATCGGCCCTTTTTCGTACCTCAATCCCCGAAAGGATTACTGACATCGTACATCAGCACGTCTCCGTGCTGCCAGCATGCCCGGATACTGGCGTGTCAGAGCAGCGAGATGACCCAGCTTTCGTGTGGGCAGCGCTTTCGCCACTTCTGGCAGGCCAGCCGCGCGTACGGTTGTCGCGTGATGGGGGCAGGACCTACCCGCAAAAGCACGAACGGAACCTATGCGAAGCACTCCCTTCGCTGCCGGCGGCCGTACGAATCTTCGGGAAAGACGGTACTTGTGCCGCGATATTTCTCGACTTTGACTCCTCAATAGCGGGAGTAGAAGGGGTCCAGGCCGACGTCCGCGCCGTTCAGACATGGCTGCACTCGGTCGGGGCCCGCTGGATCGAGGACTACTCCCCCAATGGCGGCCGCCACGTCTACGTCCCGCTGGCACAGCGGGTCACTTTCTCCGAAGCGCGTGATCTTGTCGAGGCGCTGGGCACCCGGTACCGGACCCTGGACAAGACCCCGCACCAGAACCTGCTCCACGGCTGCATGCGCACCCCGGGCTCACCGCACAAGCGAGGCGGCCACCAGGAGCTGGCGATGAGCCTTTCCATGGCCTACGACGTCGCCCGCCGACCCAACAGCGCCTCCGTCTGGACCGCCATGACCGAGGATCTGACCGCAGAGATCAAGGCCGTCAGGGCGCTCCGGCAGCAAGAAATCTTCACCCCTGCCATCTCGAACGCACCAGTCTTCGACCAGCCCGCCGGCCGCATGTCCCGGGCCATGCTGGTCCTCGCACAGACCGGCCTGTATGACACCAGCCGGTACGCCACCGACTCCGACGCACGCCAGGCTGTCATCGTGGCCGCAGCAGCCGCCGGCCTCGAACTCGTCGATGTTGAACGCCGGATGCTTCAGGGGACCTGGCCCGGTCTGGCCTCCTTCTACGCCCGATATGCGGCACGCCACCGGCTGCCGTCCCTACGTCGTGACTGGATGAGCGCCGTCAGCTACCTCAGCAAAACCAAAAACGAGGCCAAAGGCGAAACAAATGACAATGTCCGTAGATCCCCCACTAGCCAGCCAAGTACACAGGCGGCAGGGATAAAGGGCTCTCCCTTAGTTTCAAATCCCGATGCAGAGCATCGGTTTATTCGGACGTGGCGTAACGCCCTGCGGATCAGGGAGGTGAACTACCAGGAATCCAGGACAGGTATGGCGAGGAGGATAGTGCTGAGGTCCCTGGGGGAGGCTGCGCATATGACGGCGTCTAGGTTCGTGGAGTTTGGTGTTCGTTCCATTGCTGTGGCTACCGGCCTGGACCACACCACAGTGGCGATGCATCTCCGCGAATTGCGGGCGGAGAAGGATCCCTTGGTCACCCTAGTGGAGGAAGGTCGGGGAACCAAGGGAGACCTCTACATGTTGACGATTCCGGAAGAGCTGAAGACAGCGGCCGAGGATTCCAGCTGGCAGAAGGGGAAGATTCACGCCCTTCGCCCGGTCTTTCGTGAGCTTGGGCTGCCAGCCGCGTTCGTCTACGAGGCCCTGGAGCACTCCCCCGCGATGCCGACGTCAGAAATCGTACGCGTCACCAGGCTCTCTCGGTCCGCCGTGAACGAAGCCTTGGAAGTCCTGGCTGCCTGGAACCTCATTGCCCGCGGCGCCAGCCGCGCCTGGTCCACCGTTGCCGCTACGTCATTGAGGCAGCTCGCGGAGCAATTCGGGGTTCTGGAAGCTGTCGCTGCGCAGATAATGCGCTATCGAAGCGATCGGATCGTCTGGCGGGAATGGCTTGCGAAGAATGTTCATACCGTCGCAGAGCTGCTCTCCCCCGACGACGACTATCCGTGGGAGATGTTCGAGGGGCCACCCGATGAATGGTCACTGTCTGACATGGCTTTCAGTAAAACCGGATAAAGGGTCAGCGCGAGTCCTAGCAATTGTGAGTACTCCCCTGGCCTGTACACATCGACGGGGATTGTTGTGGAGGTGGGCCGCTCAAATCCTAGCAGAACCTTGCACCCCCGCTTTCGTGCCATAAGCCTTGCCATAGGTCAAACCATAAGGGCTATGGGAATCCAGGCCGCACGGCGCTGGGCGATTCAAGGTTACTCGTGTGACGTTTGTATCGACTGGATATAAAGCTTGAACACGGCCGAGACCAGGGCACTGCGTGACGGTGCGTCGAATTCGGCGACCTTTTCATCCAGCCACGCCACCTGCAGCCCGTCGAGACGGAGCTGGATCTGAATGCCAGCCTCCCCTCGTTTCCGTGGGGCGCGGCGGGGCATACCGGACTTGGTTAGTTTGGTCTCGGTGGCAAACTCCTTGGCGATCTGCTTGTCCTCGACCGTTTCGAAGGCATCGATCAATAAGTCGGCGTAGGTGGTCCGCTCCTGGTAGACGGCATCCTTGACCTGAGCCAGGAGCGCCGGAGGCAGGTAGACGCCGACGTTGCGCAGCGCTCCGGAAACCAGTTTGGAGACTGTAGGTGCGTTAGCCACCTTTTTGGCATCAGGCAGCTGTTGAGTGCCCTTGGGGGTGTTGACGGATGTTTTGGACTCTTCCTGTTCCCCTGCAACCTCAAGGGGTGCCTCATTGAGGGGTTCCTGCTGAACGGGCTGGTTATCCGCCAAAGGCTCTTCGTGGGATACGCGCGTATCAGCAGCCGGCTCGGGTGCTACTGCTAGCGGCACTTGAATAGGTTCTCGGGCCGGTGCTTCCATGGACTCTTCGGGTTTGGGTGCCGATGCAGGGGCTCCCCTCCCCCGCTTTGGAGCCAGCAACCCTTGCAGTGCTGCACCGCGGGCAGGCGCTACAGGTGCGAATGCCCCGGCAAGGCTTTGCCGGCCGCTCATGCTTGGTTCTCGCTTTCGATTTCGTTTAGTCGGGCCAGGATCTCGCCTGTCAGCTGTTCGTATTCCTCGGCTAGTCCCCCGGCATTGCGCGAGAAGAAGCCGTCCTCCGGCTTCTCCCCTGCCCGGAGCGCTTTCAGGCGGTTCTTTTGAGCGTCGGTAACGGCGCCTTCAAGTTCGTGGAAGAGCAGGCCCTTGCGGCGGGCGTCGGCGCTTGCACTCTCGAGGTTCCTGATGCGGGTTTCAAAGACTGGGGCGACGGTGCCGAGCATCTCCTCCAAGGTATCCCGGACGCTTCGTTCCAAGCGCAAGGAGCGCGGTCCGACGCCGAACAGGACTATGCCGGCCAACTGCAGCGAGGGGTTCCGATCACGTACAGCCATGAATCGGCGTGCGATGCGTTCGACACCGTCGATGCTCGCATCATCGGAGCGGGTAGGAATGACGACGGCACTGGAGATTGCGAAGGCGCCTTCTACAAGGATCCGCTCCCCCGGAGGGGTGTCGATCAGAATCAAGTCGTAGTCGTCTGCCAGCGGCGCCAGGACTGCGTAAAGCATGTCGCCGAAGTCCCCTGCGTCGGAGCGGCTGGAGCGGGACAGCATGAGGCCCTGAATGTCTTCGAGGTCCTGGCCCCCAGGGATGACGTCAAGGTTTTCGCGTACATTGCGCAGGATCATCGGTGTCGTGCCTGCGATGAGGGCTTGGAAGAATTCCCTCCCTGTCTGCCGCTCGTAACCAAGGTCGCGGGCCAGATCGCCTTGCGGGTCAAGGTCGATCAGCAGCACGCGAGAGCCCGCCAATGCCACGTATCCGCCAACGTTGGCTGCGGTGGTTGTCTTACCGACTCCGCCTTTGCCGTTCGCTAGTGAGATAACACGATCAATGGCGCGCGTCGCTTGAGATCTTGGGTTTATGGGGGTCTGCAGTGATCGTGCCATCGGCCAGCGATTCTCCTACTTGGTGGGTTGCATGTTGTCCTGATCTCAACGGTATTAGTTCTCTACTGGCAATGCTGGCAGTGACACGCATGAGCGGAATAACAGAACTTAGAGCAGGACGACTTACGTTGTGGCAGGTTGTTGGTCACGTTGTCTTTTATGCTTGTCGGCCTATGTGTCGCCAGGTGTTCCCGGCCATGGTCACATCAATGGCATCACGAGTTGGACCTCCCGATGCCCTGCCCGTAAGCCCTCTTATGGCGTATCCCGTTGTGCCCGCTATAGATTTTCCCGTCTTTGGTATGGCTCGGGCCACCATGAAGGATCCGGTGTGGTGATCCATTGATCGTCTCATGACTCACTCGGTTGCCAATTGGGCGTAACAGCAAATACGTCTAGCCGCTGGATCTCTTGTTTATCGCTTAGTAACGCATCCGTTAGCACGTCCAACAGCACGTATGGCATGACTTATGGCATGAGTAATTGTTGAGCAAAATGTAGACTGCGTAGCCCTGTGGGGCCGACAAGGAGTAGTGATTGCGCCGCCTGGCCCAACCTGGAACCACGCTAGCCATGCCGCTTGCGGCCACTGACCGGCCCCTAGTCTCGTGGTAGCGATTAACACAAGTGTGTCACTTCGGTGATTAGTCGATGACCGGGGGTTTCGGCGGGCTGCCAGGGGGAGGAGGGCTAACCCGCCCAATGGCCCGGCCTGCCCTTCGGGTCTGGGTGCGCCCTTCTAGTGTGGCACCCCGGGATAACTTCGTTCAGTATGACGCCTACTGGCTCAACTAGATCCTGTTCGTGGACGAAAGTCGCACCCAGTTCCGGTCACGCCTTTCACTGCGGTGCTTTCCGTTCGAAGCGGGGACGAGGCGCACGTTTACCGGCGATTGGAAACAATCGAGGGAAATTCGCCCCGAGTCCCCCCGCTCCGGACGCCGAATGGGAGCTTTCCCCATGGCTCCCGGCCACCAGCCGTGGATAGCAAGAATTGACCCCAAGTCTTGAACAGGACCAGCCCACGCTATGCCGGGCATTGGGGGAGTGGTGGTCGTCAGTGGTGTGACAAGCGCAATAAAGGGGACAGCGAATTGGTTACTGCCCCTATGGTGGTCACACTGACAAGCAAACTCGGCAGCCACCGGGCTGTAACGCGTGCACTGAAACCCTCGATCTTCGCCTTGTCCTAAACCGGGTCCGCCAATGGCCTGTGCTGGGCTCCTACCCAGCGGGTCACAAACGACCGTTTCTGACCAACCTCCGGCAAGCCTCCGTGTCGTTTTCACAAGTCGACTGCACAAGCGCCCGCGGAATTCCGGGGTTGTGCAGACGAGTATGGACATCGAAATGTCACAAGTGCCCTGCCCGAAACTTTCATTCTGCTCAATAGCCCTCTGCACCAACGGTCATCTTTTCTGAAGCCCCCTGCACCAACCTGCAGGAACTAATTCTTTGGTGCCTCGGTCGCGCCTGTTGCCGGGACCCATCGGTAGAGGGTGGGCACGGAGACTCCTAGGGTGTCGGCGACCTCCCGGGGCGGTGTGCCCTGCTTGAGGAGTTTGCGGGCTGAGCGGATCTTGGCATCTGTCATGATGCGTTTGCGGCCGCCGACCCGGCCTTGTTGGCGTGCGGCCTGCAGTCCGGCCTGTGTGCGCTCGACCATGAGTTCCCGTTCCATCTGGGCCAGGGAAGCCATGACGTTGAAAAAGAAGCGTCCGGAGACCGTGGTGGTGTCGATCGCATCGGTGAGGCTGACGAATCCTACGCCGCGGTGGTTCAGTCCGCCGGCGAAGTCCAGGAGGTCTTTCACACTCCGGCCCAGGCGGTCCAGCTTCCACACCACCAGGGTGTCACCGTCGCGCAGGTTGTCCAGAGCCTGGTCGAGGCCGGGGCGTTGTGACTTGGTGCCGCTGATGGTGTCTTTGTAGATCTTGTCGCATCCGTCCTTCTCCAGTGCTTCGATCTGCAGGTCTAGGTTTTGGTCCCGAGTGGAGACCCGGGCGTAGCCGATGCGGTGCGTGGCCATGGGGGTGTTCTCTTCTCAAAACTCGGTTCGGGATCTTAGTTCGACTGTACCGTTTCGAGAACTATTTGTGAGAACCGGGCCCCGTGCGGCTCCTTTTTCGTCGTCGTCCCAATTTTCCGGGGCAGGACGTTGCGTCAGTTCGATGAGCGATCGAGCCCGGGATTCTCGATTCAACCTATTCTTGAAATCCTTCGTTTGTAAGAACGACAAATCAATTCGGTACGGACTTTTTGGGTGTGAGCAGCAGAGGTAGAGGTACGGCTGAGTGTTTTACGGGATGTCAGGGACAGGAGGTCCCGGAATCTGATCCCTTTTCCTCTGGCCTAGGCGAAGCACTTCTTCGACGCGGGCGCGCAGCACCGCCACTCGGAAGGGTTTGGTGAGAACTGTAGAGGCGCCGGCCGTCAGCAGCTGGTCCGTGAGGTCAGCTTGTCCAGTCAGCATGAGAATGGGGGCGGAGCTGAAGGTCCTGAGTTGACGGATGACTTCGAAGCCGCTGATGTCGGGGAGTCCGTAATCCAGGATCACGATCGCCGGGGACAAATCCCGCACAGCTGCGGCACCCTTAACCCCTGTCTCCACCAATCGGACCATGGATAACCCCGAGGTGGTCAGGACACCGCACACCAGGTTGCCGATATCGGGGTCGTCTTCGAT
Organism: Arthrobacter sp. SAFR-179; assembly: GCF_059414945.1. Classification (NCBI taxonomy): domain Bacteria; kingdom Bacillati; phylum Actinomycetota; class Actinomycetes; order Micrococcales; family Micrococcaceae; genus Arthrobacter; species Arthrobacter sp. SAFR-179. The sequence goes on from NZ_JBPFDM010000012.1 coordinate 106,689, forward strand.
CACCACTGCCGTGCGTGGGTACTGCATAGCCCCATCACCCCCATGGCAGCCCAGCGCTGCCATCACCTAGCAAGTTTACGCCTGAGAACCCCGACTGAAGGATCGGGATTGGGTTCGCGATCCAGAGGCGCGCCGGCCTCCTCAACCCTGGAACGAAGATCACCAGCGAGCCGGGAATGTGCGCGCCCGGGCGAAGCTCATACGGGAATACATCCTGTGATCTGTTCCCGTAACGCTAACCATCTAGCTTCCAGGACTTCGGCCCGGCGGCGCGGCCCACGCCTGCTCCTGGCGGGCGGTGGCGAATGGGGGTAGGACCTCGCTTTTGCCTGATCGCAGTGCTCAAGGTGCTGCATCAGGAAGGTTCCAGGAGGACAGATCTCCATGCAGCACATGCCGTATCGGTGAGTCCCTTGAAATCGCTGTCTGCTGCAGCCATGCTGTCTGGGTTCAGGCGGGTCCGGCGAGTTCATCACGCAGCTGCTCTGTGGTGAGTTGGCCGCAGATTTCCAGTTCAGTCAGCAGCGTTCTGACCCTTTCCATCCGCTGCTTCCGTACAGCGTCTTCCATCTCCAGTGCCAGCTGCTCAAGCCGGAGGGCTCCCAGCATCCCGGCGGACGTTTTCACACTCAGCACCGCATCCCTGAATGCCTCGTGATCTTCCGTGTTCAGTGCGGAGACCAATCGCCGGTGCCGGCCAGGCCACATAGCCACGTATTGGTCAACGTACCGCCTGTACAGCCCGGAATCTGCCAGCTCCTCACGCAAAACCTCAAGAATGTCATGGGCGACCAGCGGCAAGTCATCGTGCTCCTGACCGGCCACCGCAACCTCCCTACCGCCGCCCCGTTCAGCCAGCTCTGTCACGCCCTGACACCCTTCAGATCCATGATTCGGCAACTCTAGCCGCTCATATGACCAAAACTGTCGCGGTGGGACGAAGCTGATGAAACCTTGACCAAAACAAAGCAAGGAACAGGGAAAACAGTCAAAAACACCCGCAGCGGACGCCCCCACGGTAGCCCTTGCCGCGGTGGATTCGTGGAACGCATCGGAAAGAAAGCTCCCGCTCTGCCAGGACGATAGCGAGTTAGAGCGTCTCGCTCATCACCCATCCCAGTGCTTCAGCCCGGGATGTGAAGAACCGTGTGGGGCAGGGCGGGGTGTGGATGCCCAGGAAGAAATTGGCTAAGACACGGTCCACGGGACTGGCGCCCAGCAGGGCGATCCTTGACGCTGCGCAGGGAATGGAAAACACAGCACGCGCCTGCCTGCTCACCGAACGTGTGTGGGCCATGTCAACCAGCATCGGGTACTGCGCGCCCTTGGCGAGGGCGTTGACTGCCGCCATGGCTGCCTTGGCGTCCACTTCCTCGATACGAACATCGGGATTCCACACAAGATGGATTAGACCAGGGGGCTCCAGCCCCACAACACCCTTGCCACCCTTGACTCTAAGCGCTTTCATTCATTTGCTCCCCAGTTGAGCCAGGTTCCAGACCAAGTTCACAGTACAGCGGGGTCCGCGCGCGGCACTTCGATGAGTGATCAATCAGGCGATTCTCGATTCGCTGCCCTGTCGGAATTCTTCGTTATTGAGAAAGCGTGTTTATCGAAGGGGCCTACCAATTCATCGGCATCAGTGCACCCGGTGGGATTCGAACCCACGACCCGAGGATTAACCGATGCTCTGCCAGCTGAGCTACAGGTGCCGGCTGCCCGCCCAGGCCGGATCCATGGATCTGAGGGGGCGGGACGTGGCAGCGTGGGCTGAATGGGGTGGCGGTCGGAGGGCGTGTTGGCCACCGCACGCTATGGGTGCAGTGGAGGCGTCGGTCAGCCGCTAGTTCGGTGGTGGCTCGGAATTTGGAGTCCCCGGACCCGTTCAAGGGCAGTAGCAATGGGGTAAATGAACTTCCTGCCACGCCTCTTGGAGTTCCCAGCTTGTGATCGGGTTGGAAGAAGCTGGGTCAGGGTTAGCGTCAGAATCTCAACCTCCAGTCCATGTAGGAGGGGGATGTCGTGGATGTATGCATCCAGCTCCAAAGCGTCCGCTTTTCCTCCCCTGGCGCGATACTGATGCCAGAGATCTTCAACGGAAAGGTGACCCGATTCAATCAAGGTCAGTGCGACTGGGCGAGGATCTGAATAGATCATGTCGACCTCCTGATCCGGAGAACGCAGCCGTCGATGCGGCTAGATCCTTCGGTCTATGTAGTTCTGGGCGATGGTTGCGAGTATCCGGAGTGCCTGTTGTTCGGAAGGGGGGAACGGTCGGGGTTTTTGATCGATGATGCATAAGGTGCCGATGTTCCAGCCGCGTGGGCCGTGCAAGGGGTAGCCGGCGTAGAAGCGGATATGGGGCTCTCCGACGACGAGAGGGTTGGAGGCGAAGCGGTCATCGGTCAGGGCGTCGTTGATGATCAGCATTGAGTTCTGTTCAACGGTTGCCGCGCAGAGGGCGATTTGCCGGGGGGTCTCGTTGCGGAGGGGCCCGATGGCTGACTTGAAGTGTTGAGTGTTCCTGCCGATAAGTGACAGTGAGGCAGCGCCGACGTTAAAGAACTCCCGGGTAGCAGCCACGACCCGGTCAAAGGGTTCCTCCGCCCCGGTACGCAGAAGATTCGTTTCCCGCAGTGATTTCAGTCGTTCCGTCTCGGCCTGTTCAGGCGTCAGAAGGGACCTACCGGCGGCTCCCAGCGCGGCCAGCGCAAGTTCGCGGTTCCTTTTCCTGTCCGCCGCGCGCCGCGCACTGGTCTTTCCCGGCTTCGCGGGAGGTGAGGTTTTCTGCCGCTGCCCCAGGCCGGACTTTTCGCCCCTCCTGCCACCACCATGACGACGTTCCAGTGTCGACAAGACCGCGGGGTCCCGCAGATAGAGGCCCAAGACGAACTCCGATGACTCGTCAGCGGCCCGGAGTTTTACGGGATCTAAACCGAGCCTGGCAGCAAGTTTGATGTACCGCTGTGCGTTGTCATCCACCACTTTCGCCTCCAATCACTGCCATCCCTGTTGAACAAAGTTCTGGTGTTGTGCTTGCCCGTTCTAAACGACTTCCCCGCGGGCGTCGGGATAGTCGTCTTCGTCCTCGACTGGTGGTCCCAGATTCCCCTCAATCAGGTCTCCTTCGTCGGCCTCCACTTCCGATGCGGTGATCCCGTCATAGCCGGCACTGTCAGGCTGGACGGCTTGGTGCTGCGCAATGAAGTCCGCTTGCGGGACATCGTCGGGCAGTTGCCCGGTCACTGGCCACCCCTGGGAGTCTTCGGGCAGCGCCGGTGTCTGCTGCTCGAGGGCGTCAGAGTCCGGGACCTCCGGGCTCGTTTCCTCAGGCCCAATACTCATCATGTGCCTCCTGAACTAGTGGAAAATTGTTGGCGCCCCCGGGAGTCTTGGTTCCCCCGCCAGGTGGAGTTGCAGCCGGGTCCGGGGCGGGATCATGTCGTGAACCTTTGGAGGCGTCCCAGTGCTGCGGCTGACGCTGCCAGCAGTACAGCCACCTGCTCGTCGTCGGGGGAACGGCTGACCTTCACGGCGGTCATCCGCTCGATGACATCACATCCTGCGGGGACCGGTGAACGGTGAGCATGTGTATCAGTAACGCCTTTTCCGGCTGACCGGGGTGATTCGCGACGTGATGTCTCAGTGAGGTGCGGACATCAGCTTCGTCTGGAGCCTGGCTACTCAGGATCTCGTCAATAATCTCCATTGCCTGAACTTGTATAGGCAATGTAGAGGGGGCCTCATAGATGCTGGTGGAAATCTCCTGGTTTCCGTACATGGGTTCTCACCTTCGCTCACCATAGCGGCAGCTGCTCCCCAAAGGAGCTGCGTGTGCGCTCCAGCCCTACCGGAAACAATATGCTAAGTGTACTTAGTAACAGTGCTGGGATAAAGGGGCAGCCTTCGTGCCGCTAGCTCTTGTCGAAAGCCGGTAGTTAAAGGGAGTATCTGCAGTGGCGGTGTTCTACCTTGCTGGGGAGGTTCCTTCCAGCCTTCATCGAGGAGCTCCGCCACGGGTTGGCTCCTGGTCTCAGGAAAACCTCAGGAGCCAACCCGCACTCCGCATGTCCGATCCCAAAGGGTGTCAATGGGAGCTCAGGAGTGCGCGCGCAGCATCGCAGTAATTGTTGCTCGGCAAACAGCGCACTATCCGGGCGTAGGCCGACTCCCGCGCTGCTACAGAAGCCGGCTCACAGGCCAAACCCCGCGTCTGCTTCACGGGCCGATCCATGTTCACTTCTGCGCCTCAAGATTGCCTCAAGATTCTTCCATCATGCCCACAATGTTGGACTGTCGGCCCCAAGCGAACACCCGAGCCTATGGAGAAGGCCCGCAGGTTGGGGGGAACCGCGGGCCTTCGACGAAAATGATACAAAGCAACCACAAGAACAACGACTGGACAATCAGGACCGGAACTTCACGGCCGGCCTCATTTTGTCGGGGCATACTATTTTCGCAACCAACGAGAGCTGGTGCGCCACCAGCGGCAGAACCGCAAACAATAAGCCGAGGGGGCCATGAGTCAGGAACAGGCCGCTCAACCTCATCCCGCGCTGTCGGAACGGACGATACACAAGGCACCGAACGCTGAGTGGGTGGCGATGTACCGGAATGGCGTTCCGACATCGAAGATCGCTTCTACTGCGGGCGTGGCGGACAGTACCGTCCGCTACCATCTGGGCATCGCAGCCCGGGCTGATCCTGACCTCAAAGCCGAGCACAAGGCAGCCAGCGGTCCTGTCAGCCGGGCGACAGCGGGCGGGCTGCAGAACATGGCCGACACCATCAGCTTCTATGAAAGGGAGGGCCGGCTCCCATCCAGCAGTGGTTACACGCCCCGTGAACGGGCCTTGGCCTCGTGGCTCGTTTCGAGATCGAGGGCGGCTGCCCGCGGCACCCTCTCCCCGGCATACCGTGAGGGCCTGGCTGTTATTCCCGGCTGGGACAGGCAGCCGACGCGGGCCGAGGAGAACGCCGCGCGTTGGGACCGGCGTCTGGCCGAGCTGGTTCAATACCGGCAGGACGGTAAGGACTGGCCCCTGTACCAGCAAGCGTCCGGCGAAGAGGAACGGGCGCTGGGGGCGTGGTTGCACGGGCAACGAATAAGCTTCCGCAACGGAACCCTCAGCAAGGAACACGAACGCAAACTGGATGCCCAGCTCGACGGGTGGCGGCAAGGCAGGTCACACAGACGTGGCGGTGCCAACAGCAGTCGCCAGGCAGGTTAAGGCCTGCACGGAGCCCGGGCGCATCACAGTCACGTCATCGACTGATGCGTGCCCGATTATTTGGGTTCGCCGTGGGAGCACTGTTTTTTCCTGGACCCGGGACGTACTGTAAGCGGAATCCCTCGACTTTGGGATTCGGGTTCAACGGGAATGGTGAGGATGGGCTGAAGGAGATGACCCTCAAAGAGGAGTGGGACCGACTTGATTCAGAGACACGCCAATGGCTTCTCGACAATCCAGCATGCGCGCTCGTGCCGAACACGATCACTGTCCGGATCCAGGACACTTCCGATAGGCAGATCGAAGTCGATGAGCACGGTCAGATGGTCCTCTCCCGTGAAGATCTCGATTTCATCCGCGAGAAAGGTACTGGCGTGGGCGCGGCCCACATAAGTGACGACCTCCGGTTCTTCGATGCAACCCAGCCAAGGGAAAACGAATAGGGCTTCAACCCCTTCCCTGTGCAGACGGCGAAGGGCCGGATAATGGCTATATGAGGATAGAACTGCTCCACATCGAGGACTGCCCCAACACGGCAAAAGCGCTCGAGCGGGTGGAAGCCGCCTTGGCCGCACTGGGGCAGGAAGACGTTCCCGTCCATATGCGGGGCATTAGATCTCCAGAAGATGCGGTGGGGACGGGATTTGCCGGTTCGCCAACGATCACGGCAGATGGCGCCGACATCTTCCCCGACGGATCGCCAAGCAATGATCTCGCATGCCGGATCTACCCCACGCCGAGCGGTTATGCCGGCGCACCGACGGTCGATCAAGTGATGAAGGCCCTCACGAATTTTGGCCTCTGACACGTACTGCCAGTGTTCCTGTTGTGGGCGGACAATGCAGCGCAAAAAACTCCATGCCCTGGGTGTCGAACCTGCCTATATCTGCCGAAGGTGCGGCCTGTGGGTCGCACTGCGGCTTCGTTCGCCATCCTGAGCCACACCACCTCACGTCGTCCTACTGCTCAGTGCTGAGGACTTCGAACATTCCGAGCAGACGACTTCTGAAGCTGACACCAGCGCTACTCACCGCGCGCTCTTCTCTCTCCCTCGCGCCGGACAATCAAAACGACCGTTTCTGAGACGGACTTTTGGCGCGATGGGGGAGAGGCCGGAGGGACTGCAATTCTTCAGCTGCCTGGAGACGTGTCCGGAGCAGGTCAATAACGGCCGATTCTGATCGCGAGCTCGTATAGCAACGGGAATGGTATTTGACGCATGAGACTGTCTGTAAGGGGTACTGGCTAACGGACGGAGGCGAAGTGGGTAATCTTCACTAGGACGCCGCCCGGGGCAGATGGCTCAAAGACCGGTGATGGTTCCGTCAATTGAGAGTGGGACCGGGTCAGGTTCGTTCATATAAATTTGTGGAGGGGTCCAAGTGGCTCGGAGTCGGCGTGCGCCCTGGTGCGCGGGACCGAGCGCGAACGAGTCGATTCGCGATGCGGACCCGTCGGTAATCAGTTGTTCGGCGAACAGTAGACGCGCGATCGGACGCAGAACGCTGTCGTCGAGACCAGATCCGCGTAACGGGGCCAAGGGGTCAGTTGGACGTGCGAGCCAGCTAGCTTGCTCGCCGAGCGACGAGGTTCCGAAGATGCCATCAGACAGTGCGCGGCGGGCCAGTTCATCGGCAGAAATGCCATTGAGTGCCGCTCGCATGGGCGACGATCGCCGTTCCTGAGATACCAGCGTCAGACGCTCCTCGTGCGCAATGGTCGAGATTGTTCGAACTGATAGCTCGGTCACCTGAACCGACAGAGCTTCAGTGGGAGAGACAAAGGCGATGCCGCCGGCCCGGCTGTCGCGCAGACGGACCAGCTCGGCATGCACCGCATTACTTCGCACATCGGCAGTAATCGAGATCGTCCTGCCATCGCTTGTGATTTCACGCGCTCGGAAGAGTGCTCTACCAACTCGCACCCATGGCGCCAGCTCCTCGGCCGCGAGATCCTCTAGGCGCCGAATCACCCGCCGTTGTAAATCTGTTGGATCGCTCCATGAACTGGTCGTATACAAGTTACGGGCGCCTTGGATGAGATCGCGTTGTGCACCGTCCATCTCGCCCGATGTCTCGCCGTGTACAAACAGGCAGAGTCTCAGCCCGTTGCGTTCCGCCTCTCGATACTCTGCATGGGTAGCAGAGTATCCGTCGGGCATGCGTATGCCATAGCGTGGTCCCCACATGCCTACATAAACCTCGGAGCTCCGCACCCCCGCAAGGTAAGCCTGATCCGCGGACACATCCAAAGGGCCTAAATCCTCGAACATCACAGGCGTCGCACCGATGGTCTCGATTGCTGCGCGGACTGCAGAGCGTTCCTGGGGCATGTCAGTGATGAGGCTGGAAACGAAGACACGTCTCCCGCTCGCCCACGCCCTTACATCTTGTTCTGAGGCAGTCAAAGATGCCGAGCGTTGGTCAACCAGCAAAGGGGCGTCCGTCATGCCACAAGTCCACCATAGTGATGCCACGTTTTTACACTTCGACCAGCAGGCTTCCGGTCGCGTTGGATCGCGTTGCGGAGCAAGTCAGTTCTAGGCGCGGAAGAAGAGCGGTTTTTCGGGATTCAGAAGCTCGTCCTAGCCTGATTACCCTCGATTCCTCCCACTTCGCCGATAAGTTTGTTTGTGTTTACCTACTCACGAATTAGAACGTACCCGCGCCGTTTGCTGTCCTGGAAAGCATCACGCAGCTCGCGCTGCACCACGTCGCTCAAATTGGCTGGAACTGTGCAGCCACCTCCGCCTCCAGGGCCGTAGCCTTGGTTAGCGTCGGGCGTGCAACGAAGCTCAGGTGGTACCTGGCGTTCAATGCTTACGCAAAGCTCGTGCTGATGACCTCTCCTGCAGCTGAAGATCACGCGGACCCGCCGGTCAGGTGCGCTCATAATTTTCCCCCTGAAGATTCAAACCGGTCCGTTGGCCGGTTTGGAGAATATACCGCCCCTCGCTGACATTTGGACGGGCAGGAGGGTCAGAAGTGGTTGAGCGGTAGCATGCCCCGCGATGCTCCCTCCACCGGTCAACGCTCAGCCTAATAAGGTTCATCAGAGTCGCTGCCGGTACCGGCTAACTAGATGCGCGTAAGACCCCCAAAAAAACTCGGCTGAATGGGACCCTAGCCGCTACAGTCAAAAACGACCGTTTCTGACCCGCGTTCGGCACGCCTCCGAATGTCATTTTCCGTACTCGCATGCAACGGCGGGCAGCCTGTTTCCGCGGTTGTGCAGGCGGGTGCTGAGCACTGGTTTTTCCGTACTCCTCTGCACTAGGGTCGTTTTTGCTTACTACTCCTCTGCACGCCGAGGGAGGTGTCGGAGTGGATGCGGAATCAGCGCCCATTCGTGAGCCGGGCACGTTGACGATGCCGGATGATCTCTGGGATCGGACGAAGTCGGTTTCGTCCGTAATCGGGCCCTTGGCTGCGCGCACGGTTGTTGGTCGGGCAGCGGTTGATGCTGCCGCCGCGGCGTTGGGCATATCGCGACGCCAGGTGTACGTGCTGATCAGACGCAATCGCGACGGTTCTGGTTTGCTGACAGATTTGGCTCCTGGCCGTTCCTCCGGAGGGAAAGGAACCGCACGGCTGTCAGAGGAGGTCGAGGACCTTGTCCGGGTGATGGTGCGAAAGCAGTTTCTGACTCGGCAGAAACGGACTTTGGCGGCGGTGTATCGGGATATTGCTGCCGCCTGCCGCGCACGGCAGCTTCCTGTCCCGGCCCGAAACACGGTGGAGCGGCGCATCCGGGCGTTGAATCCAGTTGAGGTAGGCCGGCGCAGGGGAGGGCCCGATGCAGCGCGGCCGCTACAGTCCGCCGGGGACGAGGTGCCGGTCGTCGGCACCATTTTGGAGCGAGTGCAGATCGACCACACAGTCATCGACGTGATCGTCGTGGACGAGCGGGAGCGGCGCCCAATTGGTCGGCCATATTTGACTGTCGCGATCGATGTTTGCAGTCGGTGCATCATCGGCATGGTCGTGACCCTGGAGGCGCCCTCGGCGGTGTCGGTCGGGCTGTGCCTGGCGCATGCCGGGACTGACAAAAGACCATGGCTTGAAGGTCTGGGTATTGATGCGCGGTGGCCCATGAGCGGGAAGCCGAGACAGCTGTACCTGGATAATGCCAGCGAATTCAAGAGCGAAGCGCTCCGGCGAGGATGCGACCAGCACGGTATCGAACTGGCCTATCGTCCGCTGGGCCGGCCTCATTATGGCGGGATCGTGGAACGCCTGATCGGCACCGCCATGAAGCAAATCCACGAACTTCCCGGGACCACCTTTTCCAACCCCAGCGAACGGGGCCGTTATGACTCGGACCGGAAGGCGGCGCTGACCCTGCGCGAGCTGGAGAAATGGATGACCCTTGCTGTCACCAACTACCACGGCACCACCCACAGCACGCTGGGGCAGACGCCAGCTGGACGGTGGGCAGAAGGGGTCGCGGCGACAGGTTTGCCAGCGGTTGCCACGAACGCGACAGCGTTCCTGGTCGATTTCCTTCCCGTCGTGCGGCGTACCCTGACGAGGACGGGGTTCGTCATCGATCATGTCCACTATTTCTCCAATGCGCTGAAACCTTGGATTAGCCGGCGCGAAACGCTTGGGCCGTTCCTCATCCGCCGGGATCCCAGGGACATCAGCAGAATCTGGGTGTTGGAACCGGAGGGGGCTCACTATGTGGAGGTTCCTTACCGGACGATGGCTAACCCGTCTGTGAGCCTGTGGGAGCACCGGCACGCCTTGGCGCGGCTACACGAGCGCGGGGTAGCGCAAGTGGATGAGGCGGCGTTGTTCCGCACGATCGAGCAAATGCGGGAGATCGCAAACACTGCCTCGAAGACTACCAAGCGCATGCGTCGCGATGCCGAGCGCCGCAATGCAGTGGCGCCGCGGCGTTCGAAGACACCATCCCCATTGCTCCCGCCGGAAGCCCCCGCTCAGCAGGCACAGGACACGGTCGCGGACGTGCCTCGGGTGACGCTATTCGATCAGATCGAGCAGTGGTGATTATGCCTGAGTACGCAGCGCCGGAGTTGTCCCACCTGCACCCGGGTGTGCGGGACGCGGCACGGTTGCCTGGGAACGAGCGGGTTGAATTGATCCGGGCCGACCGGTGGATCGGCTACCCGCGCGCGGTGGAAGCGGTGGCACGCCTGGAGTCCCTGCTGTCTTGGCCGGACAAACAGCGCATGCCGAACCTGTTGCTGATCGGGCCGACGAACAACGGCAAGTCGATGATCGTGGAAAAGTTCCGCCGGGGACACCCGGCCGTGGCCGAGCCAGAGCGGGAAAACATTCCGGTGTTGTGCGTGCAGATGCCGTCGGAGCCTTCCGTGCTGCGCTTCTACATCGCGCTCCTGGCCGCGCTTGGTGCACCTCTTCAACCAAGGCGGCGCCTGGCTGACGTGGAGCAGATCTCGCTGAAACTGCTGCGCTTAACGGGCGTGCGCATGCTCGTCATCGACGAGCTGCACAATGTCCTCGCAGGGCAAGGCAACAGCCGCCGGGAGTTCCTCAATCTCCTGCGGTTCCTCGGCAACGAGCTGGGCATCCCGATCGTCGGCGTCGGCACCCGGGAGGCATATCTTGCGGTTCGTTCCGATGATCAGCTGGAGAACCGGTTCGAACCCGTCGTCCTTCCCTTGTGGAACACGGGTGCGGACACTCTGTCGTTGTTGGCCAGCTTCGTGGCCGCCCTGCCACTGCAGCGCCGCTCGGACATCGCTACTGCCGATATGGCGCAGTATTTGCTCGCCCGAAGCGAGGGAACCATTGGCGAACTCGCCCGGCTCCTGACGACCGCGGCGATCGCCGCGGTGGAAAGCGGTGAAGAGCGCATCAATCGGCGCACCTTGGTGATGGCCGACTATGCAGGACCCACTGAACGGCGCCGTTTGTTCGAACGCGAACTGATGTGAGACCGCCGGAGCGCTGGCCCCTTCATCCGTCACCTGCAGCAACGGAGTCCTTGTCCTCTTGGCTGCGGCGGACGGCGAGCAGCTACGGCATGTACTCCCACCAGCTGCTCGAACACGGACTCGGTCACCGGGAATTCAGCGACGCTGAGCTGGATCTGGACCCGCCACGTCACCTGCTCGACGAGCTCGCCAAACGCGCGGGCCTCGACCAGCACCGCGTACAGGCCATGACCATGGCCGGCTGGGTGCCGTGGCTCTTCGACTCCCTCACCCCTGCACCCGATACCTACGAAACTTACGTGCACCAGTTCTCGCTGCTCCTGCCGCCCGGGCGCCGCATTGTCTACGCTCCTCGAAACTGGGTTCCCTGGCTCTCAACAAGCGGGATCAGACTGGGATGCCGGGAATGCCTGGAGTCTGGCGCGACGATACTGCTCTTTTGGCAATTGCCGCTCACGGCCAGCTGCCCAGCACACCGGCGTCGGCTCGAGACCTATGAAGGACACCCTGCCGATTACATCAAGTGGGCAACGCCCGCAGATGACCAGCGGGAACTTCCGGAATCGCTAATCGTCCTGGACCGCCGCACCTGGCAGGCAATAACTACAGGATCCGTGAACCTTCCCCGGCGCTCGGTTCACGCCGGAGTCTGGTTCCGGCTGCTGCGTACCCTGCTGGATGAACTCAGCACGCCTCAGGGACGATACGGCCGGCAGCTGGAGGACGTGCGACGGGTCTGGGACCACTGCGGCCACCCGTTCCGGGCCGGGCTGCATTCATGGCAACCGTTCGAGTCCCTCCACTGGACCAGGCAGCAGCAACTGTTCGAAGCCGCTGCCGCCGCCATGGCAATGATCGAAGACGGCACTCTGACCGCCATCGGTACCTCGCACCTTCTGCGTCCCGAACCGAAGACCCCGATCAGCGACGGAACGCCGCCCGGATCACTGACAGGCACCCCTGGTGCGCAGAAGCAGCCGACTCTGGACGAGCTCTGGAACCAGGTGACGGCTACTCGGGACGCGTGCATCGCAGCAGCCAAAACGGATCCCGTGGTCGCGAAGCACCTCTTCGACTTCGCACGCTACGGGTGCCGCAGTGAGGCATCCGTCCTCGGTCTTCGGGACACCTTCGGCGAGCTTCAAATACCTCTCGACTTTCTGTCACAAACAGAAGGAGACGAGCCCTTTGCCTGACGTAGAATAAATAACCGGTTAAGTGACATCTTCTGATTTCGAAGCGAGCTGAAGTTCTTCTGTCACTTAAACGAACGTATAAATGACAAAGGGGAAGTGCTGTGCTCGTCGGATACATGCGCGTCTCCAAGGCCGACGGGTCCCAAACCACGGACCTGCAGCGCGACGCACTTCTGGCGGCCGGTATCGGGGCGGACTCCCTCTACGAAGACAGGGCTTCCGGAAAGAAGGACGACCGGCCCCAGCTGGCCGCCTGCCTCAAAGCTCTGCGCCACGGAGACACCCTGGTCGTCTGGAAACTGGACCGGCTCGGCCGGGACCTGCGCCACCTGGTCAACATCGTCCACGACCTCACCGAACGCGGAATCGGCCTGAAGGTCCTCACCGGGCAGGGCGCCGCCATCGACACCACCACAGCCTCCGGAAAACTCGTCTTCGGAATCTTCGCCGCCCTCGCCGAATTCGAACGGGAGCTCATCTCCGAACGAACCCTCGCCGGCCTGGCCTCCGCCCGGGCCCGCGGCCGCAACGGAGGACGTCCCTACAAAATGACTCCGGCGAAGCTCCGGCTCGCCATGGCGTCCATGGGCAAGCCCGAAACCAAAGTCAGCGATCTCTGCGCCGAACTCGGCATCACCCGCCAGACCCTGTACCGGCACGTATCGCCCAACGGAGAGTTGCGACCGGACGGTGAGAAACTACTTTCCCGATAGCCGCGGACCTTGGCACGTAGTTGTGGAACGAAATTGTGTGGCGAGCCAGCCACTTCACGAGTGAACAGTTCCCGGGCGTCCACTTCCTAGGAACTGAGACGGCATGCTTGGGCAACCGAACCGCGTTCGGGCGGGTCCCACGGGTTCTCCAGGTCGGTGCCGGACCCCGGTACCTCGGAAGTGAGACTTCAGCGGTACCGGGCACCCCGCACGGGAATAGCTGTGCCGTGGAACTATGCGGGTTGTCCTGCGAGGCCGGCCATTTCGTCGGCGTCGGAGCAGGGAACTTTCATCTCGAAGGTGTCGGTGACGACGGTGTAGTCGTAGTAGCCCATGCGCGCTATCGGCTTGACCTTGGGGATGTCGATCCGTCCGTCCGGGGTAAGGCAGTTTTCGTCCAGGTGGATGCGTTCCACGGTGGCGTAGACGACGTCGATGCTTCCGACGGTGGAGTTGCCGGGGATCCGGTGGGTGGAGAGGTACCGGCATTCAAAGTGGAACGGGCTTTCAGCGACCATAGGTGTGTCGGAGAGATCAGCCTTCTTTTTCGTGACGTTGAGGCGATCGAATTCGCTTTCTCCCGGCGGCAGGGCCATCGCGCTGATGTTCACTGCCTCCCGGAGGTCCCAGGTGGCCATGTTCCAGACGAACCAGCCGGTTTCTTCGGCGTTGATGACGGTGTCTTTGCGCCGCCCGTCGGGGTACTGGTTGGCGGCAAACATCACCATCGGGGGGTCGAAAGTGAGGTTTTGCCACTGGCTGTAGGGGGCAATGTTCTCCACCCCGTCCGTGCTGATGCTGGAGAGCCAGCCGATGGGGCGGGGCACTGTGAGGCTCTTGAACGGTGCGAAGGGCAGTGGGCTTTTTTCGAAGCTGGGATCGTATTTCATGCTGTGCTACTCCTGTGGGGCGTTTTTGGTCAGAGGTGCGGGCGGATCAGGGCGGCAGCATCCTGCTGCCCGTCTGCGGCGGGGCTCGTGGAATGGGGGAGCGTTTTGCGGACGGGTGCGAACAAGTAGTAGATGCCACCGGAGACGACGAGACCGATCAGCCAGGCAATTTCCGCACCGCCAAGCCATTCCGCTACCGGGCCGACATATAGGGGGCTGTTCATGAACGGGATCTGGATGAGGATTCCGGCCGCGTACGCGGCAATGGCGATCCAGTTGATGCGGCCGTACTCGCCGTCCGGCTGAAAGAGTGCGCCGACGTTGTATTTCTCCTTGCGGACGAAGTAGAAGTCGACGAGGTTGATCGCGGACCACGGTGTCATGAAGTAGAGGAGGAACAGGAGGAAGTTTGTAAATGCGCCCAGGAAGTTATCGGTTGCAGCCAAGGCAATGCTCAGGGCTGCTGCGGATATCAGGACGATATAGGCGGTCCGGGCTTTGCCGGTGATGATTTCCCTACGGGTGATGGCCGTGACGATGGTGGCCAGCGACATGAACCCGCCGTAGGTGCTCAGGGTGTTGCCGGTGAGTTTTCCGCAGATCACAGCCAACAGGACCAGCCATGCGAACTGGGCGCCCAAGTTGGCGAGGTAGCCGACCTGGTTGGTGTTGAAGTTACTGCCGCCGATGGCTGCGCCGAGGGCGCCCAGGATCATGGCGAGTGAGCCGCCCAGGACGCTGCCGGCGAAGGTCCATCCCATCGTGGCTCGTTGGGGTGTGTTGGCGGGCAGGTAGCGGGAGTAGTCGGCGATGTAGGGGCCGAAAGTGAGCTGCCAGGATGCTGCCAGCGAGATGCCGAGGACGAACGGGCCGATGGCGAAGTCGGTCTGCTGCACGAGAACCGCGGCGTCGGGTGCGGTGAGTACGCGGATGAAGAGCACCACGAACACGGCGGCGCTGAGTGCCGTGGCGACTTTGGAAAACTTGTGGATGTAACGGTATCCGAAGATGGCCAGGGTGGTTGAGAGCAGTGCGAAGATCGCGGAGCCGGCCTGGACCGGGATGCCGAGGAGGTCCCCGATCGCCTGGCCGCCGAGGACCAGGCCTGTTGCGTAGAAGCCCAGGTAGATGATGAGGGAGAGTACGAGGGGCAGGATGGCGCCGTAGTAGCCGAACTGGGCCCGGCTCTGGATCATTTGTGGAACGCCCAGTTTCGGGCCTTGTGCGGAGTGAAGGGCTGTGACGAAACCACCCAGGACGTTTCCAATGATGACTGCCGGGATGGCCCACAGGGCGGAGTTTCCCAGGATGACAAACAGCGCGCCGGTCACCACCGCAGTGATGGAGGTGTTGGCGGCGAACCAGACAAAGAAGAGGCTTCGAGCCACGCCGTGGCGCTCGGATTCCGGTATGTAGTCGATGGCGCGGTGCTCAATACGCGAGGATTTCATGGCTTCCTTCGTAGAAGAGGTGCAATGCAGCCTAAGGCCGGTACGGTCATCATTGACCGACATGCAACCGATATACCGGTAACATATGCCTTAGGATGTCCCTAAGTCAATGGGCTTTCCATCGCCCGGTGAATCGGGAGACGCGGTAGCCGGGGTGGCCCGGCTGGGGAGGAGTGGCCAGATGGCGGAAAAAGGTAAGGCCGACGGCGCTTATGACGAGATCGAGCGGATGATCATCTTCCAGGAAATCGCGCCGGGGTCGTTGGTCTCCGAATCGATGCTTACCGCCTCAACCGGGTTCGGCCGCACCCCGGTTCGTGAAGCCCTGCAACGGCTCGCACGGGAGGGCATGGTGCAAATCCACCCCAGCAAGGGGGTTCTCGTCCCGGCCGCTTCGGTCGACACCCAGCTGCGTCTCCTTGAGCTGCGCCGGGTTCTGGAGGCCCTGGCAGTGGAGCTTGCCTGCGGCCGGGCAGTTGGAGAGCACCGAAGGAAAATGGCTGCCATGGTGGACCGGCTCAAACACGAGGAATTCACCTTGAGCACCTACCTGGAGACGGTGAAGGAGACCCATCATCTGATTGTCGATGCCGCAGCCAATGAGTACCTCGCGGACGCACTGGCCCCCGCGCAGGCTCTTTCCCGGCGCTTCTGGATCGCCCACATGCGGGACGAGGCAGACCAGATCTCACGGGGATCGACGCTTCACATAAGAATTTTGGAAGCGATTCTCGCCAGAGACGATTCAGCGGCCAAGGCTGCCTCCCTGGCCCTGAACGACTACCTGGTGGACTTTGCCTACGCGGTCCTCGGCCATCTGCGGCCGCCGCGGAACAAGGATTCATCCGCAGCCTGACGGTTGAGGTGCATCCCGCGAACCTGATCTCCTTCTCCGCGCTGGAGTGCGGACGATGTCATGCGGTACGAGCGTTTACCCTCGAGTTGCCGCGGCTCTACCCACACCTCGTGGCCTTCAGCAGCTTCGATCAGCACCCGGCCGGCGAGCCCGTCGGCGGCGATCCAGAGGGCCGACGAGTCAGGCATGACGTCCTCGACGAGTCCTTCGCGGAGGACGGTGCCGTTCTTCCGGACCTGCACGAGGGCACCGCGGAGGTGCTCCCAGGCGTCATGGCGGTAGGAGGTCATGAGGGTGCCTTTCGTTCAGCGGTGAGGGTGCGGGATGCGCGTTGGTGCATCCGGGCACGGCCAGGGTGATGGCCGTGCCCGGACTTCACTGCCCGGATTTAGCGGGCGATGATGACGTCGAGTTTGCGGGGCCCGTGGACTCCCTCGACACGTTCGAGTTCAATGTCGCTGGTGGCACTCGGCCCGCTGATCATGGTCAGCGGCCGGGTGCCATCAATCCGGCGCAGCGCTTCCGGCAGGATCCCGGCAATGTCGGCGACTTTAACGATGCAGATGTGGTGGTCCGGGACGAGGGTGATTGCCCGGCGGCCCTGGTTGGGACTGCCGTCCAGGATGATGGTCCCCGTCTCGGCGACAGCGACAGCACTGCCGGTCACGACCGCGTCGATACCATCGAGCTCGACGACGGTGAGCGGAGCCGCGGCCGAATCGGTGCGGCGACGGTTGGCGTGGTCGAGTTCGAGTTCACTGAGCCAGCCGGCGTCCAGCCCCGTAGGCACGACATAGCTGCGCGCTGCCGCGAGCAGTTCCGCAATCCGTGCCGGCACCTCCTCGGCGTCCACGACGGAGACCTGGGCTTTGTAGTCGATCAGGCGGTCCACCAGCAGGTGGATCAGGGCATCCTCGTCCAGATCGGATGAGGACCGGTACCCGCGGGGAACTTCCGGTACTTTGGGGCTGTCTTTCAGGGCGGTGCGGATCCGTTCAAGGATCTCATCGCGTGCGCTCATGGCTGGTCTTCCTGGTGCTCTGAGGGCTGGTTATCTGACGTAGCGGGGGCAGCGCCGGTGGCCGGGGTCCGGTGTTCCTTCTTCCACCAGTCGCGGAAGGACTGCGACGGCGGCGCGGGAATATCCCTGCTTTGGGTCCAGCCGGCGGCGATTCCGGGCAGTTTGGTGATCTTCTTGTCCGGGCCCGCGGCCAGGCGTCCCAGCGGCAGCCCCTTCTCGATCAATCCCAGCCGTTTGCCCGACGACAGGGCCCAGGACGCGGCGTTCATCCCAACGTCCATCTGGCTGGGGATTTTCTTCTTCCCGCGTTTGCTGTCCACATCCACGCTGCGCAGGTGCACCAGGATATCCGGGATGTTGATCTTCACCGGGCAGGCGTCATAGCAGGCCCCGCACAGCGAGGACGCGTACGGCAGCGAACTGTTCTCCTCGGCCTGAATGCCGGTCATCAGCGGCGAAAGGATCGCCCCGATCGGCCCGGGGTAGGTCGATCCGTAGGCGTGGCCGCCGGTCCGTTCATAGACCGGGCAGACGTTCATGCAGGCGCTGCAACGGATGCAGTGCAGGGCCGAGCGGCCCATTTCGTCGGCCAGGGCGGCGCTGCGTCCGTTGTCCAGCAGCACCAGGTGCACGTTTTGGGGCCCGTCGCCCTCGGTGACACCGGTCCACAGCGAGGTATAAGGGTTCATCCGTTCCCCGGTGGAGGAGCGGGGCAGCAGCTGCATAAAGACTTCAAGGTCCTGCCAGGTCGGCAACAGCTTTTCGACGCCCATGACGGTGATCAGTGTCTCCGGCAGGGTCAGGCACATGCGTCCGTTGCCCTCGGATTCGACGACGGCCAAGGTGCCCGAGTCAGCCAGGGCGAAGTTGGCCCCGGAGACAGCGACTTTGGCAGTGAGGAATTTACGGCGCAGGTGTGCCCGGGCGGCCGCGGCGAGGCGGGCCGGTTCGTCGGTCAGCTCCGGGTCGACGCCCTCCATTTCGCGCAGGAAGATGTCCCGGACCTGTGTCCGGTTCTTATGGATCGCCGGGACGAGGATGTGGCTGGGCTTGTCGTGGTCCAGCTGGACGATCAGCTCGGCCAGGTCGGTTTCGTAGGCGGCAATGCCGTGCTCTTCAAGGTATTCGTTGAGGCCGATTTCCTGGGTGGCCATGGATTTGATCTTGACCGCTTCGGTTTCACCGGTCGCCCGGATCAGCTCAGCGACGATCTCATTGGCCTCATCGGCGTCCCGGGCCCAGTGGATCACGCCGCCGCGGGCGGTGAAGTTCTTCTCGAACTGTTCCAGGAGTTCGGGAAGGCGGGCCATCACGGATTCCTTGATGGCGGATCCGGCGTCGCGCAGTTGTTCCCAGTCCGGCAGTTCGGAGACCACTTGGATGCGTTTGTCGCGGATGGTGTGGGTGGCGTGGCCGAGGTTGGCCCGGAGCTGGGCGTTGCCGAGTTCGCGGTGCGCGGCCTTGGGGAAGGATTCGGAGGCGTGCACGTTGCCCGTGCCATAAACGGGGAGGGAGGGCATGCCCAGGTAGGTGCTCATCGTGTGGCCTTTCCGGTGGTGACGCGGACTTCGCCGGTGACAGAGGCCGGTTCTTCCAGGGTGCTGGCGAGGATTTCGGCCAGGTGCAGGGTGGTGACGTCGCTGCCCTGGCGGGAGAGGCCGCCGCCGATGTGCATCAGGCAGGAGGCGTCCCCGCCGGTGCAGAGGCTGGCACCGGTTGCGGTGATATTGACGGTTTTGTCTTCGAGCATGGCGGAGGAGACGTCGGCGTTCTTCATCGAGAACGTGCCGCCGAACCCGCAGCACTGGTCCGCTTCCGGCAGCTCTGCCATCTCGATCCCCTGCACGCTGGCCAGCAGCCGGGACTGCCGGTCGCCCAGTTTCAGCAGGCGCATGCCGTGGCAGCTGGGGTGGTAGGTGATCCGGTGCGGGAAGTAGGAGCCGAGCTGGGCCCCGGCGTCGGTCACGCCCAGGACGTCCACGAGCAGTTCGGAGAGTTCGTAGGTTTTAGCGCCCACGGCGGTCGCGCGGGCTTCGAGGGCCGTGTCACCGCAGGAGCGGGCGACCATGGGATGCTGGTGCTTCACGGAGGCGACGCAGGAACCGGACGGGGCGACGGCGACGTCGTAGTCCTCGGTGTCGAACGCGGCGACGTGATTGGCGACCACGGGGACAGCTTCCTTGAGATAGCCGCTGTTGACGTGCATCTGCCCGCAGCAGGCCTGGCCGGACGGAAACACAACTTCGTGTCCCAGCCGCTCCAGGATTTTCACGGTGGCCCGCGCCGTGGCGGGGTACATCGCATCCACGATGCACGTAGCGAACAAAGCGATTCGCATGGCAGCCTTTCGGGCTAAGGGGTTTGTGGTCTGACCATAGTAGATCACGTGACCGACGCCACTCGCAACCGGCGTATCCAAGTGAAGCCGCTCACACTTTCAGAAAAATCTGCGCTACACTCTGATGGTCCGACCACAGAGGTCTGACCATACCCCCCTGTCGTCCCCCTCAATGTGGAGGAACTCCGTGGATCAGTTCACACCCAGCACCGACCCGGTGCTCAACAGCGTCATGTGGTCGGCCATCGTCGCCCTGCTGCCGCTGCTGACGTTCTTCATCCTGCTTGCCGTCGTCAAAACCCGCGCCCATGTCGCCGGCGCCTTTGCGCTCCTGGCTGCCCTCCTGGTCGGAATTTTCGCGTTCCAGATGCCGGCCGGGCTGGCGCTGCTGTCCGCCACCCAGGGCGGGGTCTTCGGCGCCTTCCCGGTGCTCTGGATCGTCATCATGGCCGTCTGGCTCTACCAGGTCACGGTCCTCAGCGGACGCTTCGAGGACCTCCGCCGCGTCTTCGACGTGATCGGCAAAGGCGACGTGCGCCTCCAGGCCGTCCTGATCGCCTTCTGCTTCGGCGGCCTGCTCGAAGCCCTCGCCGGGTTCGGCGCGCCGGTGGCCATCACCGCCACCATGCTGTTGGCGCTCGGACTGCCGCCGCTGCGCGCAGCCGCCGCCGTCCTGGTCGCCAACACGGCACCTGTTGCCTTCGGCGCCATGGCCATCCCGATCACCACCGCGGCCGGCCTCACCGGACTGCACGCCACGGACATTGCCTCCGTCGTCGGACGCCAGGCGCCGCTACTGGCCACTATCGTGCCGCTGATCCTGCTCTTCATCCTCGATGGCCGCAAGGGCCTGAAAGACTGTTGGCCCGCCGCACTCGTTGTCGGTTTTTCCTTCGCCACCGCACAGTTCCTGTGCTCCAACTACTTCTCCTACGAACTCACCGATATCGTCGCCTCCCTCGTAGGCCTCGGCGCGGCCGTCCTGTTCTTCCGCGTCTGGACGCCCAAGGGAAGCGTCGCAGCACGCGAGCGTCTCGGAGCAGCCTTTGATGCAGTCTCGAAGAACACAGCCTCCACCACCGCCGGCGGCGGCGACTCCCGGCGCGCATCGGCTGTCGCCGTCAGCGAAGCCGCTGCAGACCGTCTGACCCCGACCCGCACCTGGCTCGCCCTGTTCCCGTACTTCCTCGTCATCGTCGTCTTCGGCATCGCCAAGCTATGGAAACTCGGCGCGGATGTGCCCGCGTTCCTCGCCTCGACCGACGTCAAAATCCCCTGGCCGATCCTGCACGACGCGCTGGTCAATGCCGAAGGCAAACCCGTCTCCTCCACCATCTACTCCTTCCAATGGCTCTCCACCCCCGGAACCCTGCTGCTGATCACCGGCCTGATCGTCGCCTTCGTGTACTCGAAGTACAACGACGGCGGCCGCTACCCCGTCACAGTGGCTAACGCCGTGAAGGAGATCGCCCGCACCATCTACAGGATGCGCTGGGCCGGACTGACCATCATCACCGTCCTCGCACTCGCCTACGTGATGAACTTCTCCGGGCAGACAGTATCCATCGGCACCTGGCTGGCCGGCACCGGAACCTTCTTCGCGTTCCTCTCACCCGTCCTGGGCTGGATCGGCACCGCCGTCACCGGCTCCGACACGTCCGCCAACGCGCTCTTCGCCAAACTCCAGCAGACCGCCGGCCTGAAAGCAGGCATCGACCCGAACCTCCTCGTCGCCGGAAACACCTCCGGCGGCGTCGTCGGGAAACTGATCAGCCCGCAAAACCTGGCCATCGCCGCGTCGGCGGTCAACCTTGAAGGAAAGGAATCGGTGATCCTGCGTAAAGTAGTCGGATGGAGCGTAGCGCTGCTGCTGGTGCTCTGCACCCTCTCCTACCTCCAGTCCACCCCGATCCTGGGCTGGATGCTGCCTTAGCGTCCCGCCTACTCAAGACGCAGTGTGCGGGCCGCCCCCAGGCCCGCACACTGCCGGCCCTTAAGGAACCAACCGTGAGCACCGCCGAAGCAGGAGCAACCCCCCGCCGTCGCACCCATGACGCGCTCCTGAAAGACATCGAAGCGGACCTGCGCTCGGGCAAAATCACGGTCGGGGACCGCCTCCCGGGCGAACGCACACTCGCCGAAAACTACGGCATCTCACGGGCCTCAGTACGCGAGGCCATCCGGGTCCTGGACGCCATGGGAATCCTGCGAAGCTCCGTCGGGTCCGGGCCCACCTCCGGAGCCATCGTCATTTCCGATCCTTCCGCGGGCCTGTCGTCGGCCCTGCGGCTGCACGTCGCCACCAACCGGCTCCCGGTCGCGGACATTGTCCAGACCCGTATCCTGCTCGAAACCTGGACCGCCCGTGCCGGCGCTGCCCGCACCGGAGGCGACGAAGACCTAGAGCAGGCATCCCAGCTTCTGCACGCCATGGACGATCCCGACATTGACCGCGCCGCGTTCCACGAACTCGACGCCCGCTTCCACGTGGCGTTGAGCTCGCTCGCCGGGAACGCGGTGGTGGCCACCATGATGGAATCCCTGTCCGGATCCATCATCGGCTACGTCAAAGGCGCGATGGACGCCATGGAAACATGGCCGGACGTCATCGCCACGCTACGAACCCAACACCACCACATCTTCGACGCCGTCCAGGCGCACGACGGAGAACTCGCAGCCCGCCTCCTGCAAGAACACATCGAATGGTTCCACCAGAAGGCACAGCAAGCGACCGCACCCCGGGACGGACTCTGAAGCGCTGGTCCTCCCGGCGTTCTGACATGACGCGGGGGCAGGGCTGCCACAAAGCGCCCGCTGTCATCCCGCGTTAAACTGTACAGTTCCAACCCAACCGACTCCGGGTGCAGACGACTTCTGACATTCGGTGCAGACGACTTCTGAAACTGACAGAAATAAGTCGAAAAAGCACTCATATCGTTGGTCAGAACTGGTTTTCGAAATGAAAGCTGGTCATAACCTGGGGTGGAGGCTTTTTGACGTGTCTGGCAACGTAATTGGGTACGCGAGGGTAAGTACCCGAGGGCAGTCGCTTGATTCCCAGGTGGATGCGCTCGTCGCTGCCGGGGCTGTGCGCGTGTTTCAGGAGTACGCCTCCGGGGCCACCCAAGCAAGGGCGCGATGGAAGGAATGCCTGGACTACCTGCAGCCCGGGAATGTCCTGACCGTTGCGGATCTAACCAGGTTGGGCCGCAGTACCGCTGACTTGGCTGACATTGTGACGGTGCTGGGACAGCGGGGGATAGGGTTCCGTTCTCTCGCTGAACCGTGGCTCGACACCACCAGCGCCCATGGAAAGCTCATCTTCGATATGTTCGCCTCCCTGGCTGAGTACGAACGGTCCCGGCTGTCTGAACGGACGAAGGCCGGCCTTGCGGCAGCGAAAGCACGTGGCCGGCTCGGCGGCCGCCCTCGAACCATGACCCCGTCGAAGACAGAGGCCGCCCGGCAGCTGCGCAGCCAGGGAAAGACCTTGAAGGAGACAGCTCAGATACTCAGTGTCAGCGTTTCGTCACTGACCCGCGCTCTCAGCCGCAATGACGTCCAAGAAGTCGCATCTGCGGCCGCATAGCGGACCTCGAGTTTTGGCACAGCTTCTGGGACGCCCAGATTACGGAAGTCGGCATACGAGGGAGGGCGTTCAGCGCCTGACTAGCTCTTGAGGCGTGCCACGGCTACTGCTTGTCGCCCCAACGGTACAGACTGTGGGCTTATGCCCATTGCACGGAAGGTGCTACTCGGTCCTACATTGTCTTTTGAACACTGTTGTACTTGCTAGCAGTCTAGGCTATCGTGTCCTATACGGTGCTAACCAGTGCTAGAAGGCGTACTAGAACCATAAGGACGGACTATTATGAGCGAGTACAATGCGGATGATCTCAGTCGGGCACTTGCCGCTGCTGCCGAAGCGTTCCTCACTACCATTCGCGGCGGTGAGGAAGATGACTTCAACTCAGTGACCCGGTCCGAGGACGTTACATGGGCACCCTCGGCAGCCGAGCCGATCTTGTTCGACCCTCTGACTGACCCGCTCCCGATGAAGGCCACACCGGACCGAGAGGCGGACCAGAAGTTCCAGGACATGTGCTCGCTGGTCTATATCGGCAGCATTGGACGGTACTACGCTGAGACGGGCGAGGGCGCCGGCGCCGAAGAAATCCGCCGATTCGCCCTAAAGGCTGGATACAGGAACGGTCGTGCCGTGAACGGTTGGAGTTCACGACCCGGCAGCATCCGTGCGGTGGAAGTGATAGACGGCAAGCGATATATCAATCAGACCGCCGCAAACTGGCTTCCCAAGCTGGAACGCGCCCTCGGCATCAAGATCAAGGGTGACACCCGGTGGGTCGAGGTCAATGATGCAGGGAACGTGTCCTTTTCGTAGTTCCCGACGCGTACAGCCCGTGGCTTCTGATACGTGGCCTCTCGTTGACCTTAGGGGAGAGCCCACGCAGCGCTCCCAGCTGAGGGCCGGACTGGGGCCGATGCTTCTGGTGTCCCGCTGGGAGGGTCCCATTTCCAAGGAAGTGGGACAGTCGAATAACGGACGGTTTTTGTTTACTCGTCGCCCAGCCATGCGTCAGGGTTCTGAGCCATGTCCACCAAACCTTCGGCATATTCTTCCGCGGCCTTGCACATGGCTTTCAGGCGGTTGTCGAGAGGCCCCCACGGACGAGAAGGTTGCCCTGTAGTGGGATGAGGAGAAAGTTCGAGTCCTTGAACGTCGATCCCTAATACGACGTTCAAGCTGAGCATCTGCGGGCTCAACTCTTCTGGGCTGACTTTGGTGAAGGTCACGACAACGCCGTCTTCGCCCACCGGCCCTTCCCTCACCGCCAAATTGTGAATCGCTTCCTTGTCGTAGGTTCCTTTAACCTCCTCCAGCCACATGCACAGTTCATGAGGGGAACGGTGACGATCCAGCCGCGCGAGGTCGTGCAGGATGCGCAGACAGTTCCACTCAGGCCATTCTGCTTGGAATGGCTGGATTCGGTGAAGTGCCGCGATTAGGTGCGGTGACAAGTGCTCTAGACGCTTCTTGTTCTCCCTCCATTCTTTGGGTGTGAGGGCTATTGGCCACTGAAGCTTCGTTCCGCCAGGGGGTGGATTCATACCTGAATCGATGATCGCAACAGCGTATAAACAGTTGTCCAGGCCGGCGCGGAGATTCTGAAGCGCCTCCCCAAGAAGAATCGGTAGCTCAATGGGGATAGGTTCGCGACGGACTGCGCGTAGGCTGCCTTGTCCTAGCTCGTTTAGGTCCGCTGCGAGGTCGGCAGGACGTCTTCCAATGTATTCATCCACGACTTCAGCAAATTCCTTGATGTTGTCGTGGGCGCGTTTGATACGGGCCCTCGACATATCGAGCTCACGTATCAAAGTCATTTGTTCCACCAAGGAAGGATGCGGCGGCCGTGGTTTGTGTTTGCGAGGGTTCTCAATTGATCACGTATCCTTCTAGGGCTGAGTTACAAGTTGTACGGGAGCACCCTGGCGGTGCTGTGGCGCGATGCCCTCCCAAGCAACTCAGGGACGAAGTCAAGGTGCAGCGGCCCGTAGGGTGCTCCCGGTATGTGGCCGGGTTTGAGCGCTGTTCCCCTCGCGGGGACTGTGACATTGAGTTGGCAGAAAGCGCGAGGGGAGCCTCGTCTGCCTAGCCGAACGGGGAATGCTCGACGGCGTCTTGAAGTGCACGGTTGACTCGCAGCCCGTTGGCTCGTAGTTCGGCAACGAACTTTCTCAGTTCAGCACGGGTGCCAGCTGGGCGTCTGCGGGGAAGCGTGAATTCTTTCCCCTTGGGCGACCTCAGGCGAAGCGTCGTCGGGTTGTTCTTGACCACGGACCATCCTTGGCTCGTTGCGTTGCTGCAGAGCCAGTTGATCTCTTCTTCCAGAGCCTTGAGTGCCTGCTCTGCATGCCTTGCTGCGAGGAGACCCGGAGCTGCATTCTGGGCAGTCTCTCGTTGTGTTTGCATCTCTCCGGGGACCTCGGAGAGTGCGCTTTTCGCCAGGGAGTCCACGTCACGAACCGTTTCAGAATCGGTTTCGGATGTTGGGCCCTTCCTAGCCATCCGGGGTCCAAGTCTCTTGACCTCGTCAATGATGTCCAGCACGACTCCATTCAACGCTGCCGCCGTATTCCCATCCTGTCGGATCGGATACGGAAGGTACGTGATGCCAGCTAAGTCTGTAGGAAGCTTGAGGTCTACACCCTTCGGCAGAACCATATAGGTTCGCTCCGGTCCCAACGCTCCCATGAACAAGCCCAGCTCGAAAATCACGTTGTCCCGGGGTGCTTGGGTCCTGGATTCCCGGCTCTCCACGTCGTCGTCGGGGCTAAGGACCATAACCGCGAAGTCTGAGGCCTGTGCCCTGCCAACAAGGGCGGTCAGAGGGTGCTGGCTCGGACGGAACACCCCGTGAGTCCATACAGTGGACTCAGTCAGCCCGTGACGGTCCAGCCCAGCATGCAAACGTTCGGCGACGTCCTTCCCTTCACTAGATGAACCTATAAACAAGTTCGCCAGTGCAGCCACTCGTCCTACGCCATTTCCTTGGGCGGGATATCCAGGCCGTGGTCGCGCAGCCGGTCCAACACCTCGTGGGCAGCGTGGTCCAAGTCATCGCCTTCGAGTTGGTATCTGAGCGCATCCACAACGGTGGCGTGCAGGTCATCGTATTCGTTTTTTGTCTGGGCCATATAGGCAGATTACGCGACACCCCTGCGTCAATCGCGAAGCGAATATGTGCCCCGGAATTTCCTGTGGGGGCGTATGGCTGAAAGGGCCGCCGCTATTCCTTCTCCCCGGTACGGATCTCCATTGGTCAGCCCCAGGGTCAACAGCGTGCGCAACAACGGGCCGAAGCTTATCGAGCCCGTCGCACCCATGGCCAAATAGACCCGTGCGGTGAAACTCACCGGCACCATTACCAACCCGGATGGCAGCTACAGCCACATCGAGGCCGAAGGCGACACCTACGAGGAGGCACGCGAGAACCTGTACGCGCTTCTGGAAGAAGGACAAAACTCATCGTCATCCGCACCGACAGCTACTAGTTGGAGCCGCTTCAGGCAGAATGGCCTCATGTGCGGCAGATACGTGATGTCCAAGGCCACTGGGGACCTTCTGAGCCACTTTGAGGCGAAGGAGGTAGAGGGGAGTCCGCCGCCGCCGAGCTGGAACGTGGCACCAACCCAAAGTGTGCCGATCGTTGCTGAACGTCTCGATGAGGGCACCATTAACCGGCATCTGCTCATTGCCCGTTGGGGTCTGGTCCCGTCCTGGGCCAAGGACATCAAAATAGGCTCCAAAATGATCAACGCCCGCAGCGAGACCATCCTGGAGAAGCCATCATTCCGAAAAGCCGCGGTGAAAAGACGGGGGATCCTGCCAGCGGACGGTTACTTTGAGTGGCAGAAGACCGAGGGCGGCAAGAAGATCCCGAACTACCTGTACTCGGAGAAAGAGCCCCTGCTGGGCTTTGCTGGGCTGTATGAATGGTGGGCTGATCCGTCTCTGCCCGAGGATGACCCGGGCCGCTGGCTGCTCAGCTGCACAGTTTTAACCACAACGACCCAGGATGCTTTGGGGCATGTCCACGACCGTTCCCCGGTCATCATCCCCCGGGACCGGTTTGCGGA
This sequence comes from Arthrobacter sp. SAFR-179, assembly GCF_059414945.1. NCBI lineage: Bacteria > Bacillati > Actinomycetota > Actinomycetes > Micrococcales > Micrococcaceae > Arthrobacter > Arthrobacter sp. SAFR-179. The sequence goes on from NZ_JBPFDM010000012.1 coordinate 133,967, forward strand.
ATGGTTGGACCCGGACCTGATTGACAAGGACGAGATTCAGCACTTGCTGGACTCTTTGCCGGAACCGACCCTGACGCCTCGAATTGTCAGCTCCAGAGTGAACAGCGTCCGGAACAACGGGCCAGAACTCATTGAGCCTGCTGAGCCCCCAGCCACATAGCCCGTGCCGCTACTCGCACTCGCCGTGCGATTCCAAGCCGGCGCGGGGAGTGTCCCAATGGGAGTCCCGTTTCCAAGGAAATGGCACGCCCTGCCTCACGGAGGACCGGTCTCTATCGCAGAGGTATCGCGAGTACAAGCGAGACAGTAACAGAAACTATGTGGTTATAACAGATTTTGTTTGTTTTATTAGCCAATATAATACGGTTCCATTCAATTCACTGTCCGCGGAATGTCGGGCTTCATCGCGCGTCAGACCGATGACTGATGTCCCCTACTTTCACTACACCTCAAATCGAAGGAGGGCACGAGTGCTAGACGAAAATAGACCCCCGGCCGATCAATACAGCCTGGTGATCTACCGTAACGATGAGTTCGTTGCCGCCTCATCCAACAAATCTTCAATATAGGTCTGCCTGTCGACGAAATGCGCGAGACGATTCAGGCCAGTGTGATCCAGCAAGCGAAAGAGACTGCGGGAACTGCGGATGCCGAGGCCGGATTCAACCTCCCCTGGACAGCCAATGCCAAAGCTAAGGTAGGCGCATCGGCCAAGACTGCCGGGAGCGAAGACGCCAAAGACGAGCGGAAGAATCAACTGAACTTCCAGTACACCCAAGCAAACTTCCTCCATAACGTGCGCCAGCAACTCCACAATCAGAACCTGATCAAACCGATCACAGGAGTCGACTCACTGCAGGGCATCAACGTGGGCTCATTTGTCGAGTTCGCTGCCACATTCGAAGCAAACGAGATAAACAGCATCCTCGACTTGGCAACGCCCGAACTCGTAGCAGCGGTGACCAAATGGCGGGCCAAGAAGGACCAGCGAGAAAAGTTCGACTTCTACTACGAGCAGGGACACGAAGAACTGCAAAAGTTCATACAAAAATCGAACCTCGAAGCCGAATCCAGGGCGGAGATAGCTGCCGCCGCCACAAGCGCAGTGCGTCAGGACTTCCGGAACGAGACAACCCGCGAGTACTTCGGAAAGGTCGTGGGGGGATCTGCTCGCAGCCACGTTACGGCAGTCACTATTTGCGACACTGAGCACTTCGCAAGCCAGGACAAGGACCGAATCCTCGACGGCACGTTCACCGTTCTCGGTAAGGTGAGTGAAGTCTCTATGAAGGGCACTTCAATCCTGAGCCGGAACAAAGTTCTCAACCGCATCCAACAGCCGATGCTCGATGAACTAAACGAGAACATGCGTGACGCAGCTCAAGATGGAAAGTTCAACACGAGCTTCAAGTTGGGACTCAAGCCGCCCATCGTCAAGGTGATACCAATTGCTATCTATGTCTAGGAACTCCTGTGCTTGAGCGAATTTCTTCTGCCCTGGCAGGTACCCATGTCGCCTCGGCGGACTACACACCATCGCTGCTGACCGTGGCCGGGACACTGATCGCTGCTGGCTTCACCTCAGTTATCGCCCAATACTTCTTCGCACCAACATTAGAAGCGCGTAAGCAGCGAATCCTTGACCGCTCCAAAGTCGTCTGCGAGACAGCCGACGTGCTGCGAGCCATGTACTTTCAGTTAGAAGTGCTACAGATGAAGCGCTTTCAGCTTAAAGACATGTTCGGCTTTGAACGGCAGGAGCTCAAACTCCAAGAACTCTCGGCCAAATTTGACGCTGCCCTAAGCCTGTCAAACGCCGGCCTCAAGGAAAAGTACACCACCCTTGCCTTGAAAGCTCAGTTCGCAGCCGAACTGTTCAACATGCTAAATCGGCCGGAATCCAAAGACTTCGAACCCTTAATGAAGCTCTTGCACCACACTATGGCTGCCTTGGATCCGGCGAATCTGCCCTGGGTACATGCTTACCATTGTTGGAGAGGGAAAAGGCTGCACGCCGCCATGGAACTACCTTCGGAGGAAACTCAGGATGCCTAGCCCCGGGCCTCGGCGTGCCCGGTTATCACTTCGTTCCCCCTTATGAGGGAGTGGGCCGCTGGCCGGCGCCGCTTTCCGTCTCAATTGCAAGGGAAGTGGGACACTCACGACTTAGAGGGTAGGTCTGGTGCCGCCCAGTCACTGGCTAGTCCTTTATCTCTTCAATCTCACTGCGGCCCGACCTAGAGTTGTCCGTTCTCCGGTCAGGTGGGCGGATGAGGTTGCCAGCAGTTCTGGTCGGAAATTCCGCGGTCGTAAACCTGACGACGTCTTCACTTAGAAGAGCAACCCATATCCTCTGCCGGAGTGCATTGAGAGCTCGACGCTGTTTGAGGCTGTCTCTTTCAGACTGGTGAGTCCTGCCGTGTCGGTGACGGTCAAAGTGAACTGACCACGGTCGGTGCTTGAAAGCCTGTCGCGGGAGAAGACCAGAAATGACCCCTGATAGCTGTCGAGGCCGTTCTGCTCAGGGATCGGCAGGCTGATGATGTCCATACCGTTGTCGGCGAACCGCACTGAGCGTTCAACATACCGATAGCTGCCGACTCGGATACTTACTGAACCCAGCGTCGTGTTCCTAGGGACTTTTTCCGAGCCGAACCCGAAGAAGACTCTCGTTCCCCGGGGTGTGTTCAGTTGGTTCCCTGGGTGGGGTTCACGATTGTGGATGATGGAGGATCCGTCGACCCACAACGACTTTGCAGCGGCGAGCTGCACCGGTAGTGGCCCGCTGATTACATGCTCGTCCGGTGAGGCGAGGTAGCGGCGGGTCGCCAACGTCTTTTCCTCTTGGGGCTGCGGAGGCCCGGGCAGGGAGCGGTAGCGCGAACGATACTCCTGCAGCACTTCCGAAAGCGGGTCGGCGGTTTCCCATGTGTCTTCGAACCAGTCCAGAACAGGCTTCGCCAGCAACAGGTGACGCCATTCTTTGGTCGATGGGGCGTCCGTCCAAACCTGCTTCGTAACGACTTCAGCCCCGGTCGAGAGTGCACTGGCGGTGAGGTTAGCCGATCCCACGATTAGGGCCTTCAGGTTAACAGCCTTCATCAGCTTCAGGTCCCTCAGACCGTGCGACTCATCTGTTCCGAAGGCGAATGCCTTCGCGTGAAACGCTGATTGAGGACGCAGAGCCGGGTCCGTCAGCACTGCGCGTCCATTCGGGATTCGGACCTCCGCATTATTGAGTTCGCTGAGGCGGACGAGCGCCGTTGGCTGAGTGAAGCCAAAGTCTATGCTCACGAGAAACCGCTTGCGTGCCGCAGTCCAAGTTTCGCTTGATAGTCGGTCATTCAGTAGACGGACGCCTTGTTCCGAGGCGTATGCCACCGCAACCTCGACGTAGTCGTAAGCTGCCGCCCGGTGCGAGGCGTCCGCGAGAGCCTCGAGTACTACGCCTACTCTGCCAAAGCTCGAATCTTGCGCATGGACGGACATTTCATACGCCATTAGGCCTCCTCTTGTGCGCTGGACATAGACACCCTGCTAGTTCAGTGCAATATACGACCGCCATAGAGCAGACTGACGTTCCTCTAGACTTTGCAAGGTTTTAGCGCTGAAGATCGCCTCTACAGCCTCGTCCGTTTTCGAGTGGGCAGCTATCAGTTCGGGGGGCATCCGATCGCTATAGAGTTCTCCCAAAGACCAGTCAGGGTAAAGTTCGCGCGCTGCCAGGATGTCTTTGGCAACTTGGATTAGTCGGCCCTGTTGTTCACTGCTCGTGGAGGGCAGGGGAAATGTGTTGTAGACGAAAGTGCTGGAAAAGCGCACATCGGATTTTATTCTTCCACCGATGAGCTTCATCCAGTCGACAAAAATGCGGGAAGATAAGATAGCTAGTGCTATTCCATCAGGGTCCGATGCCAGAAAGTTTGCATCCCCGGTGATTACTTCGGGTCCGAAATAGGCAGTGGGAAAGTATGGTCGGTGTTCGCTTCCGTGGCGAGGAATGCATAAGTATGATGACGCTGGTTGCGCAATCTGCCAGAAGAGATGCGGGGGATAGCTTTCATTCTTGGTCCGGATGGAAGGACTCTTACTATCCGCTCTAAAGGAACCGACTGCTGCGACCCTCGTCCGAATTAGTTCATTTTCAAGGTCATCCGCGCGGGCATCCTTCAGCCAGAGGCACCACCGTTCAGCCCCGTTCATCAGTTCCTTTGCACCGACGAAGCGCTTGATGAACCGGCTTGCTACCGGATCCTTCGAGAATCTTTGGAGGTCATCGTTATCCAAGAAGAAGTGCCCCCCATCGTTTGGCATATTCCCAAATGATGCCTTAGGAAGGACCGTGTTGATAGGTAGACCTCTCTTCGTGACCAAGGTGTTTGGGCCTGGACAGAGATATGGGCCAATGTTGTCAACTACCGATTCGTGCGCGGCTCCACCTCTGTCGTAGGTGGTCAATACGGGGCGAGGCTGATTGTCAGTGGCTTTGTCAAAGCCAACTATGGATACGTGAACGGCGGCCTTACCTGCGGCTTCAGATTCCCATTTCATAGACTTGTGGGCAAACCTACAACGCCATCCTGCATTGAGGATGGGCTGCCAAAGGGAGGCGACGGGCTCGCCTTGGCAGACAGAATTGGTCGAGACGAAGGCCCAGCGTCCTGGTACGTCCGCGAAATATTGGACGGCCTTTAGCCACCAACACGTTACGTAGTCAAGATTAATATTGAAGTCCTTCCCCCATATGCGTTGTTGCTCCGCATTTTGAGATGGCGTCCTATTTCCTCTGCCATTAAAAGGTGGATTTCCAACCACTACCACGTGCTGATCCGGTGCCACTATGTCCCGCCAGTCGGTCCTCAAAGCGTTTCCACCTTGGGGGTTATCGTCTGTCGCCGTCACAATTTTTGCCGCTTCAGAGATGGGGAGGCGCTCCGGAGCTTCCCCAAACTTCTCAATCAGTCGAAGGTTGCACTGCCGGTCAATGAGGTGAAGTGCAGTTTCCGCTATACGGGCGGGCCACTCGTCAATTTCAATGCCATAAATCTGGCTCAGCGACACGTGGAGGTCGAGCGTGGCGTCTAGAGTTCGCGCTCCAGTGTCACCCCTGTGATCTTGGAGCACCTCCATGATCTGAAGCTCCAGTTCACGGAGTTCCCGATACGCGACGATGAGAAAGTTGCCACAGCCGCAGGCTGGATCGAGGATCTTGATCTGTCCCAAACGCTTCCGTAGTGCATTCAGAGGAATCGTGGGATTACTCAGCCCCTTGGCGCGTTCGAGTTCGGCATGAAGCTCGTCCAGGAACAAAGGCTTGAGGGTCTTTAGGATGTCCTTCTCACTTGTATAGTGAGCGCCTAGCTCGCGCCGCAGCTCCTTGGACTTCACCGCTTGGAACATTGATCCAAAGATGGCCGGCGAAATGTTGCCCCAATCGAAACGGCTCGCGTCGATAAGGAGGTCACGCATCTTGGCGCTGAGATTCGGGAGCTTGATGTGTTCGGAGAAGATTCCGCCGTTGACGTACTTGAATCGTGCAAGGTGTCCGGTTAATTCAGGCCGGCTTTTCTTATCGGTGTTAAGAACGCCGAATAGTAGTTCGAGCTTGGCCCCCAGATCAGAGCCATCTCTCTCGGTCTCGAACGCGATGAAGTTCTGGAAGAGGTTTTCTTCGTCCCACATCATCGTGTCGTCTGCAAAGACGAGGAATAGAATCCTCGTCATGGTCACCGAGATCTTGTGAAGATTGCCGGCCGCCTCCGGTCCCTCCTGGGGAAGGTGCGCCTCGAGTTCGTAGTAGAGCTTGGCCATAACCTTGGCAGCCTTGGACGATTCTTCGGACTCCTCGACGTCGAAGGCTGTCCGCATTTTTTCCAGCAGCTTTACGAGGCTGATCTCATGGTCGATGTCCAGAGCGATTTTCTCCAACCGCCGTTCAAGGGCTGAATGCTCATTGCCGATGGTGTGTTCGTGAACGAGGAGCTTGGACATATTAGTGCCGCGATTTTTGTTGTATCGCGGCCACCGCCACTCTTGTTTGCTGCCGTCGTGGAAGATGATCAGCCGCTCCGTTGAAGTGGCCGATACTTCCCTGTCGATCTGCGCCTGAGTGGATCGATCTGGCAGGCTGTCGCATGACCAAACGTGAAGCCCGTGAAATCCCGCCACCGGGGTCACGTGAAAGGAGTCGTTGTCCATTTCGACGATCAATGGTTTAGCTGTTGGTTGGTCCCAACCGAGTTCCTCGATGAAGAGGTTCTTAAAGTCGGCTTTGTCGACGTAGGACATGAACTTCGAGGTCACTTGGCTACTCCCATGCTGCAGACGATGCGAATGGAATCCGATTGTTCCTGGTTGCTGAGCACCAGGCGGCCTTCTCTGTGCAGGAGGACGAGGAGGTCGCTCAATTCCGCATCCGAGTACTTCTCAGAGAACGCCCGGGTGAAGCGGCGCTCGGCTTCTTTCGTGAGAGGGCTCCGGTGGACGGCAGTGAGGGCCTTCCCTGCGTCTTCATTAGCTTCAATGAAAGTGTTGGCCATCTTCGCCCAGAGGCGCTTGCGGACACCCCTCAGGCGTCCTTCCTGGACTGTTTGCAAGGCCATAGGGCCGTGGATGAGCGCTTCTTGGAGGTCTAGGTGATCCGGGCGTTCGGGTGCAGTCGGTGTGTCAATATCGGCTTGGAAGACTTTGAGTGCCTCGTGGCCTGTGAGCATTTTGAGAGATTCGACATTTGAGCCAAAGCCGAAGGTGTCCATGGAGTCACCTACGCGGACAAAGCAAGCAACTCCGTCCGCATTATCTTCATCGGCCAGCGGGCGCGTTGAACTGACGAGGTCCGGCATGGCGATTACACGTTCAGCCAGGTCCGGATGGTCCGTTAGGGCTTTGTTCCAAATCTCGAAGGCGAGAGAAGAGGAATCCACGGCGTCGTCGGATTCATCCGCGTCTGATTTCCCGGAGAGGACTTCATCCAGATCCCGGATCTCGTCAGCTGAACCGAAGAATTGTTCGTCGGATCCAAAAGCCTGTGCGCTGGCGGCCAGCCGGTTGGAGATCCGGGAGCGCAGCTTGAGGACAGTTTCTACGTTCTCGTGGAAAAACGAGTAAATGGTGACGGTGTCCGATTCCTGACCGACGCGGTCGACACGTCCGGCACGTTGGATCAAGCGGATGATGGCCCAGGGGAGGTCGTAGTTGACGACTATATGGGCGTCCTGCAGGTTTTGCCCTTCTGAAAGGACGTCGGTGGCGACAAGTACCCGGAGCTCGTCGGTTGCCACCTTCCCAACTGCTTCTTGGCCAGGCAGCTTGTTGGAGTGGGGTGAGAACCGTTTTGCCAGGGCGGTTGGATCGTCCGTGTCGCCGGACGCGACTCCAACGTTTTCTACACCAGCCGCTCGGAGGGCCTGACCAACGTACTCTGCGGTGTCCTTGTATTCGGTAAAGATGAGGACTTTTTCGTTTGCGTGCACGTCTGTGACGAGGGCCAGGATCTCCTTCATCTTTGAGTCCCTAGCGGGTGTCCAAGCCCCGAAGGAAGAGAGAAGCTCCCGTAGATCATCGTTGTCTCGCTCCAGGGCGGCCACGAGAGTAGTTGAGAAAAGCCTTGAGGCCACCCATTCAATGGATGCAGGAGCTTTCGCCCTGAGGTGCTCATACGCCGCAGCCGTGTCGGCGTCTTCTTCGACATCGATGTCCTCGTCCTTGTCGGAGATGAGCATGTTTTCCAGGAGGGTTCCGACTGGTATTTCAAGGTTGTTCGTCACTGCGTAGGCGTAGAGCTCGTTTCGGGCCACGATGCGTTTCAGGGACAGGATGAATGCATGTCCGCAGGAGGAAAGACGTTTGTAAAGGCTGGTGCGGATGAAGCCGGCGACGTGGCCGCGTCCTCGCTCGAGCCGATCAATGAAGTCTTGCTCTTCCTCTGTGTAGGTGAGGCCCTTCTTCAGATAGTCGAACAATCGATAGCGGGGCAGGATGAGATTCTGCAGGGTGTCCAGAGTCTCATCTGATTCCATGATGAACGCAGGATCGTTTGGTCCGAACGTGTGATTGACCGGGATTGCTTTCCGCTCAGGGAAGTAGAACTTGTGCCCGGTGGAAAAGGTGAGGAATTCGCGCTCCACCGGTCCGGAACCATCCGCTGCCTCTTTTAGCTCAGTCTGTGCATAGTTCTTGCGGATGAAGGACCGTGTGCGACGGACCAGATGCTCGCTCATCAACCGTTTCCAGTCGTCAGCCTCTTCGGAGCGTCGAAAAGCAGCCAGGGTCCGGATTTTCCCGTCGACTTTGTCGTAGAGCCTGTCGTCGCTGGCCAGCGCCGCCGTCGGTTCGATGCCCAGGTCCTGGTCGACACCGATATAGAGGCCGAGTTGGTTGGCGACGTCTTCAAAGCGCAGGTTGTAGGGAGTAGCCGTCAGAAGAAGGACCTTGGAGGAGGCGTCCTCGATGTATTTCCTGATGGCCTGATAGTCACGACGCGTGTCGTTGCGCAGGGTGTGCGATTCGTCGCAGATGACGAATCGGTATGGGCGCAGATCCGGTAGTTCTTTGTGAGCCCTGGTGTAGGAAATGACCCGCCCAGGGATGTCATAGGCATCAAGGTATTCCTCCCACATCTTCACCAGGTTCTTGGGGCATAGAACCAGTGGTGTGTAACCCTGGTCGAGATACAACATGAGTGCGGTGGCTGTTGCCGTGATGGTCTTGCCGAGGCCGACGACGTCGCCCAGCATGGAGCCGCCGCGCGTCTCGATGCGCCGGGCAAGCGTCTGAACAGCGCTTGCCTGGTAGACCAGGAGCTCGTCGCGAACGGATGGAGGGAGACTGTACTCTGCGAGCCCCTCTCGGACATCTTTTGAGAGGTGGTAGCAGACCTTGAGGAAGACTTCATAGGGAGTCCTCTGGTCCGAGGCCCAAGATTCCTCAAGTAGTTCTATGAGGTCCGAAGTCAGCTTCAGCGAAAACTTGTCGTTCCATCGGTCCTCGAACCACTGGGCGAGATCCGCCGCGGCTGTGTAGTCCAGGACGTCGACGTTAAGCTCATAGTTTCGAGTCAGGCCGGCCGATGTGAGATTAGACGAACCTACATATCCGGTGACGGGGTTTGTGTTGTCCTGCCTGTGGAAAATATAGGTCTTTCCATGCAGAGGACGTCGAGTGTGGACCTTGATTTCTACGCCGCCACTGTCCAGCTGCCGCTTGAGCGCCTGAAGAGTATCCCGGTCTGCGGCCTTGGGAATGCCCCTGACCAGCTGCTCACGCAGGCTTCGAATGACTTCATCGCGTCGGGCCCGGGCCTTGGAATTATCGACCTCAGTATTGATGGTTACGGGGGCCATATCCGCCTGGAGACCGTCCAACAGCTGCTGGTCGGCGCCGGCGAGTACCATCCCGACCAGAATGCGGGTTACGGGCTTATCATGCTTCTCGGCCTTCGTATCGACGATTTCTTGGAACGTTCTCCAGCCCCGCAGATCAAAGTATCCGACCGCGACATCTAGACGATCCATCGACTCAAACGACTTAGCCAGCTCTGGGCCGATCACTCTGTCCTGCGCAATGTTGTCAAAAATCCGAGTCAACCTAAGGTCCTTCCAAGAACACACCGATGGCGTCAACCGGTGCCGGCCCCCCAAACTTATCCTGCGCCAAGTCCCGCAGTGCGCAGGCGTCGTCCTCAAGTGCTAGGCATCGACAAAATCGAGGTGTCATAGACGACCGAACTTCAGCAAAGGCTGCGGGCCGCCGTCCAGGAGGTCAACGGGACAGACCTGTCCCCGAACGGGTTGTGGCTCCCATAGCCTGACGCTACGCACAACCGGACCGGCGGGTACCAGTGATTACCAAGGGTGGGGGCCCGCTTGTTGGTAGGATAGTGCCACACCCCCAGTTGGCTTCGGCCGCTGGTTAGAAGGCCCCGAGCAACCGGGGCCTTCGGAATTTAAGGGCATCCTTACGCTTCAGCTGCCCGGTGCTGCACACTTGGCAGCCTGGGCATCATCCTTCGGTGACGGACTCAAGCAACCACTGTTCCGAGAGGGGTTCCCGGCGAAGTTCAAAGGTCAGCAGGGGCGAGTCCGAGCCGCCGAGACGAACCTGAACACGCCAGTGTTCGATGTCTACGACGTTCCCGACTCCTACGGGGACGCTTCGGCGGGTTTCCCACCATGAGTCTCTGGTGAACCAGTGGACAGGTTCTTCGGTGACGGCCCAGATGCGTCCGTGGTAGCGGACGGCCAGGGGAGTGCCGGCCTTGGTGAACCGGACATCCACTGGGGTGTTAAGGGTGGGGGCTTCTGGGGTGATGGTCATGTGCTTGGTGTCTTCCTGGGGGGTGCAGAGGGCTGGTCAGGCGGCTTTGACGAGGGGGAGTTCTTCCCAGTGGGTGGTGTATCTGGGGGAGAGCATGTCGCGTTTCATGGTCCAGTCCGGCCCGCCCCGGATGCCGCCGTGACCCAGGCCGATCGAGCCGCGCCCGTACCGGCGCGTGACGTCTTCGAGCAGGGTTCCGATGTGGCGTTCCTCGTGCGGGTTCTCGAACAGGGACAGCGGTGCCTGGTTGCCAGAGGGGCGCAGGTCGGTGACCATGATCCCGGCCCTGGCGTAGCGGACGCCCTCGACAATCCGGGGCAGGAGCGCGTGGCCGGCTTTGGTCAGGATCACCGGGTCAGCGGTCGGCATCGGCAGCGGCACGCACACGGAGGGATAGGAAGTGTCGTTGGGGTTGAAGTGTGAGGTGCCGGCGAACGCGGTCAGGACCTTGGCCTGCAGGCCGTGTTTGGCCAGCCGGGCCGATGCTTGCTGCCCGTAGACGCTCATGACCTGCCGGATCCCCGCCGCGGTGGTGATGGGCTTGGCGAAGGAGCGGGAGAAGATCAGCTGGTCCCGGCCGATCCGTTCCTCTTCCATGGGGATGCAGGGCGTTCCCTGCAGTTCCAGGACGGTGCGCATCATCACGACCGAGAACTTGTGCCGGATCGCGACCGGGTCGGCCCGGACCAGGTCGGCGATGGTGAAGATGCCCATCACGTTCAGCCGCCTGGTCAGCCTCCCGGCGATGCCCCACACTTCTTCCACGGACAGCCGGCCCAACAACGCCTCCCGCTCGGTGGCCGGGACGGAGTCCCAGTGGCACACCCCGGCGAAGGCCTTATTGTTCTTCGCCCACTTGTTGGCCAACTTTGCCAGCGTCTTCGTCGGCGCGATCCCGACACAGACCGGCACCCCTACGTGCCGCCGGACCGCCGCCTTCATGGACCGGCCCATCGTCAAAAGCTCCGCTGGGCTGCCTTTGACGCCGAGGAAGGCTTCGTCGATGCTGTAGACCTCCAGCCAGGCCGAGTAACGGCCCAGCAGCTCCATCACCCGGGCGCTGATGTCCCCGTACAGCTCGTAGTTGCTGGACAGTGCGACGAGGCCCCATTCCTTCGCCCGCGGGGCGAGTTTGAACCACGGCTCTCCCATGCCGATCCCCAGGGCTTTGGCTTCGGGGGAGCGGGTCACCGCGCAGCCGTCGTTGTTGGACAGCACGATCACGGGTTTGCCTTCCAGTGAAGGGTCGAACGCCCGCTCAGCGGACGCGTAGAAGCAGTTCACGTCCACGTGAGCGATCTGCGGCATGTGCCGTATCAGCGCCGGCTTAGACATGATGCAAACACCTGGTGACCACGCCCCAGATGGTCAGGTCCGACAGTGCCGGGACTTGGATGTCCGGGTAGGCGGGGTTTTCCGCCTGCAGCACTACCCCTGTGGGGGTGATGCGCAGCCGCTTGATTGTCAGCTCCCCGTCCAGGACCGCGATGACCACGCACCCGTCGTGCGGTTCCAGCGCCCGGTTCACGATCAGCTCATCGCCGTCACTGATCCCGGCACCTTCCATGGATTCCCCGGACACCCGTACCACGTAGGTGCTGGTGATGTCCTTAATCAGGTGCGCGTTCAGATCGATCCGGCCATCGAAGTAGTCCTGCGCCGGCGACGGGAACCCCGCCGCCACCGGCACCGGAGAGACCAGCACCGACAACAAGGAAACGCCCGCATCTATCACACGGGGACCGACAATAACGCCCACGACACACCTTTATTCGAATATATGTTCGAGTTAATCAGTGTACGCGTCGGGGCTGACAATGGGTGTTCTTTGACCAATCGCACCCCGGAAACCGGAGCGGGTTATGCCCATTGTGGGCAGGTGGAGACCGGAGGATGAATCTCAAAGCTGTCCACACTGGGTATAACCCGCCGCGGCGCCGTCCTCAGCGGTGCCTGTTGTTCAATTCAGGGGGAACCCTGACTTCTGCCGGGTCCAGCTCCGGCCTGACACGCTTCCAAGTGACGGGGTGCCGAAAGGACGTGCCGGACCAGGCGACGTCGGCCGAGACCTCGACCACGACTGGTTCGACCAGTGTCAGCCGCACGGGGCCTTTGTCCTTGCTGAATCTGTTCAGGGAGGACTCCTTGATCTCTTCGGGCCACGGATGCCCGGGCCCGGCCGGGTAGAGGTGCCGGCCCAGTTCACGCCCGGCCATCGTGGACAGGACGGTCGAGCGGCCGACAATCTTCAGTTCGCCGCCCATGGGCAGGCCGGCGATGATGGCCTGTGGTTGGGCCACGGACCCGATCACGGCCGCGCACACCACGTCCCAAAGATCCTTGTGCTTGAGCTTTAACCAGATCCTGGCAGCCTCGTAGGGCTGGGAGCCTTTGAACACGAGACCTTCGATTCCTGTCGCGGGAAGATCCCGAAGCCAGGTCTTCGCCAGGTCCATGTCCCTGGTGACGGGGGAGAGGTGCAAGGGTGCGGCCCAGTCCCGGGCGAGCTCCTCGAGCAGCTGCCGGCGCCCGGTGAACGGCACACCCCGGGTGTCCTGCCCTGCAACGGCCAGAACATCGAAGGCCACGAACGAAGCGGGCAGCTCATTGGCCAGGGCCGGCAGCGCGGCCCTGGAGGTGACCATGCGCTGCTGCAGCGCCTCGAAGTCCAACCGGTCCCGGTTCCAAATGACGGTTTCACCATCCAGGACCACCCCGGGAGGCACCTGCTCTGCGAGAGCGGCAGCTGCGTCTGGCAGGATTCGGGTAAGTTCCTTGCCCTGTCTGGACCACAGCGTCACCTTGCCGCCGTCGTTAAAGGCGGTAGTGCGGTAACCGTCCCATTTGGGTTCGGCCCATAGGCCGCCGGGCAGTGCGTTGGGGCCGGGGAAGGTCTTGACGAGTTTCGCCAGGGCAACCGCGACCGGTGGGTGCAGTGCCGGCGGAAGGGACTCGGCCATGGGCCCAGCCTAAAGGAGAAACCAGCACGAACGTCCGTGCTGGCTTTTACTTGGCGGTAGGGCCTTCCGTCGCGGCGTCCTCCGCGTCGACGCGGCGGAGTAATGCCGCCACGCTCCGCACAGCTGCGGGATCTTCCTGCCAGGGCTTCCCGCCCCGTGAGCAGGCATGGAAACCGGTGACAGCTGACTCTTTGGCCGCCTCGGCGAGTTCGGCCCAGGCCGCTTTCAGATCTGCCACCTGCTCAGGAGTCAACGGCTGCTGTTCCTTCGGCTCAATGGCCGCTGCGAAGGCGGGGCGACCAGCAGCCGTTGCCGGCTTGCGCCGACGAGCGAACCAGCTCCACAGACCCATCGGCTTTCCCTTCGTATCCCAATGACCATCCAGGGCAAAAGCAGAGGGCCGCAACCGGTGGGAATGGGCCCTCTGCCCTGGGGTGTAAACATCCTGCTGCTTACGCTTTCGAGCATGCCACACGGGTAACTGATGGTGCATGCTCGCAGGGCTCGCACTCCCTGCGGGCGTCCGCTGGCGTCCGCTGGCGCGGCCGGCTGTTGGGGCCAGTGCCGGCTCCGCAGGGCTCCGCCGTCCCTGGTCCTGTGTGTCTACGACGTTTTTTGGCTGCTGTCCTTCGGATTGTACGTGCCCGTTCCGGCCCCTCTAGCCCCTCCGTTCCTCCGGGGCCTGCGGCCCGGGAAAGTCTTCTCCGGCGCTCCTTCGTCGCTTATTTCCTCCGAAGATTTTCCGGGTCTTGCCCTGCGGGTAGACGGGCCTGCACGGGCACAGCTCCGCAAGCTTCGCCAGCAGCCAAAAAACAACGGGGGGAGAGGGGAGCTGGCCGGTCACCTAAGCCGCCCCGACCCACCCACGTCTCTGCAAGGACAAAAACCATGACCGCAGTAAGCAAAAAGACCGTGACCCTCGCGGACACCGGGGAAACCATCGACGGCGTGACCGTGCTGGGGGATTACCACATGAACGGCGGTTACGACTGGATGGAACTGATCGAAGAGCACGGCTGGGCCGTGCTCTCCAGTTGGGGCTGTGACGGCTGGGACCTGGGCCAGTGGCCCTATGTCATGGTCGCCGTGACCCGCACCGCTGACAGCATCGGCAACCTGTTCGGCATCGCCACCTACTGCGAGGGCGACGTGACGTGCACCTACTACCGGACGAAGGCCCGGCTGTGGGACGCGATCACCGAGCAGGCGTTCTACCACTGGAAGAACGGGCAGGCCCAAGGCCCGGCAGACCTGCCGGAAGCCGCCGCCGAACTGCCCAGCCGGTACCGGATGCCCTACGCCGTGCGGGACGCCGCTTAACCAGCACTGACAACCGCTGTACTGCCCGGCCGGAGCCGGGCAGTACAGCACCCCACCATCTTTCGAAGGAGCCAGCACATGAGCAACGACACCACCGCCCCCAAGGGCATCACCGCCCTGATCTACCGCGACGCCCTGGGCCCCCGACTTCTCAAACCGGGGCATCTCCGCCCGCGTCATGGAAGTAACCGTCATCGGCGAAGGCATCGACCCGGTTTTCGAGGCCACCGAGGAACGGCCCGCCGTCCGGCTTGTCAAAAACGAGCACTTCCACCGCGAAACCGTGATCCACGCCGAACCGGTCACCCCGGAAGGTGAACCCGCCCCGTGGTACATGTTCGGCGGAACTTTCATCTTCAGCAGTGACGCCCGCTTCCGTCGCGCAGCCGGACACTACGGAGCCGTCCCGCTCCACGACCGCCGAGAATAGGCCCGAGGGTGGCCGGTCCTTTTGGGGCCGGTCACCGCGGGCGGTCCGCCGTCGTGGCCGGCTTGCGCTGGTGGTCGCCGGCGGCGGACCGCCAACCCCGCAGCGGCCAGGTGCCGGGCAGCGGCCGCCGGCGGCAAGCCGATGGGCGGTGGTGCCGTTGGGTTGTCCCTGGGCAGGAAAGTGAAGGGCAGGCTCGCAGGACTCGCCCTGGTTTCCGCTGCGCTCCAACCAGTTGATGGGCGTCCGCTGGCGCGGCCGGCTGTTGGGGCCAGTGCCGGCTCCGCAGGGCTCCGCCGTCCCTGGTCCTGTGTGTCTACGACGTTTTTTGGCTGCTGTCCTTCGGATTGTACGTGCCCGTTCCGGCCCCTCTAGCCCCTCCGTTCCTCCGGGGCCTGCGGCCCGGGAAAGTCTTCTCCGGCGCTCCTTCGTCGCTTATTTCCTCCGAAGATTTTCCGGGTCTTGCCCTGCGGGTAGACGGGCCTGCACGGGCACAGCTCCGCAAGCTTCGCCAGCAGCCAAAAAACAACGGGGGGAGAGGGGAGCTGGCCGGTCACCTAAGCCGCCCCGACCCACCCACGTCTCTGCAAGGACAAAAACCATGAACGACTTCATCAAATTCACCGGTCCCGCCGACATCCTGGCCTTCATCCCGCACACGCTGGGCGAGACCCCAACAGAGTCCTTCGTCGCCATGACGATGCAGGGCAACAAGCTCGGCGCGACCCTGCGCGTGGATGCCCCGTTCGGGCAGGATCCGGTCGGGTACGCCCAAACCATCGTCAGCTACCTCACCGCTGACGAGGCCGCCACCGGCAGCCTGCTGGTCATCTACACCGATGAGAGCACGATCGACGGCAGCCGTCCCTACGCCGGGCACGTGCAGGCACTGCGCAGCGAACTGGAAACCGCCGGGATGCCGCTGCAGGACGCATGGCTGGTGACCTCCGAGTTGTGGCGGAACTACCACTGCACCGACATCAGCTGCTGCCCTGCCCAATCGCTGGACTCGATCACCACGAGCAACGGCAACGCCGCCCTGATCTACCGGGGGAGCGCCGTCACCGGGTTCACCGCGCCCGCACCGTTCACAGGTGACGAGACGGCACGGGCGGCGATCGCCGCGCACAAGCCCGACGGCTGGCCCGAAGACCTCGAAGCCAGCCGCGCCGCATGGGCCAAGGTGCTGGACGACCCCAAGAGCCTGACCACCGCCACCGCGCACCAGCTGGCAGGAGCGTTGCAGCACCCCACCATCCGGGACTACATGATGAGTGACATCGTCCCCCACACCCCGGAGCAGTTCACCTCCATCATGCTCGGTGTGTTCCTGAGCCGACCGGACTGGGCCCGCGTGGACACGGCCCAGGAAGTCGCGTTCGAGCTGATGAAAGCCACCCCGGAAGGGCAGCGCGCCCCGATGCTGTGCCTGATCGGCTGGCTGGAATGGCTCAAAGGAAGGTCCAGCTTCGCCGCCCGGTATTTCAAGCTCGCACTGGAGGACGTCGCCGGATACCGGCTGGCGGACCTGCTGGGCGAACTGGTCAACCGTGGACTGGTGGCAGACTGCACGCGGGACCCGAAAAAGGCCTATGACCGCCGCCTGAAGCACTAGCTTCCACGAGGGCCGGACTCCACGACAAAAGGGGTCCGGCCCTCCTTTCTAATCTTTCCCAGGTGCGCGGCGGCCTCCCCCGCTGGCGCTCCGCCGGCCGCGTAGACGCTGCGCGGGCCGCGCGACTTCCAGCCCGCGCGCAGGAACTGCCGATACTGTGAAAGGACACCGCAGCCCGTACAGCCAAGGAGTCCCGAGCGTGGCCGAACCCTTCCGCATGACCGAGGACGATGCCGTTTCCCCAGACGCGAGTCCCCTTGAAGACATCCTGGAGCTGAGCCTGCTCACCGCAGGCCCAGCCACCGGCCCGGTAGACCGGCCCAGGAAAGACCACCGACACTTCGAGATCTAAACGCAAGCAGCGCTGACGCTGCCCCACAGATTCCCTTGCAGAGGAAACACTAAGAGCCGGCACCATGTGCCGGCTCTTAGTGTTTGCGCAAGGAGTTCACTAAGCCCCTGTCTCGGTGTACTCTCCCGGTTACCGCGCCCCCTACGTCCGCCGCCACTGCCGGCAAAGTCACAGGCTAATGCGCGCCGCGGCCGGCGGGAAGAACTGAGGGCACGCATTCCAATGGAATACGGACCCTGAGCTGGGTAAACATCCTGCTGTTTACGCCTCAAGCATGTCACACACGGAGGCTTTCGCTGGAGATTGGGCCCTACCGTCACCGGCCAACTGGGGGGAACAGCCGGTGACGGGGGCAGTACAAGTTTACCGCCGCAAGGACTGGTTTCCGCTGCGCTCCAACCAGTTGAAGGGCGTCCGCTGGCGCGGCCGGCTGTTGGGTCCAGGGGGCGCCGTCGCAGAGCTCCGGACCCCCTGGACCCTGTGTGTCTACGACGTTTTCTGGTTGCTGTCCTTCGGATTCTAGGCGTCCGCTCCACCCCGTCTAGCCCCTCCTTCGTCGGGGCCCGCGGTGCAGGAATTTCCCTCCGGCGCTCCTTCGTCGCTTATTTCCTCCGGGAATTTCCCGCCCCTTGCCCTGCGGGTAGACAGGGCTCCGTCGGCCGCCGAGCAAGCAAGCTTGCCAGCAACCAAAAAACAACGGGGGGAGAGGGGAGCTGGTCGGTCACCTTGATCGCCCCAACCCACCCACGTCTCTGCAAGGACAAAACCATGAACGATCGCATTGCACGCGCAGCCCTGACCCGCCTGTTTGAACCCAACGACACCGTTGGGCGGACCCTTGTGGGCCGGCTCGGCGCGTACGCCGCACTGCGGCTCGCCACCGGCACCCAACCCGCCCACACCCTCCCGGACGTGACGCCCGAGGAACTGGCGGCCGCGCTCAAGCGCTGGGCGCCCCGCGTGCCGGATCTGGACCCGGAAAAGGACCTTGCCACCATCGAACGCCTGGGCGGCGGTTTCCTGATCCCCGGCGATGAGCACTGGCCCACCGGCCTGGACGACCTCCCTGACGCTCCGCTG
Source organism: Arthrobacter sp. SAFR-179 (assembly GCF_059414945.1). Lineage (NCBI taxonomy): Bacteria > Bacillati > Actinomycetota > Actinomycetes > Micrococcales > Micrococcaceae > Arthrobacter > Arthrobacter sp. SAFR-179. The sequence continues at coordinate 152,035 of NZ_JBPFDM010000012.1, forward strand.
GGCCTCTGGTACCGGGGCAACATCGGCAACGGGATCCCCGCCCCGTCCAGCTGCGCGGCACTGGCCGGGTCACGCGACTGCACGAGCTACGGCGCGGCCGTCACCGGGGACATCGCCTACAGCCTGGCCCAGCGCGGAATCTGCGTCATCGGCGGACTCGCGTACGGCATCGACGCCCACGCCCACCGCGCCGCACTGGCCGGAAGCACCGGAGAAGGCCCCGCCACCATCGCCGTCCTCGCCGGGGGACTGGACCGCGACTACCCGTCCGGAAACGCCGACCTCGCGGCCGCGATCCGCGCCAACGGCCTAACGCTCTCCGAGCTGCCCCCAGGATCCGCGCCCACCCGGTACCGCTTCCTCCAAAGAAACCGCATAATTGCGGCGCTGGCCGGAGTGACATGCGTTGTGGAGGCCCGCTGGCGCTCCGGTGCACTGAACACAGCGCACCACGCCGAAACCATTGCCCGGCACGTCGCCGCCGTCCCCGGCAGCGTCCACAGCGCCAACTCCGCAGGATGCCACCGACTCCTGAAAGAAGGAGGCGCGGCCCTGGTCACCGACGCGGCCGAACTGACCGAACTGCTCGCCAGCTAACCCCCCCCGAGGGTGGCCGGTCTTTCGGGGCCGGTCACCGCGGGCGGTCCGCCGTCGTGGTCGGCTTGCGCTGGTGGTCGCCGGCCGCGGACCGCCAATCCCGCAGCCACCAGGTGCCGGGCGGCGGCCGTCGGCGGCAAGCCAGAGCTGGCAGTGTCGTTGGGTTGTCCGTGGGCCGGAGAGCGAAAGGCAGGCTCGCAGGGCTCGCCCTGGTTTCCGCTGCGCTCCAACCAGTTGAAGGGCGTCCGCTGGCGCGGCCGGCTGTTGGGTCCAGGGGGCGCCGTCGCAGAGCTCCGGACCCCCTGGACCCTGTGTGTCTACGACGTTTTCTGGTTGCTGTCCTTCGGATTCTAGGCGTCCGCTCCACCCCGTCTAGCCCCTCCTTCGTCGGGGCCCGCGGTGCAGGAATTTCCCTCCGGCGCTCCTTCGTCGCTTATTTCCTCCGGGAATTTCCCGCCCCTTGCCCTGCGGGTAGACAGGGCTCCGTCGGCCGCCGAGCAAGCAAGCTTGCCAGCAACCAAAAAACAACGGGGGGAGAGGGGAGCTGGTCGGTCACCTTGATCGCCCCAACCCACCCACGTCTCTGCAAGGACAAAAACCATGACTGAAACACCCACGCTCGAAATGCTCGACCCCGCCACCCTCACCGTCGATATGAACGTCCGCAAGGATGCCGCCCTGACCGCCGATTTCATCGCCAGCATCAAGGAACACGGCGTGATGGAACCCGTGATCGCCCACCGCAAGGACGACGGCACCGTGCACGTCCTGATGGGCCAGCGCCGCACCCGCGCCGCCGTCGAAGCCGGACGGCCCCTGATCCCGGTAATGATCATCGACTCACCCGAGGAAGCAGAACGCATCGTCACGCAGGTAGTGGAGAACATCCAGCGCGCCGAACTGACCGAAGCCGACGAGGCCGACGCCTACCACCAGCTGTCCCTGATCGGTGTCTCGGCCGCCGCGATCGCCAAGAAGACCGGACGGACCAAGACCACCGTCGAGTCCGCCCTCAAAGCCAAGTCCACTGACACCGGAGCCGCCGCCCTGGGCAAGGGATACACCATCGAAGAAGCCCTTATTCTCGCTGAGTTTGAGTCAGACGAGGAAGCGACCGCCGAGTTGGAGTCGGTCATCATGGACGAACCCGACATGCTCCTGCACGTCACCCAGCAGCTGCGCGACAAGCGCGACCGCGCCGCCGCGCTGGCCGCGCTCACCGCAGAGCTGGAAGCAGTCGGAACCATCGTTGTTCCCGAATGCGGGTACGGGGAGGACAGCGAAACCCTTCGGGTCACGTCCCTGAAAAGGGCAGACGGGGAACCGGCCACCGCCGAGGACGGAAACGCCGTCTACATTGATACGGACTATCGCGGCGAGCACTCCGCCGTCGCCGTCGTGACCGGGTGGAAAGACCTGGGCTTCACGCTCCGCTACTACAGCGGCTACGGCACATCGTCGGCCCCCAAAGGCCCGATGACCGAGGAGCAGAAGGCCGAACGGAAGACCCTGATCGAGAACAACAAGCTGATGCAGTCCGCGACTGTGGTTAGGCGTGAATGGGTCAAGAACCTGCTGGCGAAGAAGCAGGCCCCGAAGGGCTGGCAGTACTTCACCCTCCATGCGATCACCCACCACTCCGAAACCGCCAGCGGTTACGAGGGAAAGGTGGCCGCTGAAATGGTCGGGGCGAAGGTCGAAGAATCCAACCAGTGGGCGTGGAACCCGCTCAGGGACCACGTCGCCAAAACCACTGCACGCCCGGAGTTCGGACTGATTGCGCTGGTCTGCGCCGGCTATGAAAAGACCATCCAAAAAGACTCGTGGCGCTCACCGAGCCAAACCCACCGGGACTACCTGAATCAGCTGGTCGCATGGGGATACACCGCATCGGAGACGGAGCAGATCATCATCGACAGCGGCGAAAAGACCGAGAAGGCCGGATAGACCACGGCTCCCTGTGCCGGGTGGCGGATCCCGAACCCCGCCCGGCACAGGCCCCAATCACCGAAGGAAGGCCAGGAACCTTCCAGAAGTCGGGCGGTCCGCCGCCCAGGGCGAACCACAGCAACCACTCACCAGCGGCGAACCGCCGTCCTGCGCCGGCAACCAGGACCACAAAGCAGGAGCCGCGCTCCAGCAATGAGGCTGGGAAAGACCACGGCCATCACTTCAGTTAGACTGACCATAGATTTCTTGCAGAGAAACCCGAAAGGAGCCGGCACACGCCGGCTCCTTTCCGGGTTAACCGGGAGTCCCGAAGCTGGGAGCTGATTTAGCCCGGGACGTTCCGGGGATCGTTGCCATAACTGTTCTTGGAGCCGATCTGGCCATCCTGGTTCTTGATCACGTGCTCCACCTTGTCGGCCTGGGCAGCTTCCCGGCCTGCAACTACCGCTTCATCCTTGGTACCGTAGCCAGCGCCGAACGCGCGTCCGGTGCCCTCACGCTTGTTCTTCCAGACACCGTCTTCGTAGTACGTCTCGATATCGCCCTGAGCCACTGCACACTCCCTCTGCCGTCGGTACCCCGACATCTGCTGCGCAAATGCGGATAACGAAAAGCCCCGCAGCACGAAAACGTAAAGCGGGGCCTTCCAGGTCGCGCTCCGCCTGATGGGGGCCAGGCGAAGAACTCCCACCAAACTAATAGCAAGCATGCTTACTTTCAAGTCAGACATGTTCCCCATGGTCCACACCATGCGTTGTCGGCGCACCGCCCGACGTGGGCAATATTTCTTCAGCCGGGACGACACCCACTCAGCCCTGCCCGTCAAGGCCGGTGCGCACGTCGCCGTTGCTGGTTCGAACCTTCTCAGGCACAGGGGGGCTGAGACCTTGGCGAACCTGCGGGGATCACCACAGTCGCCGGCGGCGTGACCAGCCATCCGTCCCCGCGGCTCAGTGCGGAATGTCCGCTCGGATATAGCACAGAAAAGCTCTAGAATATGCGGTAAAACCTCTGTTCATTCAGTTGAATGATTGCTAAAATTGAGGTAGCAAGTCAGCCAGACGAACGAAACTTATTTGATACGAAACCAGGTACTGAAAATGACTGCTTCACCCACCGCTTACACGGTTTACACCAAGCCTGACTGCCCGAACTGCGAGAAGACGAAGGACTACTTCGACTCCAAGGGCATCACCTACTCGACCGTGGACATCACCGAAGTCCCGGCAGCACTGGAGTACATCACCGCCGAACTCGGCTACTCCCAGGCGCCCGTCGTGGTGAACAACGCTGACGACGAGGACCACTGGTCGGGCCTGCGCCGCGACAAGCTCGTCCAGGCGGCCATGAGTCACAAGGCGGCGTGAGGACCGTGACCACCCCGCGTCCGGTCGTCGGGTACAAACTCAGCCCACGGATCCCGTTGGAGGTGGACCTGTTCCGGCAGGTCAACCCCAGCGGCAGGATTCCCACCGACATTGTGGACCCTTACGTTGTGGAGCCCGCCATTGTGAAACCCCTGATTGAGGACCTGTACGACGGCTTCTACGCCGTCCCGGACATGGGAGGGAACGACCGGTACCTGGAGACGATCAGCCGTGCCCCGCTAGGGGAGGGCGGGTTCTGGGACGCACACACCGCGAACCAGTACCAACTCAACGACCTCCCCCACGACGAACCGGGTGGGACCGAACCTCAGAACGAACCCACAACACCCACCGAGAACATCACCAGCACACGAGGAAAAGGAACCATCATGGCCGGCGAAACCACCATCACAGTCATCGGAAACCTGACATCGGACCCGGAGCTGCGCTTCACTCCGAGTGGGTCGGCGGTTGCGAACTTCACCATCGCGTCAACGCCTAGGACGTTCGACCGTCAGTCTAATGAGTGGAAGGACGGGGAGACGCTTTTCCTCCGCGCCAGTGTGTGGCGGGAAGCAGCGGAGAACGTGGCCGAGTCCCTGACCAAGGGCATGCGCGTGATCGTCACGGGCCGGCTGAAGTCCCGTTCCTACGAAACCAAGGAAGGCGAGAAGCGCACTGTGATCGAACTCGAAGTCGACGAAATCGGCCCCTCACTCCGGTATGCGAATGTTCAGCCCGTGGGGTCGCCCGGGACACAGCCAGCCTCGGAACACCCGCCGACGGAGAAGGTGCAGCAGGAAGCCGCTGCCGCAGAAGCAGGCAACGGCGGCTACGCCGATGATGATCCTTGGTTCGGTAAGAACGCCACGGGCGCAAGCTACGCTCAGCCGGGGCGCACAGCAGAACCAACGTTCTAAGTGTGTTCCTGTAGGGGCCAGCGGATACGCTGGCCCCTACAGGCTTCCCCACTTACCGGACCTCGAGCACAAGGAACAGATGACGCACGCAGGAGACCCCGCCACGATCACGGCTGCCGCCAGCGCTCCGGTATCCGCGTCGACGAGGACGGCTCCGTGACCCTCCGCCAGCGGTTCCTTGGAGGGACTGCATCGGTGGCCGAGAGCCCGGCACAACTGGGGCGGGCAACTGTTTGATGGCCAGGGAGAAGAAGATAGCCGCGTTCACTCCGTACTACACGGAGGACCAGGCGGGGCAGGTCCGGGCCGCGTTCAAGGCTGCCGGTCTGGCCGAAGGCGATGCTAGCGTTTCGGACTTAATCGTGCGGGCGACCATGCGTGAGGTAAAGCGTCTGCAGCGCAAGTACAACGGCGGCAAGGCCTGGCCTGCCGTGAAGGCCGGCGAACTTCGCCGGGGTCAGAGAACGATGGATGAACTGCAGCACCGAAACGAGGGAACATAACCGTGGCTAAGCGGACCGAGGAAGTAAGCAAGAGCAACGCGCCGGTGGGCTCCCCGTTTTCCAGGATGCTGACGTTGGATCAGGTCGAGGAAGTCCTGAACCTTGGCAAACCGTTGGTCTACGCGCTGGTTCGCAGTGGCGAGTTGCGGGCGGCGCAGTTTGGTGGCCGCGGGGTTTGGAGAGTCCGCGAAGATGATCTTGCCGCGTACATCGACGCGGCGTTTGCGAAGACGGCGGAGCGTATCGCAGCCGGTCAGATCAGCGAAGGCGATACATCCGCAGAGGACTGACAACGGAACCCAGAAGCGCCGAAGGCTGACACCCGTACAGGGTGCCAGCCTTCGGCGTTTTCGAGGCACGCCATGTCAGCGGGGTGTGGATCGAAGGGACTACTGTTCGCCGGTGGTTGAGGCCGTTTCTTGGTCAGTTTCCTGTTCCTGGCCGGCGGAGCGCTTTGCTGTCCGGCGGCGCTTTACCGCAGATGGTTCGAGGCCGAGCTTCTTGAGTTCGTCGGTGCTCCACCCGTCCCGTGTGGCCTGTACATAGGCGCGCTTGTCGTCGCGTTCGGCGGCGACAAGTTGGTCGCGAAGCTCGGTGATCCGCTGGCGGCTCCGCACGAGGGCGGTGACGGATTCGATGCGGGAGTCCAGCAGCGCGCGGGCTTGGTTTCGTGTCTGTTCAATGTCGAGATTCGCCATGGTCTCAGCCTAACGATTATCCCGGTGCCGGCTCTGCCGGACTCGCCCGTTCCGGCGCGACGTGCCCACGTTCACTGGAGGGTTCTCTGCCAGAAGGCCAGCGTTGCTGGGATCGTTGAACCAGTCCCGCAGGTAGTCGTCGCAGTAGCTGATGGTACGTGCGGTGAACTGGAAGTATTCGGGGCCGAGACCCTGCTGCCGCCACTGCCGAAGCAGCGTCGGGGAGACTCCGTATTGCCTGGCCACTGTGGTCGGTGAGATGAGAGCCAAAACTGTACCTTTCGCTAACCCTATGCCGCGTTCCTTTCGGCACGCTTGCCGAAACTTGACCGGTGAAGGAATTGGCCAGTCGGAGTAGCCGGACCGTGGAATACCGGAGCGAAGCGAGGATATGCCGCGAAAGTCGGCTGCGGAGACTTGCCAAGGAAGGACCGGGCAGTAGCCTCAACCAGCCGAAACGGAACGACGCAGTCGTTTTGAACAGATCAGACGCGCAGCGTCGTCCAGGGCAGTCCCCAAGAACCCACCCGAGGCCTCAAAGCCGGGTGCAGGCGGTTTTCCGGAGCAAGCTAGGCGGTTATGTGCCATAACCCGTGTGTTGATCCACGGCCTGCGGCCTTGGATGCGGCACACTCGTTGGTGTGGCCCGGAGGATCCGGGGCGCTGCGCTGGGCATTGGGGGAGGGGATCTGGATGACTGAAGAGCGGAAGTCGCCGCGCCGGTTCTCCCGCCGCCGGCGCGCGAACATTGACGGTGACACCCAGTACGTGCGGGTGTCGGTGTCGGAGTTCGAGCGCGCTCAGTTGAAGGTGCTGGAGGAACGGACCGGCCGGAGTCCGTCGGAAATTCTGGTCAGTGCTGCCCTGTATGCGGAGAACTCCGAGTCGCTGGCTGAGCGGCGGGCGATGGCCGTGGAATTCATTGCAGCCCGCCGTTACCTTGGTGCCCTGTCGAACAACGTCAACCAGCTCGCCCGGCACGCGAACGCCACGGACGAATTCCCAGAAGCAGCCCGCACGGTGTTGACCCGGGTGCGGGCGGTTGCTGACCGGATCAATACGATGCTGGATTCGATGGTTCGCTGATGATTCCCAACATCACCAAGGGCACCCGCATGCACGGGCTGATCGCGTACCTTGCCGGTCCCGGCCGGGCGAACGAACACGTCGACCCGCACCTTGTTGCGGGGTCACCGTCGATCATGGCCTGGCACAACGATGACGAACTGAACGCCGACGCCGCGCAGGCCATTGCCAAGGAATTGGACCGGGCCCGAAGCGTCCTGGGCGTCGAGATTCCCGGTGGCCATGTCTGGCACTGCTCCCTGTCGCTGCGCGCGGAGGAAGGCGACCTGACCGACCAGAAGTGGGCTGAGATTGCGCAGGACTTCATGGACGAGATGGGGTTCACCGAAGCCAGCGGACGGGCGCCGGCCCAGTGGGTGGCGATCCGTCACGGCCACAGCAAAGCGGGGAACGATCACATCCACATTGCTGCGTCCATGGTCCGCGAGGACGGCACGAAGTGGAGCAGCTGGCGGGACTACCCGCGGGCACAGCAAGCCGCCCGCGAGCTTGAGAAAAGGTACGGCCTGGAAGAACTTTCGCCCACGCATTCCACCCGTGGCCTCCGGCCGGGAGAACGTGAGGCCTCCGAGCGGCGGGGAGCCCCGGAACCGGAACGCCGGTCCCTGGAACGCAAGGTCCGTGCCTGCGCGACTTCAGCCCAGGATGAGGCCGAATTTATTCGACGCCTTCGTGGCACCGGTGCACTGGTCAGGCCGCGGTATGCGTCAGGACGTGACGACGTTGTGGTCGGCTACAGCGTGGCAGAACGTCCTCACAAGTGTGGCAGGCCTGTCTGGTTCGGCGGCGGTCACCTCGCCAAAGACCTTGCCCTGCCCAAACTCCGTGCCGAGTGGCTTGACAGTCCACAAGGTGCCGCCGAGGCGGTCGCAGAATGGCAGGCAGCTGCACGTGGGCGCCGCCCGGTCACGATCGGCCGCGAAGCCCACGAACCCGACCCGCACTTGTGGGAGCAATACAGCGACGAAGTTGCCCGGCTCCGCGAAACGCTGCGCTCCGTCCCGCTGGATGACCACGCGACCTGGGCGCACGTTGCACGCGAGACATCCGGTGCCTTCGCAGCGTGGTCCACGGCAACCGAGGCAACGCCCGGACCACTCGCAGCAGCAGCCGATGAGCTGTCCAAGACAGCACAACTGCGCCGCTATCCAGTCCGTCCTATCCGCAGCGCAGGACCATCTGTCCGCGGAGCCTCGCTCATGCTCATGGCAGCTTCGATGGGCGGCACCGGAACCGCCGCGCAGGCAATCATGCTGCGCCAGTTGCTCAACGTCGCCAAGGCCGTCCACGACATGCACAAGGCCTCAAATGATTTGCGTCGGGCACGGCAGATCAGCCACATGGTGAAGCATCACCTGAGCCAGGTCGCTGCCGCACTACCCAGCGTCCCTGCGACCACGCCCGCAGCGGATAGTGAAGCGGCTGCCGCGGTACGCGCGAGTACAGCCGGCCAGGTTGCCGGTCGGTCCACGGGCTCGGTGCTGCCGCCCAAATACGTGCAGGCACGCACCGCCGCGGGCACCCGAAGCGGGAGTGCCCGCCCAGACATTGACAGATAACACCAAGGAGGGGAACCATGAGCGAATCTGACGGCATTGATGAGGCTATTGAATCCATGTCGCGCGTCGGGCTGACCGTCGCAGGCCGGCTCGGTGAGCAGCTGGCCAGGGCTCGCGAGCAAGAGCTGCGCCGCGCCCAAGCGGCCGAGGAACAACAGGCCCGCGAACTGCAGGCCCGGTTCGACGCGGAGCGGGCAGCGGCCCGCACCCAGCTCGCTCCCGTCATGGACAACCGGTGGTGGGACACCGCCAGCGGCCGCGACGTCGAAAGGGCACACGAGACTGCCACCGCGTGGAAAGACCACGACCCGGCAGCGCGCGACGCGGCCGAGGTAATCCGTGACCAGGTACAGCGCCGCTACGGGCTGGACGTGGACAACCTCGGTGCCGATGATGCCTCGGTGTCGGAGGCTCTGGCTAAAGCTGAACGGGACCGCGAACAGGCAGAACAGGAACGCCGTACCGGCCGTGATGAAAACGCCCAGGCTGTGCAACTGCTGGTCGAGGCGGACCGGGAGGACAGGGACCGCCAGCAGAACGTAGATGAGGACAATCAGCGCCCCGAGGCACTGGCAGAAGAGGCTGGCCTCAAATACGACTCGGCCGAGCGTCGCCAGGAGCTGGCGAGCAGTCTGGAAAGCGTTGCCGACCGCGAGGCCGTACAGGCACGACTCAGCGCCGACCAGGACCAGGCAACGCCGCCCAGCGCCGCGGTCGCAAAGGCGCCAGGAAGGAACCCGAAGGCCCGCAAGACACGCGGAGCCAACGGCCAGACGAAACTCCTTCAAAAGGGCATGAGCCGCTGAAGACACGCGCACATGGGCGATCCTTTGTACAGACCATCGCGGCCCGAGTAGCAGCGCACCGACGGCCCACAAAAAACAGGGGCGCATCATGGGCCGGCACGCGGAGGCCTCCAACCGCTAAAGGAGTGGCGGAGGCGGGTGCCTCTCGGTGTGTCGGTTATGAATCGCGGCGGCGGCCACCGCGGCGCGGTCGGCCCTCGCGCCATCCCGGGATCACTTTATCCAGTTGCGACTTTTTCTCCGGTGCAAGCTTGCCGTGGTTGTAGTTGATGCGCTGGCCGTGCAGCCACACCCCGAGGGTGCGCTCGAGCGGATCATCGGTCTTCTGGTGCCGCGGCAATTCACCACTGGCCTTACGGAACGCTCTTACTTCCTTCAGCCGCCGCTGCCACCGGGCCTCGTCCTGAGCCTTCCGGGGCGAGGCTTGGTCCCAGCCGGGGATGACACCCAGGCCTTCGCGAAGGGCGGGGGAGAGGATTCCCGCTGCTGATTCCCGCCGCCGACGGTACAACCAGCTGGCCAGGGTTTGCTCGGTGGAGGATTTCGCATGGGCTGCAGGAAGGCGCCCTTCCACCCGGAAGAACGAGACCAGATCGTGCATCCGTTGCAAAGCCGTCTCGGACGGGACCTTAAGCGGCACGGCCGCGGCATGCTCGCCGCGAAGACCAGGATCTGCCTTCGCTGCGACCTGTAAGTGATAGCGGACAGTAGTCACGGGAGCACCGCAGACGCCAGCGATCTTCGTCGGCTCAATGCCCCGCCGGTACATCTCCACCCACTCCCAGTACGGAGCAGAGCGCCGCGCATGCGGCACCTCTTCCTTCGCCTGAGCCACGGTCACCCACCCCCCCAATGGTTCTGCCCCTCACGGTAGCCTACGGTCGAACCGGGTACGAGCGGGCGGTCAGCCGACGCGGAAAAGGGATTTGTGCAGACAGTGTCTGCACTGTCTCGCCTCAGTCGTTCTCCCCAGTGGCAGGCCTAGGAACCCCCTGAGGCGCTGTGGGTCGCCGGGGGTACCATACTTCAGCTCCCGCGAACAACAACACCGGGCCGGAAGTTCGGCGGAAGGCGCCCGCGTTTCATCAAGTCACTGCTTGGGACCGGCGGGTGTCTCAGTGCCGCGCCGAGGAGACGTTTAACGAAGGGGTATCGGGGCGGAGATATTGCCGCGCGGTAGGAGTAGTAGTAATTTTGTTACTACTACTCCTATGGCTTACTTATGTTTTTGAAAGGCTTTCCTCCATGGCCCTTAGTGTCAAAGACCGCGTTTTTGCTGCCGCCGAGCAAATCAGCGTCGAACGGCGGCCGACGGTGTCCACGGTTCGTGCAGCCGCAGGCGTGAGCAACGCCGATGCCACCCGCTATTTGAAAGAATGGACCGAGGAGAAGCATGCCGCTGGGGGACAGGTCGCTGCAACGCCTCCGGCCATCCTTGAACAGGCCGCCCGGCTGGCTGGCGCTGTGTGGACGGAAGCGTCCTCCGTGGCCAATGAACGGCACCAAGCTGCCGAAGAGCTTTGGGCCCGAGAGAAGAAGGAGCTGAACGAGGAGGTTGCCGAGCTCGTCGCCGACCTCGACGTCGTCACGGCGGAGAAGGAATCTGTCACGGCAGAGCTGGCGAGTCAGATCGAGGAGCTGAAGCGGCAGCTGGCCGTGAATATCGAACAACTCGAGCAGGCACGTGCAGCCCAACAGGAAGCAACGTCCGTGGCGACAGCAGCAACGACTCGAGCGGCGGCCGCCGAAGCTCGGGCGGAAGCGCTTCAGGAAGCCCACGACAGCTTGTTGGCACGCATCACTCCGCAGCAGCCCTCTACTGGCGAGGAGCCGGAGGTCTGACCCTGAGAGGGACCCTAGCTACACCCCAGCTCGCGTATGCGAACGGGGCGCCGGTTTCCCCCGGGGCTGGCTGAGTCCTTGTGTGTCGTGTGAGTTTGACCAATGGGTAAGGGAGGCACGAAACCTCGTCGTCTGAGCTGGGTGGCGGTGAAGGCGTCGTGAGATGCCCTGCCCCCAGCGGCTGGCGGCCAATAGTCCAGAGTTCTCTGGACTATTGGGGGAGACAAGGGCTCAAGAGGATAGGGGTCCTGATTGGTCCAAAGTTCTTTGGACTATTCCGCACTCGGCCATGCCGGAGCCTGTCGGATCCACCGACTAAGGTGGGGGCGTGCCCCAGATCGAACCTGAACTTCCCACCGGCTACACCGGTATCCTCGTTTCCCTCAAGGAACTCGTCAGCTCGGCGCAGTTACGCGCTCAACAGGCCGCGAGCAATGCCATGGTCCAGATGTATTGGGAGATTGGGTCGACAATCCTGGAACGTCAAGCAGCCCAGCCTTGGGGGACGAAGATTCTGCAGCGACTTGCAGCGGACCTAAAGTCCGCCTTCCCGCACATGCGTGGCTTCTCGCGTTCAAACCTCTTTTACATGCGGGCGTTCGCAGCAGCCTGGAACTTGTCTGACCCGGCGGATCGAGCCCGGGTGGGCGGACTGCCTTGGGGTCACATCATCGCACTTCTCAAACTGAAGGACCCCGAGATCCGCAATTGGTATGCGGACAGAGCCGGCGAATACAACTGGAGGCTGGAAGTCCTTGAGCATCAGATCACGACTGGATTGCATCGCAGAGCAGGAGCCGCGCCGAACAATCTCGAAGAACGTCTCTTCGAAGATGGAGCGGCCCTGGCGCGCAGCGTAGCCAAGGATCCATTGGTCTTCGACTTCCTCGGACTGACTAAGGAAGTCGAAGAGCTGGCCATGGAAGAAGCCATGACCCAGCGGATGTCCCAGACGTTGGCTGAGTTCGGCCGAGGGTTTGCCTTTTATGGCCGTCAGTTCCACCTTGATGTTCAAGGTGAGGACTTCTACATTGACCTTCTCCTGGTACATGTACCGACCAATCGTTTTGTCGTTGTGGAGCTGAAGTCAGGCAAATTCAGGCCAGATCACCTAGGGCAGCTGAATTTCTACGTGGCCGCCGTCAACGATCTGGTGAAGTTCCCGGGGATGGCCCCTACGGTCGGGATCTTGGTGTGCGGCTCCAAGCATGAGCCAACAGTCCGCTACGCATTGGACGGGTCCTCCCAGCCAGTCGCCGTTAGTTCCTACACCTACGACGCTCTTCCTCCGGAGGAACAGGCGGCATTGCCATCACCGGAAGCAATTACTGCAGCACTTGAGCAAGGAACGGTACCGGACGCCGGTGGCGATAACTGAAAACGGAAAAGCCAAAGCTATGAGATGAATCCCCGGACGGGCCGTTCCGTGGCGTCCGCACCATCCTGGAGCGCTTGGGGCATGAGGTGCCCGCACACCTGATCAGTTGTCCTTGCGGATGCATGGCCCAGGTGGGGGGAACCGGAGGATCGGGGGGCACCGCCATCGCCGGCGGCGAACACGACGGTACCTGAGCAGGGAGCAGTGCGGGCCCGAGCTGGAAAGACTGAAAACGCGAGTGCCCGAAGCCGCCATGAAGATTCTTGACCCGGGGCGCACGAGGGTCCGGATCGCTCACCAAAATATCTGAATAAAGCGCCCCTGGTTTGACTTCCGGAGGTGGGACGATGCCTGAATAGAGGTTTACCGCCTTCCTAAGTAAGCGGCAGTATAAAAATCAGGGCCGAAATCAAGGATCAATTCCGGTCCTCATTTTTGTCTATTGCTGATTTTAGTGAGCGGCTTCGTACTTCTCTACTACTTCCGCTTGAATCCGGCCGCGGGTGTTGACCGGTATGCCATTTTCGGCTGCCCACATCCGTACCGCTTTGGCGTCCGGTCCACCTTGGGAGGACTTAGTACGGGGCGCCGGACGGCCTCGTCCGCCGGAGACTTTGCGGCCGGCGCCGGTGAAGCGGGCCAGAGTTTCGCGCAACTCATTGGCGTGTCCCTCGTTGAGATCAATTTCGTATTCACTGCCATCGAGAGCGAAAGATACGGTTTCCTTAGCTTCGGAGCCGTCAATATCATCTTCCAGCAGCACGACTGTCTTTTTTGCCATAAAACAAGACTAACAGCGTGCTGACTATGCGGTGCGCCACCCAAACAGTACCGAGCAAGACGCCCACCGCGATCATGCTTACTTCTGCAACTAAGTGGCAATAAGGAAGGAAATAGGGGCGCCTGTCGTAACGGCACCAGGAAAGCGAACACTAAGGCTATGACAGTTTGATTCAGGAACGGCGTGACGGCTGGAAAACAGGAACCATGGGCTAGCCCCCTTACTACCAGTAGTGGTCGATAATCGGTCGCGATTTGTCCCTGGGTCGTGGCGAGCAATCCAATCGTCCAGACGGTCCCTGGACAATTGCGCAACAGCCTGTTGCACGATGGCGGGAGAGGGGCCGGTTCTCTAGCCGCACTCCGCCAGGACTCTCCATCACACCAACAATTACGGACCGGAATCCTATGTTCGTCCCTACAGCCACGGAAGAGACCGCGGAACGAGGCAGTTGTCAGGTTTGAATCTAAGACTGTCGGGTAGCGGTGTACGACAATAGCTTTCGTGACTCTACTCTGACGCTCTTTTCACGATTGCCCGACGTCAGGTTTGGGTGTACTTCAATTGGACGTCGCAGGCTGCAGTCGCAAGTGCCGTGAGCTATTGGAGGTATCGGAAAGCGCTCCACTTGGGACTGACGACTTTGCAGCCCGCAATATGGCGGGCCCAGAAGGTCGGCCCTGCACTTCGTCCGGATCTGCGAAAGTAGGCTTTGCCTCCGCACGCGATGCATACGAGGTCGGACCGTAGGGTATCGATTTCCTGACGCCCAAGGGAGTTAAACTCGTCGAGTTTCCACTCTCTCTTGTCGGCCAGGCAAAGAACCATTCTCACGACGTCTGTTCCTTCATTTGGTGCATCGTCGGGCGAGGTCAGGTGCCTCCTTGCAGCCTGCTGTACCTGTCCCAACGGCCATTGACGGTTCTTAGAGTGCGGGGTTGCGTGCGCCCGCAGTTGCGCTGGCTTTTCGTGCAGCAATTGCTGCGCCGTGGAGTCCGGCGTCGTCGCTGAGCTCGGCGTGCACTACGCGGGGGATGGGGTAGCCGTCTCTGGCGAGTGAGTCGGCTAAGGCCTTCATGAGCGGAGCCCAGAGGGTGTCGCCTGCGCGGGCAACTCCGCCGCCGATTGCTATCACTTCGGGATCGAGGACTCTCACCAGATTGCCGATGGCTACGCCTACCCGTGTGCCTGCTTCGCGCATCAGGTTGATACATGCCGGGTCCCCTTCCGCGGCGAGCTCTGCGACGAGCCGAGCGGTGATGGGTTGGGTTGCCGCTGCATGTGTGAGGCGGGGGGAGGCAGTCGTGCCCAGCAGTTCTGTGGCGTGGGCGGCGATGGCGGTGCCGGAGGCGTAGTCTTCGAGGGTTCGGGATGCTATTTCCCCGGGTGCCCGGACGATGATTCTGCCGAATTCTCCCGCTGCTCCGTGGTGCCCGGTGATGAGGTGTCCGCCGGCAATGATTCCGCAACCGATCCCGGTGCTGATGGTGACGTAGCAGAAGTCTCTGGTGCCTCGCCCTGCTCCCAGTTGCCATTCGCTGATGGTGGCAGCGTTCGCGTCATTGATGACTTCAATCGGCAGCGAGACACGATCCTGGAGCATTCGGCGCAGCGGAAACGGATCGTAGACGCCGATGTTCGGGGCATCACGAATGGCCCCGGTCACGGGGTCAACGGGGCCAAGCGCGCTGATGCCGACCGCCTGCAGGTGTCCAAAGGTGAGCTTCTGGGCTCGTTCGATATGGCGGACCATTTCGTCAACGACCGCGGCGGCACCTTTGGGCGTCGGGACGCTCCAGCGTTCCAGCTGCGCGGATTCGCTGAAGATGGCAGTACGCAATTGGGTGCCACCCAGATCCATGGCCAGGACTTCCGGGACTTCCTCCGTGATCGTCATTTCATGCTGACTTCCACTCGGTGCCGTCCACGAACCCCGAAATCGTGGCGTCGACCTCGGCCGTGAACGAGGCAGGATCACGGTCCTTACTGGTCACCTCCACCAGTCGGGCGGCAGGAATCGCGTCGGCGTACGCTTTGGCGATGTCCCACGGGTGGAAAGGGTCATCCATGTGTCCGACGATGAGCGTGGGCATTGAGATGCTGGCCCACTGGTCCCGGCTCGATGTGGGAGCGCTGGTGGGAAAGCGGCGCAGGATGGACGCGTTGACCGACGCCTTGGGCCGGGTGACCTGATGGCGGAGGGACTGTGCGGCTGAGGCGGATTCAGATGCAACGCCGCTATAGACCTCACTGGCAATGAGCCGGCTGAGGGCTTCTTCTGTCCCGTACTGCTCAAGAAGATCTGCGATCAGCTCATAGGCGGCGGTGTTGCGTTCTGCCTGCCGGTGTTCAAGCCAGGCCGGACGACAGAGGACCAGCCCGGCCACCCGGTCCGGATACCGGGTCGCCGCATTGAGAGCCGTTCCGGCGCCGAGAGATATCCCACCGGCAATAAACTCCTCGAAGCCGAGCTCGTCCGCCAGAGCCACCACATCGTCGGCGAACGCGTCGAAGGAGCACCGGTCCTCGACGATGTCGCTGCTGTCCCCATGGCCCCGGGCGTCCATGCAGACCAGCGTAGTCCGCTCGATCTGCTTGACGTATCCGAGGGGCTGGTTCCGGTCCCCGCCCATTCCGTGCTGGAAAATGAACGGGAGACGGCCGGGGGAGGGCGCGGCTGGCTGGACGACCTGGTATTCGAGGCTGGCACCGTCGTCCCGAATCAATGCGGGCATTAGACGGTGACCTCCAGCTGCTGCCGCAGGAAGTCCACGCCTGAGCTGACTTCGGACTCGGGCAGGCCGTGCATGATCAGGGCTCCCGTGTACCCTGCACTGGCCAGGCCGTTGAGGATGGACTTCCACGGCAGAGCGCCCTGGCCCGGTGCGAGGGCGCGGCGGCCGGGGACGAGCTCCTTGGCATGTGCCAAGGCGATGTCCGGGCCGAGGGTTTCCAGGGCGGCCTCAATGACCGGGACGGTGGTGGTGTCGGACAGGTCCTCGGTATCCAGGATGTTCGCGGCGTCGAAGACGATCTTCAACGCCGGGGAACCAATTTCGTCCAGCATTTTCCGTGCAAGGTCGGCGGTGGAGACCACGTTGGTGTGTTCCGGCTCGACGGCGACGACGATGCCGGCGTCCTCGGCAAGTGCGGCGAGCCGGGTGAGGGAGTCACGGGAGTCTGCCCAGGCCTCAGGGGTTGCGTTGTCCGGGTGGTGCCGCCACATGTCCTCTGCGTCGCGGCTTCCGCTGCACAGGGTAATCACGGGGATACCGAGTTCGACGGAGACCCGGACGAGCTCGACGAACCGGCTGATGCCGGTGTTGCGCACGGCGGGATTCGGGTGCGCGGCGTTGAAGGTGCCCGAGATGGCGGCCAGCCGCACGTTGTTGGCAGCGGCAGCGGACTTGATCCGTTCGATCGTGTCCGCGTCCACTTTTTCCGGGACGGTGGGGATGCCCGCGATGGAGAGGTTGTACTGGACAGCGGTGATGCCGGCTGCCGCCACGGCGGCCATGTTCTCCTCGATGCCGGCGGCTTCGAAGGTTTTGGCGAAGATTCCGACCTCCATCAGACAGCTCCCTCAGTATCGGCCAGGCGTACCCAGTCGCCGGATTCCACGGAACGGGCAAGGGCGACCATGCCGCGGACGCTGGCGAGGCCGTCCAGGGCGGTGGCACCGCGCGGCGTCGATCCGGTGCGGGCGGCCTGGGCGAGGTCTTCGAGCTGGAGGCGGAACACGTTCGCGTCCGCGCCGATCGGCTGGTGGTACATGTCGTCCTTGGCCGAGAATGCCTGGACCTCGGCTGCCTTGAGGTACCAGGGGTTGTGGATCTTGCCGATGACGCTGCCTTCACTGCCGTAGACCTGGAAGCCCTCCCACCAGTCCATCCGCACGGCCAGGGTGAGGTCAAGCTGTCCGAGGCAGCCGTTCTCGAATTCAACGTCGAGGAACCAGCAGTACGTGTCTGCTTTTGTGGACAGGCGGGCGCGGATGGCGTTGATGGGGCCGCCGAGGTAGCGGGCGGTGTCCAGCAGGTGGCTGCCGTGCCCGAGAACGTAGTAGCGCTGGCGGTTGGCCTTGGGGTCACCGGCGGGGCGGCGGGCTGCGGCGCTGTGCTCGATCAGGGGGCGGATCGTGTTCGTGACCGTGTAGCGGTAGGTCGAGTCGCAGTACCAGTGCTTGAGGCCGATGAGCTCACCGATTTCGTCGCGGATGAAGTCGTGGGCGAAGGCAATGCCCGGGTCATAGCGCTTCTCGTGGCCGACGAGCACTACCTTGCCGCTTGCCTTCTGGGCAGCTACGAGTGCTTCGGACTCTTCGACGGTGGTGCCCATGGGCTTTTCGACGAGTACGTGCTTCCCGGCTTCCAGGGCGCGGATGGCCAGGGGCACGTGGAACTGGTCGGCGACTGCGACGACGACGGCGTCGACGTTCTCGTCGTTGAGCATTTTGTCGTAGTCGTTGAAGGAGGTGGTGGGCTGGTGGATCAGGGTCATGCGGTCGCGCAGGTCATCGGCGGCGTCACAGATTGCGTAGAGCTCGATCTCTTTGGACTTGCGGGCAGCGGGGAAGTGCGCGGCCTGTGCGATGTCGCCGGCGCCGAGGACGCCGACCCGGAAGAGGTTCTCAGTCATGGTTTTCCTGTCTACGGGAGGGTTGGGTGGATGGAGACCAGGGCCGGCGCCGTACTGCTGGGCAATTCGACGCCGGTCTCCTGGTGGTCAGACAGCGACGGGGGCTGTGAGGGTGTAGCGTCCGGCGGTGGTGGTTCCTGCTTCGGCGGGGCCGGTGATGATGGAGAGGCCCTCGACCGCCTTCTTCGTGGTGATCACGACGGGAGTCACGGTGGAGTAGCCGGCTGCTTTGATGACGTTGAGGTCCACGTCGCAGAGCAGGTCCCCTGCTGTCACCTGGTCGCCCTTGGCTACGTGGGTGGTGAAGCCTTCGCCCTTGAGCTTGACGGTGTCCATGCCGATGTGGAGCAGGACGTCCACGCCGTCGTCGGTCCTGATGCCGTAGGCGTGACCGGTGGGGAAGACCGTCACGACTTTGCCGGATACTGGCGCGACGAAGCGGCCGTCCTGGGGATCGACGGCGAAGCCGTCGCCCAGGGTTCCGCCGGCGAAGACGGGGTCAGGGACTTCTGAGAGCGCGATGATGGTGCCGTTTGCCGGTGCCCGGAGTTCCTGCAGCTCGGCATCGGCGGTGTGGCGTCCGGAACGTGCGGTCTCCAGAGCCTGGTCGCCGGTGTCCTTGGACTTGCGGCCGAAGATTCCGGTGTTGGGGCCTTCGTAGCCGAGCGTCGCGATGGTCAGCATGGAGACGATGAATGCGACGCTGATGCCCAGGGCGTAGAGGGGGATGTTGTTGAAGGCGGGGATGGTCAGGAGCGAGGTGAAGAGGAACGCGTTGGTGGTGACTCCGCCACCCAGGCCCATGATGAACGCGCCGGTGATGCTGCCGGCAAGGATCGCGGGGATGGTCCGCTTTGCGAAGCGGAGGTGGACACCATAGAGCGAAGGCTCGGAGATACCGCCGAGCAGCCCTGCGGTGAGGGCGCCGCCGGCGACCTGTTCCATTTGGGCGTTCTTGCGGCGCGCCGCGATCAGGAGCACGCCGGCGGTTACGCCAAAGCAGCCGAAGTTCCATGCACCCATGGGGCCCTGGATGAAGTCATAGCCGAGGGTTGAGATGTTCAGGAACATGATCGGCACCACGGACCATGCCGTGCCGGTGATCACGAGGAACGGGTAGAGGGCACCGACCAGGACGGAGAAGATCAGCGGGGAGAAGTCGTTGACGGTGACGAAGAGGTTCCCGATGCCGCTGCCGGCGTAGACGCCCAACGGGGCAAGGACGATGGCGGTCACGGGGATCATGACGAGCATCGACAGGAACGGCACGAAGATGACCTGGAGGTTGCTGGGGATGACCTTGCGCAGGAAGGCGTACAGCGGTCCGAGCAGCAGTGCCATGAGCAGCGGCGGGAAGACCTGCGAGCTGTAGTTGAAGATCGTCAGGGGCAGGCCGAAGACCTGGACCACAGTGGGGAGCTTGGCGTCGGCCCCTGCCAGCTGGGTGAAGGCCGGGAGCATCATGACGGCCATGATGGAGAAGCCGACCCAGGGGTCTGCACCGACCTTTTTGGTGGCGTTGTAGGCGACCATGAGGGGCAGGAACACGAAGACGGCCTGCCAGGCGAGGTTGACGAAGCTCAGCGAGGAATCCAGTGTGACGCCGGGGGCGTTCCAGGCCGGAATGACCTTCAGGGTGGCCAGCAGGGCCATGATCGTGATGAAGATCGAGGCTCCGAGCATGGCGCCGAGAACGGGGCGGAACGAGTCAGCGAGGAACTCGAAGAACCAGTTGACCCAGGCGAACTTACCTCGTGGTCCGCGGCCCTGGAGTTCGGCCTTGAGTTCGCGCATTGCATCGGGGTCGGTATCGGCGCCGCCCTTGCCGAGCTGGGGGAATTCCCTCGTCATCTCGACGTAGAGGTGGTTGACCGCGCCGCCGACGATCACCTGGTAGCGCTGGGCGTCCTGCCGCACGACGCCCATAACCTCAGGGAGCGCGTCGACGGCTTCGTCATTGACTACTGATGAGTCGCGGAGCTCGAAGCGCAGCCGGGTGGCGCAGTGCGTCAGGTTGGTGATGTTTTCGATGCCGCCCACCTGTTCGATGATGCGCGATCCGACAGATCCTTTAGCAGACATGGTCTTAGCCTCCCTGTCGGGAACCGCGCACCGTTGCGCGGGAGTAAGTGGTTGTGGTGGTCATTATGGTCTCCTTTGATACACAATGTTCGTTCGCCGAATGAATTAATTGAGAACCTATACCGCAGGGGAGTGATGTTGCTTCCCGGAGAGGTTTGTTCGTGAGTCGAATTAATACAACCATAAGACCGTCGCGGCGGCCTTGTCAACGGGTCGCGTTGACTCATTGAAAACCTCCGCGTAGCCGGATTCGTTGCCTCATTTGAAAACCTCCGCTTCGGCGGCGTGGTGTTCGGGTGCGGCGATGGACGCGGGCTATGCCCGTTTTCATGGAGCTAACGATGGCCCAG